>NZ_CP115670.1:2738721-3043024 GCF_027886475.1 Corynebacterium sp. SCR221107
GATGGCATAGGCATGCACGATGGGATCGGTGTGGAAGCGCCTACTCGGGGCCTCGATAATGAGGCGCTCGTAGTCATCGAGGGCTCCCGCGATTGCATCGGCCGCTCCCCCTGCGGCCTTGGCGGTGCCGTCGACGATCTCATCGGCGATGCGCACAACCGCATACAGGTTGCAGATATCCGTGCGCACCCGCGCGCCGAGGAGCTTGGTCGACATGGCAAAGCTGGTGGAATAGGAAGTGATCACTGCCCGCGCGGCGGCGAAAGACATCGCATCAAAGCGCGCAAGGTAGTCCGTATCCTCGCAAGGGTCCGGTTCAAAGGGCTGAAGGGTTGTCTTCTTTCGCTGGCGAGGCTGACCGAAGGCATAAGGCCGAGGCAGTTTCATGAACACCTTCTTGTATCCAAGCAGCGAATCTAACTGTTCCAGCTTAGAGGTTCCCCGCCCGGGGAAGAATCCGCGAGCGCCATCGAGCGGAATTTTCCATCCTTTTTGGGGGAGCGCCACCGCCGAAGCCCGGCGCGCTGCCAGAAAGCGTTGCCCTTGCCGCAGGCGTTGTTACCGCGCCGCACGCTTACCGACGCCCACCGGCCTCGTCAAGCGCTTGCGGCCGCCGCGCCCAGTCTCGAACGTAGGTAGGCGCGGATCCAATCCCGGGCTGGTTTTTCCACCCACTCGTAGCTGATCCAGGCCACCACGATGCTGAGTGCGACGGTGAGGACGGCAACGACGACAAAGTCGACGATCGAGCCGCTAAACAAATTGATTCCTGCCACGGGCAACACAAAACTGAGCACGGGCAGATGCCACAGGAAAATCGAGTAGGACCACGTGCCCACCTGCACCAGCGCCGGGGTCGACAACAGGCCATACCCTTTGCCGAAGCGGCGATGCCCAGGATCGGAATCGGGCCGTCCCAGGCCGTAGGGCACCAGCAGCACGGCCGCAAACAGGGTGCCGCCGAGAATGCGGCGCACGAACTCCAAGGGGCTTGGGTGGACCAGTCCTAAGGGACCAAACCACTCCTGCCCCGCCACCCAGCAGATCACCGCCGCCACCGGCCACGCCACCCGACGCCACCACGCGGGCACGGTAACGCGGCCCTCCAGCTCGGCCACGATCATCCCGACCGCAAACCACGGCAGGTAGCTTAGCGGGTAAATCTGAAAATTCACCCCGGCAAACGTCTGTCCCGCGTCATTAGTTGTGCCCGGGTCCGGCCAGGGTGTGCCCGCCCACGCAAGCCCCAGGCAACCGAGCGCGAGCATGAATGCTATCCGCCGCCGGCGCCCTTGATCACCCGCCGAACCCGCGCGATGTGCGAGACGATAAAGCACCGGCAAGGCAACATAAAAGGCAACCTCCACGCTGAGGCTCCACAGGTGGGTCAGTCCACCCGCGAGATGATCGGGGAAGTAGATCTGGGTGAAGGTAAGCGTCGTTAAGCCTACCTGCGGCGAGGTACCGAAAGAAGCCGGAACCAATGCCAAGGAAACCGCAACCAGCACCCAATAGGCGGGCAGAATGCGGGCGGCGCGGCGCAAATAGTAGCCCTCGCGGCGAAAATTGCGCCACAAGAGGAAGGCGGAAAGGGCAAAGAAGATCGCGACGAAGTAGTCGAAGCGGGCCACGATCGCGCCGAGCACGCTGCGCTGCGATAACCCGGTTTGAAAGCCCACGTGGGTAATCAGCACCCCGAGTGCCGCCACCGCGCGCAAGCCCTCTAGCTGCGCAAGAAAGCGCGGCGCGGCGGTAGTGGGCACGACGTGTCCTCGCAATCGATCATCGGGGGCTTGAGCATTGGTGCGGCGCAGCCACCCTTGCCCGCCGTGACGTCCCACGAGTGACGGTGATGTCGCGCGCGCCTGCTAGCGTGGGTAGCGACGCTACTGCAAAGGCAGGTGGCATCTGGCACGATTCTAGCCCATGCCCACCAGCCTACAGTGGAGGTGTGGTTGGGCAAGCGGTATCCGCGGGTAGCCGGCTTAACCGCACAGCCGTGGTGGAACTACGGGTCGAACAGCGCTTCTGCAGCGCTGTGACATGCTGCGATAGGTGCAGGTGGCGTGCTAAAGAAGAAAAGACATGGGCCATAAAGGACCCAGAGAGGACCCGGAGGAGGACAACCAGTGCGAGGACAATCGGTCTGGATCCATCGTGCGGCGATCATCGGCGCCTTCGTCATTCTCGCGCTGTCTTCGCTGGTCCCCGTGCTCGTCTTGCAGTCCATCAAGCCGATTCCGGTGGACACCTCGCGGACGGTATCCACCGAGCCCGCGCAGACAAAGATGTATGACGCGGCAGCCCAGTGCCCCGAGGACGCAGCCCGCAACTGTTATGTGGTGGATACCTTCTCCAGCCTCAAGCGCACCCTGCACACGAGTGCCTCCGAGAAAAAAGACGAGGTCAACCTGGAGGTTGTCGAGAAGCTGGCGCGCTTGGAGTCGCCCACACCGGACGAAGCAGCAGCTGCGGGCACGGGGGCTGCGCCACCTGCGACCACGGAGACCGCGGAGCCGGATGAGGCGGCCTTCGACGACGCGGAGGCGCTCATCGAGGTCGAGGACTCGCTGCGGTTGATTCGCCATTCCACCTACCCCGTCGTCGACAACGTCTCCCACCTGAGTCTGGCCGCACCCACCGCGGGACTAGACATCCAGACCGGTGATTTTGCCCGCGGTGGATTGCAGTATTTCTTCCCCTTTGAGACCGAGCGCCGCTCCTATCAATACTTCGATGTGATCGCGCAGCAGTCCGCCCCCTTGGATTATGTGGGGATGGAGGGCGAAACGTATGTGTTTACCCAGACCATTCCGGCGGTCAGCCTTCGGGAGGCGGTGACCCGCTCCTTTACCCACCCGGCCGATCTGTCCGATGAGCCCGGCGCGCAGGCCGGGGCTTCCGGTTTGTCCGAGTCCGAGCGCTCCCGGGTAGACGCGCTGCAGGTCACAGGCGCGGCAAGCCAGTTCTATGCCCCCGGCGATAACGCGCCCACGGGCACGGTCGTCCTCGATCCCTATTACGCTGCAACCCGCACCTTGTGGGTGGAGCCGAAGTCCGGAACCATCGTCAACCAGGTCGAGGACATGTTCATTTTCCTGGCACAGAATCAGGACGAGGCCAACGCCACCGTGGCCGCTGGCGGCGATGATTACCGCACGCTGCTGCAGACCTCCCTGGCGTGGGATTCGGCCACCCGGGAAACCGCCTGGGCGCAGGCCCATCCGGTGGTCGCTGCGTTGAATAATCTCAAGCTAGCCACCTTCATCGCGCGCGTATGCGCCGTCATTGTGATGGTCTTCGGCCTCGTGCGTTTCAACCGCGTGCGCGTGCGTAAGGCTTAATGTACCGATGCTCAACGACGTCCCACCGCGCCACCTAGGACTTATCGCCTATGGTGCCGCGCTCGTCGTAGCACTCCTGTGGGCGCTTGTTTTTCCCGGCTGGCTGAGTCTGCGCGACATGCAGGTCATCGACCACCCCGCCTTGAGCCTTGCCAACTTCGGATTCGGCGCCACCCCGGCGCGCAACGCCCCGCAGGACGGGGTGCTCGCCGTGGTCGGGCAGGTCGTGCCCGCAAGCTGGGTTGTGCGCGCGCTGCTTGTAGCCACGGCGGCTGCCTGTGCCTGGGGGTGCAGCCTGATCGGCACCACCACCTGGGGCAAGGCCGCCGCGATGACCGTTGGAGTGTATAACCCCTTCGTCATCGAGCGCCTCCTCCAGGGCCAGTGGTCGCTTGCGATCGCCGCATGGCTTTTGCCCGTTATCGCCGCATCCAAAAAGCACCCGCGCCTGGGGTGGCTGGCGCTGTGGGTGGCGAGCCTGACCCCGACCGGGCTGCTGCTCGGCCTCATCACCGCGCTTGTCACCGGCACGGCACGGCGGCGCACGCTCGCCATAGGCGTGGCCTGCTCCGTGCCGTGGTTGCTGCCGAGTGTTCTCGCACCGCCTGCCGCCCTGGGGACCAACGTGTTCGTCGCGCGCGCCGAGCATGGCGTGGGTACGCTGGGGTCCCTGCTCGGCCTGGGCGGAATCTGGAATGCGCAGGCATCGCTGCCCTCGCGTGAGGCGGGCTGGGCCCGGTTCGGCGTGGTCCTTTTTGCCTTGCTGGCTACGCAGTTCCGACGCATCCCGCGGGCACTGGTTCTTCTTGCCGCAGGCGGGCTTGCGGCCTGCCTCTTTGTGACCTTCGGCCCCACTGCCTGGCTGGTGTCCACTATCCCCGGCGCAGCCCTGTTTCGCGATAGCCACAAGCTCATCGCGCTCATGATCCCTGCGCTCGTGGCGGCCGCCGGGGCCACCGGTTGCGCCACTGGGCAGCCGTGGCGGCGTCGTCTGCTGCCGGCGGCGGTGATCGTGGCTGCGCTTGCCCAAGCCCCGGATGCTCCCGCCCAACTGGGGGCACTGAAGCCCGTGTCCTCCGCCGCTTTTGCCGATCATGGGATGGATACCCCGCGGAAGCTTTCGGGCACCGCGCTGCTTGTGGACCCGACGGTCGTCAGCATCGACTCCCGCGTCATGCTCAACCCCTGGTTGAAGGCCACCGAGTGCCTCGATTCCGGCCAGCTCATCGTCGACGGCCAGCCCACCGAGGCCCCCAACCCCGGCTACGTTGCTGCACGCAGGGCCTACGACGACCAGGACTTTGACACCTTGAGCGATATGGGCGTGGCGTGGGTGATCCACAACGGCCAGGTGCAGCCGGTTCCCAAGGAAGGCGCCACGGATTCCTCCTCCGCACCCCGCCCCTGGCAATGGTGGCTGGGGCTTTCCTTGAGCCTTGCGTGGCTTCTTCTCGGGGTCCTGCTTGTTTCCCCAGCAACCAGGACGATCGCACGCGAGGGGGATCGTTCATCCCAGCGCCCTTAGGGGTTGGTTGTTCCACCCTTTTCGCAGCCAGATGGGGGCTAGTTTTGAGGCCACATCTTCCCCGCCTGGTTTTTTCCGACGAGGCTTTCGAGCAGGTCAGCAAAGCGGGTGCCGGTATCCGCCCAGGAAAACTGTGCGGCGCGCTCGCGGGCGGCAGCGCCCATGGCACGGCGGCGGTGCTCGTCGGCAAGCAAACGCGCAACCGCAGCCAACAATCCGGCAGGGCTATCGACCACGACGCCGGTGACGCCGTCGACGATCGAATCATTGAGCCCGCCGGAGGCGCGATACCCCACCGTGGGCACCGCGTGCTGCGCGGCCTCGATAACAGCCAGGCCCCACCCTTCTTTTCGGGAAGGCATCAGGTGCAAAGAGGCCGCCGCCAGCAGGGCGTGCTTGTGGTCTTCTGCGACCTGCCCGTGGAAGATCACCCGGTCCCCGGCGCCTTTCCGGGCGGCATACTCGCGCAGCTGATCCTCCCACCAGCCGGAACCGATGATGTCCAGCACCACCCCGTCAAGCGCACAGGCCACGTCGATGGCGTGCTCGATCTGCTTATGTGGCACCAGGCGGGAAAGGGTGACCAGGTGGGTGCGGCCGTCGTCGGCAAGCCTGGGAACGAAGGCGGGAATCGGATCCACTCCGTTGCGGATGATGGTGATGTCGCGCTCACGCACGCCCAGCGCGACGAGTTCGCGGCGACTGGGATCGGAGACGGTGACATAAGGCGCGCCCCGATAGGCGCGCGGGGACACCTTCGATTCCAGAAACCACCCGATGCGCGCCAGCACCGGCCCGGCCACCGGCCACTGCTCCCTGTGGCAATGGTGCGTCAGCAGCACCGTCGGCCGCCTGGCAAACCAGCGGGCGAAGAAAGGGATGCCGTTTTGCGTATCCACCACCACGTCGACCCCGGCGAGCGTGCCCAGCCCCAGCCTTCCGGCCAGCATCGCCAGCGCCGCTTTCGGGTAGACGCTGAACTTGCCGCCGCTGCGGGAATAGCGCACGCCGTCGCGCATGCTGCGGCGTGGGGCGTCGGTGTGCCCGGCGGTGCGAAAGATCACCTCGTGGCCCTGGCGGGCAAGGTGCTCGCCGACGCGCTCAAGGTAGCGTTCGCTGCCCCCACCTTGCGGGTGGGTGGAGTCGCGCCAACACAGCAGTAGAACTTTCATCAGGTACTCCAGCCTAACCGGGGCACGTGCAGCGGGTAAAATTCATCTCCGTGTCCGCCACCCGCCCTTTCGTCTTGCCCGCGACCCGCACGCTTGCCACCCTGCGTCGCTCGCTGAGCCTACTGTGGAGTTTCCGCCACGAGCAGCCACGCCCCGACCTCTTTTACACCGGGCTGGCCCGCGACACCCGCGCGCTGATTGCCAGCCTGCTTGCCGACGCCACCGGCCGCACCCTGTCCGGCATTCGCATCCTCGACGTCGGCGGCGGCCCCGGCTATTTCGCCGAGGAATTCCGCAACCACGGCGCGAGCTATATCAGCGTCGAACCCGACGTCGGCGAGATGGCCGCGGCCGGAATCGCCCTTGCTTCCTCCATCCGCGGCGACGGGATGAACCTCCCCCTGCGCGACCGGTGCTTCGACATCGCCTATTCCTCCAATGTCGCTGAACACATCCCTCGCCCCTGGGACATGGGCGAGGAGATGCTGCGGGTCACCAAGCCGGGCGGGCTGGTTGTCTTGAGCTACACCATCTGGTTGGGGCCCTTCGGCGGGCATGAGACCGGGCTGTGGCAGCACTACGTGGGCGGCGCCTTCGCCCGCGATCGCTACACGCGCACCCACGGGCACCCGCCGAAAAACGTCTTCGGCACCTCGCTTTTCGACGTCTCCTGCGCCGCGGGCCTTAAGTGGGCACGCTCCGTCGCGCATGAATCCCGTGCCGACATCGTTGCCCTGATCCCGCGCTACCACCCCTGGTGGGCGTGGTGGATGGTCACCGTCCCCGGGCTGCGGGAAATCTTGGTCTCCAACTTGGTGATCGTGCTGCGCAAGAAATAGCCCTGTGACCTCGCTTCTTGAGCCAGGTCACGGCAAGCAAAAAACCGGCGATGCATGTCAGTCTGCATCGCCGGTTTTTTTCTGTTGAAGCGAGACCCTTAAGGTGGCGCCGCCAGTCGCGGTTGGCCGATGGGACCTACTTAGGCCTGGGCTGCCTCAACACGCTTGCGCAGAGCAGCGAACTGCTCGTGGACCTCAGCCGGGACCTTCGGGCCGAGGAACTCCAGGTAGTTGGCGTTATCCTCGAGGTCGCCCGCCCACTGCTCGGCAGGTGCGGTCAAAGCCTCGCGGACATCCTCGATCGGGGTGTCCAGACCCTCAAGGTCCATGTCCTCGGCACGGGCGGTCAGGCCCGCGATGGTCTCCTCGGCCTCAACCTTGCCCTCGAGGCGGTCGACGATCCACTTCAGCACGCGAGAGTTATCACCGAAGCCCGGCCAGAGGAAACGGCCGTCATCGCCGCGGCGGAACCAGTTGACGAGGAAGATCGGAGGCATCTTGTCGCCGCCGCGCTTGCCCATGTCGATCCAGTGCTGCAGGTAGTCACCGGCGTTGTAGCCGATGAACGGCAGCATAGCCATTGGGTCGTGGCGCAGGGCACCGACAACGCCCTCGGCGGCGGCGGTCTGTCCCGAAGCCAACAGAGCGCCGACCATGGTGCCGTGCTCCCAGTCGTAGGTCTGGGTCACCAGCGGCACGGTGTCGGGGCGACGGCCACCGAACAGGATGGCGTCAACCTTAACACCCTTCCAGTCATCGAACTCAGGAGCCGTGGTCGGGCACTGGGTCAGGCCGACGCAGTAGCGGGAGTTCGGGTGCGCGGCATCCACGCCGGACTCCGGGGTCCAGTCGTTGCCGCGCCAGTCGACGAGGTGAGCCGGGGCGTCACCGTCCATGCCCTCCCACCAGATGTCGCCGTCATCGGTCAACGCGACGTTGGTGTACAAGGTGTTGCCCGGCTCTAGGGTCTGCATTGCGATCGGGTTGGAGGCGTAGTTAGTACCCGGGGCAACGCCGAAGAAGCCGTTCTCCGGGTTGACAGCGTAGAGGCCATCCTCGCGCAGGTGTAGCCATGCGATGTCATCGCCGACGACCTCGGACTTCCAGCCGGGGATGGTCGGGGTCAGCATTGCCAGGTTGGTCTTGCCGCAAGCAGACGGGAAAGCAGCGGTGATGTGGTACACCTTGCCCTCCGGGGAGGTCAGCTTCAGGATGAGCATGTGCTCAGCCATCCACCCCTCTTCCTTGGCCATGACGGAGGCGATACGCAGGGCGTAGCACTTCTTGGCCAAGATGGCGTTTCCGCCGTAGCCGGAGCCGTAGGACCAGATCTCCTTGGTCTCCGGGAACTGGGTGATGTACTTGGTGTCATTGCACGGCCACGCGACATCCTCCTGGCCCGGCTCCAGTGGAGCGCCGACGGAGTGCAGTGCGCGGACGAACTCACCGTCTGCACCCAGCTTCTCCAAAGCCGCGGAACCCATGCGGGTCATAATGCGCATAGACATAACCACATATGCGGAGTCAGTCAGCTGCACGCCCAGCTTCGGGTTCGGATCATCGATCGGACCCATGCAGAAAGGAACGACATACATCGTGCGGCCACGCATGGCGCCGGTGTAGGCCTCGGTCATCTCGGCCTTCATTTCCTTCGGGTCTGCCCAGTTGTTGGTAGGACCTGCATCCTCTTCCTTCTCGGAGCAGATGAAGGTGCGCGACTCAACACGAGCAACGTCGGAAGGGTTAGAGCGTGCGAGGAAGCTGTTCGGACGCTTCTCCTCGTTGAGGCGCAGTAGGGTACCTGCCTCAACCAATTCTTCTGCCAGACGGTCCCACTCCTCCTGAGAGCCATCTGCGAAAACTACCTTCTCCGGCTGGAAGAGCTCTACGGCCTCAGCGATCCAATTCAGCAGTGCTTCGTTCTCGGTTGGGGCTGCGCCTTCCAGCCCCTTGATGGCCACGTTGGACATCGAATCTCCTGACATATTTTCACGTGTCTGTTTGCGGGTGAATACATCAATCACAGTAGCTTTAAGCCGACTCCAATTGAACAAGCTTTTAGAGACTCACGTCACAAAACTAATCTACCTGCAATTTACCCCCACCACTTCGGCTGCCTTTACCACCAAATCCACGAAAACTGCGGTATTTGATACCCAATTCCGGGGGTAATAATTGGTGCATGTCTATTAATTCACATCCCTTATTGGACGATTCGGGCGCAATCGATTGCCAACACGTTAATGCAGTTATTCGCAGGATTTGCAATGTGCACCAGGGCACACTTTTGACTGATTTTTACAAGATTGTGAATGTTTGCCCGAAAAACGCACACGTGGGCATCCAATAGGTGGGATTATCCCCCACGACAACCCAACCCCTAGCACCTCATCTTCCTCACGAACCCCAATCGCCCAGCCGCTCCGCGGGACTTATTGAACCCGGCTTTTCCCGCGACACCGACTCGCCTGCCTCCTTCGTCTCAGGCCCAGCGGCGGTATATCCTGCCCAGCGGGCCAGCTCTCCTGACAGGAAAACATGCTCGGCCATGCGTCCGTCATTGCCGATGGCCGCGATGCGATCGATCACCCCGTCGAGATCATCGTCGTGGAGCACCACCACCCCGTCACTGCCGTAGTAGGTGCCAGGGATCAGTTCACCGAGACCACCGGCGTTGGCCCACCGCGCAAGCAGTTCCGGCAGATCCTTTACATCGGCACCATCAACAGGTAGGAGTTCGTCCATAGGCCTTAACCCCGCCCCTCGCACCGTTTCGGGAGGGCGGACAACACGCTGACTCGCGCGCCGAGCTCCCCTGCAATCTCCGCCGCCAGCTGCGTGCGGCGCACCCGTTTTGCCTGCATCAAACGCACACCTGCCAGGACAGCGCCCACCACGATAGCCACCGCCGGCCACACTCCCACGCGTATGAGACCACCGGCGACCACCCCAGCCACCACCACGGACATACATGCTTCAACGACCCCGGTGCGCCAGGAGCGAGGAATCTCCAGACTGCGTGCCAAATGTCGCAGGTGCCGTTCCGGCAGACTGACCAGCACCTTTCGGCGCCGCAGAAGCATATGATGCTTGGCCACTCCCACGGCCTGCCCGGATTCCGATAGGGGAGATACCGAAGCGGCCCGCAGTACCGGTGTCTTCGCCTTCAAAACTTGATCGACCACGTCGTAGAGGTCCTTCGCGCTGTAGCTTTCTTCTAGAAGGACATGCGGTAGCTGCCAGCTCGAGGGCAGCCGGGCGGTGACAAAGACGATCCCGGCGCGCGCCACCGCTTCTTTCAGCACCTCTTTGTCCGCCGACCGCCAGCCCGTTGCGGGAGCGACGGCGATGATGACGTCGACCGGTGACAGGGGGCTTACCATCTCCCCCAGCTCCCGCGCCCGCGCCACCCACGAGCCCCGACACCGCTTGTCGGGACTGATCACGGAAACGCGAAGCGGCACCGGCGCGGGCAGGAATTCGCAGGCCGGAAGCCCGGCGTGGGGGAAACGCTGACGCAAGGCCGCAACCTCCCCAGCCAGCCTAAGCAGGCGGACCTGCTCGATGCGCGCTGGGTCGATCCCCTCTACCACCTCGCGCAGCGCGCCAACGTCCGCGCCGCGCAGGACCTCCTCTTCCACGACATGGAAGTAGACCGCGGACTCAGCATGGATACCGCGCATGCGCGCGCGGGCCTTGGCGTCGACGATGGATCCCTTGTCAACGGTTGCACTCCACCCCACCAAGACCACGTCCACCGCGTGGGTGAGCACCGGCCACGAGACAGCAACCGGAAGCCAACCGGGTCCTAAATCCGGCAGCTCGAGTGACTCCGCGACGGTGCAGGCGCCAACGCGCACCGGGCCTGCATGACACTGCAGGATCTTTGCCAGCTCCACCGCGGCGGTGCGGGCCTGGATGACGCCCGGATCCATGGGCTCACCCACGACACCGGCGTGACCTGCGTTGTGTGCGGGCAAAGATTCCAGCCAGCCGAGCAGCGCCGGGAATGCTCCGGCACCGGCCACCGGGGTGTGCGCATCCCGTGCCACATTGTCGATATCAGCCACGCAGTGCCTCCTCCTTGAATTTCGGTCAGCCCCTTTCGGCACCGTGCCACCTCGTCTTCCCAAACCAACAGCAAACGCTGCGGCCGGGTCTAGGAAAGCGGGCTTATCCAGGCTGCAACTAGAAAGGAATAGACGCGCAAGCTTCCTGCCCGGTTCCCTCGTGCGTGAAACTTGTCGAAGAAGCCGGTGGGAAAGGCGCGCAGGTGCGCGTCGGAAAGCAAAAGGCTCCTTAATGAAGGGCGTAGCTTTGGCAGACCCTGCTTCACATATTGCTCAAAGCAAAGCAGCAGAAACAGGAGACCCATATTGAACAAATCCCAGCAAACAGGCAGAATGGAGGCGATGTCTATTCCTGATAATTCCCAAAAGACCCACGTAGGAGACCTGCCCAAGGGCCGTCCCCTGCAAACCGATTTCAACGCCGAATTCGGCAACGACCTCGACTACCCGCGCCTGGGCACCGTTTCCTTCCGCCGTGGCACCCTCACCGACAACCAGGAGGCGCTCTGGGAGGAGAACTGGCCGACGCTCGGCACCGTGCTTTCCGACGACAAGATTGACGTCGACGCCTGGTTCGGGCGCAGCGGCGCCAAGACGATCCTGGAGATCGGCTCCGGCACCGGCACCTCCACCGCCGCGATGGCACCGTTCGAGGCGGATACCAACATCATCGCCGTCGAGCTCTACAAGCCCGGCCTGGCCAAACTGCTCGGCGCGGTCGTGCGCGAGGGCATCACCAATATCCGCATGGTGCGCGGCGACGGCGTCGAGGTACTCACCCGCATGTTCGACGAGGGATCTCTTGACGGCGTGCGCATCTACTTCCCGGACCCCTGGCCCAAGGCTCGCCACCACAAGCGCCGCATCATCCAGTCCGGTGTGCTCAACCTCATCGCCACCCGGCTCAAGCCGGGTGGGGTACTGCACGTGGCAACCGACCATGCCGACTACGCCGAGTGGATCAAGGAGCTCGCCAACGTCGAGCCGATGCTGGAGTACATGGGCTGGCCGTGGCCGGAGTGCCCGCAGCTGACCGACCGCCAGGTCATCACCAAGTTCGAGGGCAAGGGCTTGGATAAAGACCACACCATCAACGAATTCCTGTGGAGGCGCAAGTAATCATGAGCGACTACCAAGACGATCAATCGGCCCTCGCCAGCGACACCCTGCTATTGGTGTGGGACGCGCCGAACCTAGACATGGGCCTCGGTGCAATCCTCGGCGGGCGCCCCTCGGCCGCACACCGACCCCGCTTCGACGCCATCGGCCGGTGGCTGTTGGCCCGCGCCGGCGAACTGTCGCACAAGCAAAACCTCCACATCGAGGCCGAGGCCACGGTGTTTGCCAATGTCACCCCGGGTGGCGCGGAAAACGTTCGCCCCTGGGTAGAAGCGCTGCGCAACATCGGCTTCGCGGTGTTCGCCAAGCCGAAGCTGACAGAGGATTCCGACGTCGACCCGGACATGATCGAGCACATCTTGCTACGCCACTCCCAAGGCGTTCTGCGCGGTGTGGTCGTGGCCTCTGCCGACGGGCAAAACTTCAAGGAAACCTTGGATAAGCTGGCCGCCGAGGGCGTGGCCGTGACGGTGGTGGGCTTCCACGAGCATGCCGCATGGGCGGTCAACGACGAGAATCTCGTCTTTGTCGATCTGGAGGAGATTCCGGGCGTATTCCGCGAGCCCTTGCCGCGCATCAGCCTGGATTCGCTGCCTGATACCGGTGCATGGCTGCGCCCGTTCCGCCCGCTTACCGCACTGTTGTCTGGCCGCGCATAGGAGTAGCCCATGTTCTCCACCTGGGGAGATTTCGCCTACCGCCATCGGCGTATCGTGCCTTTGGCCATCATCCTGGCCATCTTGGCGCTGTACGGGCTCTTCGGACTCAAGCTTGCCGACCGCATGAGCCAGGAGGGCTGGGACGATCCCGGCTCTTCGTCGACGCAGGCCGCCACGATCGAGCAGGAGACCTTCGGCCGCGATAATTCTGGCGATGTCATCTTGCTGTTCAAGGATGAAAAAGGCATCACCACCTCGCAGCAATTTGACGCGATCAGCAGCTACCTCACGCAGCTTGCCGCCGATCACCCGGCTCAGATTGATTCGGTGACCAGCTACTTCGACAAGCGTAACCCGAACTTGGTCTCCGAGGACGGCACAGTCGCCTTCGCCGCCGTGGCGCTATCCGGCGACGGCGAGCAGACGCTCAGGGACTTCCGCATCATCGAAGACGATCTCTACCCTACCTTCGACGGGGTAGAGGTTCAGGTTGCCGGCGCCACGGCGGTTGCCGACGCCCTCGACGAGGGCATGGCGGGTGATATTCACCGCGCGGAGATCTATGCCCTGCCCGCGGTTGCGGTGCTGCTGCTCATCGTCTTCGGTTCGGTGGTCGCCGCCTTCATGCCGCTGATCGTGGGCGGGTTGTCCATCCTGGGCTCGCTGGGTGTGCTGTCCATCCTCGCCGGGGTCACCCAGGTCAATGTGTTCGCGCAGTCGGTGGTCACCCTGCTGGGCCTGGGTCTGGCCATCGACTACGGACTTTTCATGGTCTCCCGCTTCCGCGAGGAGCTCGACCAAGGCCGTAGCGTGCCCGACGCCGTTCGCTTAACGACGGCCACGGCCGGCAAGACCGTGGTATTTTCCGCGGCGATGGTGGCGGTGGCCCTGTCCGGGCTGCTCGTATTCCCCCAGGCATTCTTGAAGTCCGTGGCCTACGGCGCGATCTCCGCGGTGGGCCTGGCGGCCCTGCTGTCCATTACCGTGCTGCCCTCCCTGTTCGGCCTGTTGGGCCACCGCATCGATGCTCTGACCGTGCGCCGGACCAGCCGGGTGGGCAAGCGGTTGGAGGATACCTGGTGGTACAGGATGCCGCAGTGGGCGATGAAGCACTCCACGGTGGTCACCGTCGCCATCGTCGCTGGCCTGCTCGCGCTGTCGGTGCCCCTCGCGGGCGTGAAGTTCGGCGGCATCAACGAGACCTACTTGCCACCCAACAACGCGGTGCGCCAGGCTCAGGCCACCTTCGACGAGCAGTTCCCCACCTTCCGCACCGATCCCATCAAGCTGGTGGTCACCGGCGCCGACAACGCGCAACTGGTGGAGGTATTCAACCAGGCCAATCAGGTCCAAGGCCTCACCAGCCGCTTCCAGGCATCCTCGGCAACCCAGGACGGGACCACCGTATTATCCGCGGGCATCGCCAATCGCGAGGACAACGAGGAGGTCGTCGAGCAGTTGCGCGCCATCACCGTGCCGGAGGGCGTCAACGTCTACATCGGCGGCACCCCCGCGCTGGAGGTGGAGTCTATAGAGGCGCTGTTTGAGAAGCTGCCCACGATGGCGATCTACATCGTTGTGGTCACCTTCTTATTGATGAGCCTGGTGTTTGGCTCGATGATCCTGCCTGCCAAGGCCATCATCATGACGATCCTGGGCATGGGGGCCACACTCGGCGTGCTCACCGCCATGTTCGTCGACGGCGTGGGGGCAGGCCTGGCCAACTTCACCCCGGGTCCGCTCATGAGCCCGGTGCTCGTGCTCATCATGGCGATCGTCTACGGCCTGTCCACCGACTACGAGGTGTTCCTCGTCTCCCGCATGGTGGAGGCCCGCGACAACGGTGAGTCCACCGACGAGGCCATCAAGTACGGCACCGCGCACACCGGCGGCATCATTACCGCCGCGGCGCTCATCATGATCGTAGTCTGCGGCGCCTTCGGATTCTCCGAGATCGTCATGATGAAGTACATCGCCTTCGGCATGATCTTCGCCCTGCTCTTCGATGCCACCGTCATACGCATGCTGCTCGTGCCCGCCGTCATGCACCTGTTGCGCGAGGACAACTGGTGGGGGCCGCGCTGGGTCAAGGCCGCCAGCGCACGGATGGGGCACAATTCCCACGCCAGCGCGGTCGTGCCCGCCCCCGCACTGGTGGCTGTCGGTGCCGAGGAAGCCACCTTAAGCCACGGCAATCCTTATGAGTCCGATACCACCCGCATCCACCCCGTGGCCGCCGATACCTCTCAGGCGGCGGCGAGCGACGACGACACGGGGGGCGTCGGCAAGCACGACATGGCCGCAGAAACCCCGATCGAAAAGGCCATGCCCATCGAGGAAAACGTGGCCAGCCGCGGCGGACGAATCGCAACCGAGGACAACGAGCTAGTACCATTTAGTGAATTAATCAAACGACTGAATGAAGAAAAGCGCAACTAGCAGCGCAAAGCAGTAGAAACGTGGTGGCATGGCGATACTTCACAACCGATGGGTCCGATTCTTCGGTCCCCTGGTCATCATCGCCATCGCCGCCTTTTTGCTGCGCGACCAGATGCCCTTCCTTGCCGAGGGCTACCACGATGTCCTCGCCGCCGACACCTCCTTGACCATCGCGGCCTTCCTCGCCGTCTTTTGCTCCATCGTCGCCATGGCTGAGGTCATGCGCAGCCTGCTCACAGTCGGCGGGCACCCCGTGCGCTTAAGCAAGGCGCTGCAGCTGACGCTGATCGGCAACGCATGGTCCACCACCTTCCCCGGCGGCGCGGCCATCTCCACGGTGTACCAATACCGCACCATGCGCAATTGGAACGTCAGCCTCGTGGTCAGCTCCTGGTTCATCGTGGTCTCCAGCGCTTTGTCCACAGTCTGGCTCATCGCCCTAGGGCTTGTGTCCATCTTCTTCCTCAACGCCAACTTCTCGCTGGCACCGCTGCTCGGCTCGGCCACCATCATGATCGCGCTGGCGATGGCCGTATTCTGGGCCACCAACCACGCCGGCAAGACGGAAAGGATCGCCCGCGGCTGCCTGCGGATCTTCAATAGACTCACCCGGCGCGAACCACACCGCGGCATGGAGTCCCTGCACAGGCACATCGCCCAGCTGGATGCCGTTGACTTAAGCTTCGGCCGCTTTTTGTGGGTGGCTACCCTGTCGCTGATGAACTGGCTGCTCGATATCGCCAGCCTCTGGCTGTGTATCTGGGCCGTGACCGGGGTGATGCCCGGCTTCGAACGCCAGCCCGACTCCACCACTGTGCTTGGGGTGACCTTGGCCTTTGTTACCTCGAAGATCGTTGGCACCGCGCAGATCACCCCGGCGGGGCTCGGCCCGGTGGAGGCCGCTTTCACCGGCTCTCTCGTGGCCGTGGGCATGACCGCCTCCAACGCCTTCGGCGCCGTGTTCGTCTACCGCATCCTCTCCTTCGCCCTGATTACCGCCATCGGCTGGATCGTCTACTTCATCGACACCGCGCGCGGCGGCGTCACCGTCGTCGACGCGCAAGACCCCCATGGGCCCACCGCCGAGGCAGCGCAGGCCCCACAGGCAAACTAAGACGTAGATACTTCCCGCCCACCCCCGCCGGACGAGAAAACCGCCGGTCGGGCTATCATCAGGGGGCGGGTACCTGCCTGCTTGGATCAATTCTTTTAGGAGCCCCTCGTGAAGTACCTAGCCTATGACATCATCGCCATCTTCGTCTTCGCCGTCCTCGCCCGCATGGCCCACGGCGGCCTCGGCGTCGCTGAGGTGCTCAACACCTGGTGGCCTTTCGCGCTGGGCGTTCTCATCGGCTGGATGCTCATCCGCGGCAAGGATGCCGCCACCGTCAAACAGGGTGTCACCGTGTGGTTGAGCACCGCAGTGGCAGGCCTGGCTATATGGGGTATCCGCCACCAGGAATTCCCGCACTGGTCTTTCATCCTGGTTGCCTCGATCATGTCCGCACTGCTGCTGCTGGGATGGCGCGCGGTTGCCGCAAAGTTCAGCAAGAAACCGGTGGCCTCCTGACGGCCTCGCGACCGTGCACGCCCTTATCCCGGGAAATCTGTTTCGGGATGAGGGCGTTTTTCTTATATCCCTGGTTTCATTCAGCAGCGCCACGCACCGGAGGCGGCACTATCCGGATGGCTAAGCTGGTTGCTATGCACGAAACTTCATCCACCATCAGCCTTGCCCGCGCCACCGAACGCGGCCAATCGCTGCGCATGAGCAGCCAATCCATCGCGCTTGACCTGCGCGAGATGGCCTCCTCCCCCACCTTCGGAGTAGAAACGCTGCTGCACCTTGTCACCCGCACACCAACGCTCACGATCGACTTCCTCGGCGAGAGCGTGGAACACGTGGAAGTTGACGGCACCCCGCACCCGTTTGCCTACGACGGCGCCGTGATCACCGTTGACGAGGTGCCCACCGACACCGAGGTTGGCATCAAAGTCACCGGCACCGCCCGCTACTCGCGCACCGGCCAGGGCCTGCACCGCTTCGCCGACCCCAGTGACGGGCGAACCTACCTCTACAGCCACCTGGAGCCCTCGGATGCGCGCCGCATCTTCCCCTGCTTCGACCAGCCGGACCTCAAGGTCCGCTTTGACGTCGAGCTGCTCGTCCCCGAAGCCACAGATGCGCCCATCGTCGCGCTGTCCAACCAGCCGGAGATCGCCCGCGAGCAGGTCCCCGGCGGCACGCTGGTCGCCTTCGCCCAAACCCCGCCGCTGTCCACCTACCTGACGAGCTTTGCCGTAGGCGCGTACGTCGGCAAGCATGCCACCTGGCGCGCGGATAACCGCACCATCGAAGCGGGCGTGTGGGCACGGGCCTCGATGGCGCAGTACGTCGACGAGGAATTCCTAGCAATCACCCTCCAGGGCCTGAGCTACTTCGACGAGGCCTTCGGCTTCCCCTACCCCTGGGGCAAGTACGACTCCATCCTCGTGCCCGAGTACAACCTCGGCGCGATGGAAAACCCCGGCCTGGTCACCTTCAACGAGCGCTACATCTTCCGCGACGAGGCCACTCGCGCCCAGCACGCCACCCGCGCGAACACCATCCTGCACGAGATGAGCCACATGTGGTTCGGCGACCTGGTCACCCCACGGTGGTGGGACGACCTGTGGCTGAAGGAATCCTTCGCCGAGTTCATGGGGGCGGACGCCTCCGCGCACGCCACCGACTACACCGAGGCGTGGACGAACTTCGCAGGCGGGCGCAAGAACTGGGCCTACGCCCAGGATCAGCTTCCCACCACGCACCCGATCAAGGCCACGATCCCGGACGTGGACGCCGCCCGCCAGAACTTCGACGGCATCACCTACGCCAAGGGTGCTGCGGTGCTTAAGCAGCTGGTGCACTATGTGGGGCGCGATAACTTCTACGCCGCCGCGCGCGACTACTTCCGCACGCACGCCTTTAGCGCCGCCACCTTCGACGACCTCCTGGCAGCGCTGAAGGCCCACACGGAGCTGGACCTGGACTCCTGGGCCAAGCGCTGGCTGCAAACCCCCGGCCCCGATAGGCTCACCCCGGTGCTCGAGGTTGCGGACGGCCGCATCGCCTCGCTTGCCATCCGCACCACGCCCGTGCTTGACGGCCAGCCCACCCGCCCGCACCGGCTGGATGTGGGTCTCTACCGCGTGCGCGAGCAGCGCCTGGAGCGCTTCGCGCTGCTTGATGTGCTTATCGACGCTGAAGCCGGCGCCGACGTCCCCATCGCGCAGGCCATTGGCCTAGAAGCACCCGACCTGGTACTCCTCAACGACGGGGACCACACCTACGCCACAATCTCCTTCGACGAGCGCTCTCTTGCCACCATCAAGAAGCACCTCTCCCGCCTCGACGACGAGCTCTCCCGCGCCGTGATCTGGACCGCGCTGTGGAACCTCACCCGCGACGCGCAGCTGCCCGCCGCCGACTACGTCGAGCTCGCTCTGGTACACGGCGCGCGAGAAACCAACGTCACCCTAGCCACCCAGATCTTCGCCAACGCCCAGTTCGCCGCCCGCCGCTACACCCCTATGGAGCAGCGCGCGCACGTTGCCTCCCGCTATGCCGACACGCTATGGGACCTGGTGGCAGCCGCGCCTGACGGAAGTGATGCCAAGCTGCTGCTGACCCGCGCGGTCATCGGCGCGCTGGCCGCCTACCCGGCCGCACCCGGTGGCGCGACGCAAGACAAGGCCGCCGCGCGGCTGCGGGCATTGCTTGCCGACGACCTGGGCACCCTGGGCACGCAGGAGCGCTGGGACGCACTCGCCGCCCTAGCCGCCCGCGGACAGGTCACCGACAGCGAGCTCGAGGCCGAACAGGCAGCCGACAACACGCTGACTGGCAAGGCCAACTACCTACGCGCCAGCCACAGCCTGCCACGCGCTGGGGTAAAGGCCGAAACCTACGAGCAGGTCACCACCCCGGGCGCCTTCGCCAACGCCGAGGTCGACGCGCTCCTCGACGCCTTCAACGCGCCCGGCCACGACGCATTGCGCGAGCCGTTCATCGAGCGCTTCTTCGCCGAGCTGGAAGGCCTGTGGGCCCAACACCCCATCGAGATCGCCAATCGCTTAGTCCGCGGACTGTTCCCGCACACCCCCACCGCACTTGAGCTGGCCGACGCCGCCCTGGCCCGCCCGCTTCCCGACGCCCTACGGCGCGTCCTGCTCGAGTGCCGCGACGGCCTGCGGCGCGAGCTTGTGGCCCAGGGGGCGCTGGCCCGCGCCTAGACTTGGGGCATGAGTGCGAACCCCGTCCGCCGCAATTGCGCCAAGCCCCATGCCTGCCCCGCTGAGGTGCGAATGAAGGTGCTGGCCACGGCACCGCTGACCAGAGACCTCCCCGAGCAGCAGCGCGCTGAGCTCGATCGGACGCTCACCTCGTGGGCGTGGGGCGAGGGCGAGCCCATCGTGCTCGCAGGCGCGGAAGCTACGGGCAGCTACATCCTCGCCTCCGGGCGCGCCCGCATCACCCACGACTTCGCCGATGGCCGGGAGGTCACCATCGACATCGCCGCACCCGGCGACATCATCGGCCCCGTGTCCACCACGCCCGCTCAGGCCACGCACTCGGCCTGGGCGATGGAGACCTGCTGCGCGCTCTTCCTACCCGCGGAGGCGCTCACCGAGGTGGTCGCGACCTATCCCCCACTCGCCCTCGGGATCATCCGATTCCAGGAGCGTCAACTTCGCCAGTATCGGCAGCGCGAGTCCGCCCAGCTGGGCTCCACGGTGGAGCAGCGCGTGGCTGCAACCCTGCTCCGGCTGGGCAAGCGGCTCGGCGCCACCCAGCCCGACGGCGCGCGGCTCATCCAGGCGCGCCTGCGCAGGGAGGACATCGCCGGCATGGCCTCGACAACGATCGAATCGGCATCCAGGGCCATGTCGAAGATGAAGCGCGCCGGGCTCATCGACTCCGGCCGCGAGTGGGTCTCGCTACGCGATCTCGAAGGCCTCGACCTCCTTGCCGCGGGTGGGGACGAGGCTGTTTGATCCACGTCAAGGAAGCGCGCCGCGATCCTTCCTAAAGTCAGTCGTGTCAGCACGACAACACTCAAGAAAGGACCGGCATCATGACCGCCCCAGCCACTCAGTCCATCACGCTACGTTCCGATGAATTCACCTGCCCCAGCTGCGTGAAGAAGATCGAAAACAAGCTCAACGGCCTCGAAGGAGTCGCCCACGCCGAGGTGAAATTCTCCTCCGGACGCATCCTCGTCGACTTCGACCCGGCACAGCTTGGCGTCCGCGACCTCGTCGCCGCGGTCAAGGAAGTCGGCTACAACGCCAAGCCGTCTAGTTTCTAATCCGAGACCGCACACACAAGCCTGCAACCTGCTCGGTTGCAGGCTTTTCTTTGTCCCCGCAAGCCACTAGGAGTGGTTGTCGGCTCCTTGATCTGTGTCAAGGAAAAGTTGCGTCACTCCCCCTAGCGTCAAAAGGGAACACACCAAGCTGGCCGCGCGCTGTACGCGCTGGCTTCGACAGACATAGACAACTTCGACAACTCAGACAATTGAGACATAAGAATAAGGAGAAGATCATGAACCTTTTTCACAAGGCCCAGACCTGGGGCGTGGTGGCGGTTTCGGCAGCGCTCATCGCGGCCTCGTGGCTGATCCCGCAGCCTGAGGTAGCCGACGCCCTCATGATTGCCGCGGCCGCCGTCGCGGGCTATCGCATCGCGGTCTCCGCGCTGCAGGCGCTGCGCATCAAGATGGTCTCCATTGACCTGCTGGTGGTAGTCGCCGCCATCGGTGCCCTGTTCCTTCACAACTACTGGGAATCCGCGGCGGTGACCTTCCTCTTCGCGCTCGGCAAGGCGCTGGAGAAGGCCACGATGAACCGCACCCGGCGTGCGCTTTCCGAGCTCGTGGAGGCCGCACCCGAGACCGCGACCGTGCTCCGCGACGGCGCACCGCAGACGGTGGAACTGTGGGAGCTGGTCCCCGGCGACACCGTAATGGTCCGCAACGGCGAGCAGGTTCCGGTCGACGGGCGCGTGCTCAGCGGCTTAGGCGGCGTCGACGAGGCCACGATCACGGGCGAGTCGGTGCCCGCGGAAAAGGCCGAGGGCGACGCCGTGTACGCCGGCACCTGGCTGCGCAGCGGCCTGCTGCGCATCGAGGCCACCGGCATCGGCGCGGACTCCACCTTGGCGAAGATCATCCACCGGGTGGAGGACGCGCAGGACGACAAGGCCCGCACGCAGACCTTCCTCGAGAAATTCTCGCAGTACTACACCCCGGGAGTCATGCTCGCCGCCATCCTCACCGGTCTTGTCACCCAAAACGTCGAGCTCGCCTTGACCCTGCTGGTCATCGCCTGCCCCGGCGCGCTGGTTATCTCCATTCCCGTCTCCATCGTCGCCGGGATTGGGCGCGCGGCCCGCGATGGTGTGCTCATCAAGGGCGGCGAGTACCTGGAGGCGGCCGCCCGGGTCGACGCCCTGGTCGTGGACAAGACCGGCACGCTGACCACCGGACGGCCGGTCCTCACCGACATCGTCTCCATGCACCCCTCCTTCAGCGAGCATGAGGTCCTGCGCCTGGCCGCCACCGCCGAGACGGCCTCGGAACACCCGCTGGCCGAGGCGATCCTCGCGGGGGCCCGCGCACGTGGCATCACACCCACCTTGGTCGACCGCGCCGAGCCGGTCACGGGCCAGGGAATCACGGCGCAGGTCGACGGCCACCAGGTTGTCGTCGGCTCCGCCGCCCTCCTCGACCAAGCACCCAAGCTAAGCCTTGGCGCGCTCAACGAGCAGGGGAAAACCGCCATGTACGTGGGCCTGGACGGGGCGGCGATCGGCATCGTCGCCGTCGCCGACGCCGCCCGCCCGGAGGCCGCCAGCGCCATCGCCGCGCTGCACGAGAGAGGAATCCGGGTCATCATGGCCACCGGCGACGCCCGCGCCGTCGCCATGAGCATCGGCCAGGAGCTCGGCGTCGACGAGATCCATGCGCAGCTGTTGCCCGAGCACAAGCAGGAACTTGTCGCGCAGCTGCAATCGCGCGGATACACCGTCGCCATGGTGGGCGATGGCGTCAACGACACCCCAGCGCTCGCGCAGGCTGACATCGGCGTGGCGATGGGCGCGGCCGGCTCTCCTGCCGCGATCGAAACCGCCGACGTGGCGCTCATGTCGGATCGCCTCACCCGCCTGCCCTATGCCTTCGAGCTCGCCCAGCGCACGGTTGGCACCATGCGGCTGAATATCTCCCTCGCCCTGGCCACGGTGGCGCTGCTGCTCGCTGGCGTCATCGCCGGTGGGGTCACCATGGCGATCGGCATGCTCGTTCACGAGGCCAGCGTCCTCGTCGTCATCGGCATCGCGATGCTGCTCATGCGCCCCACGCTTAGGGCAGCTGACCGCACCCAGGCTGCGCCCGCGGAAGTTGAATCACCCGCCGATAGGCGTCGGCAAGCAACGGCTACTCGCCCAGCGTGATCTGCTCCATGACGGTTTCGGTGACCTCGAGGCTTGGCTGGCCTGAGCGCTCCAGCTGCGGGGTCATGCCGAAGTACTTCTCCAGCCCCTTGACGTTGAACTGAGTGGTGGTATAGACGGAGTTGTCGCCGGTGTTCCACTGAGAGACCAGGATGTTCATGTTCGACAGCGTGGAACCCGGCACGATGAAACCGCCGTAGAGCTGCGTGAAGTTGCTTGCGGTCTGGGCGGCACCCCAGCCGCCGGTACCGGCGATGACCACGTTGGCCGGGATGATCGAGTCCCAATCGGCGGTGATGCTGCGGGCCGCGCGCACCTCGATCGCCATCGTCTTTTCGTTAAAGAGCACGAGCACCCAGTAGCCGTCGATATAGCGCAGAGACATCTCCCCGGCTTCGACGTTGGTATAGATCACCGGGCTGGCCGTCGATCCCCACGAGCGGGAGGCGGGATCGTAGAGCTGCCACTTGGTGCGATCGCCGATCTCTGCCGGCCTAAAGCGCGACAGGTAGACCGGGTCATTGCGCTGGAAACGGGTGGACATCACGTAGATGTAGCCGTCCGGACCGCGCTCCCAGGACAGGAGATCGCCCATGCCGTCCATGTAGCTCTTTGAGGTGCGCCCTGCATTGCGCCAGGTTTGGCCGTTGTCATCGGAGGCGAAGATCTGAGTGGAGTCCACGTTCCCGATGCCGCGGTTCCAGCTACCTTGCATGTACAGCACCCCGTCGATGTTGATGATGTCCGAGGGCAGGAAGGTCAGCATATTGGTGTGGGTGTAGCTGATGAGCTGACGAACCTGCGTGCCGGAGTTGAGCGGGCGCTCGATGGTGATGGTGCCGTCCGCACCCATCGTGGCCACCACACCAACCGGGCTCATCCACGTGCCCTGCAGCCGCTCGGCGGTGAAGGAATCGCCGAAGACGATGGCGAATTCTTCCCCGTCCATGATCGGCGCCATGACACCCAGGTCGCTGCCGACCAGCCCAAGGTCGCCGGTTTGCTGGCGGCCGATAATGTTTCCGACCTTGGTCACATCCAGCCCTGCGGTAATCGACGTGACCCAATTGTCCACCGGGTTAGCGGTATTTGCCGTCTTCTGGGAGGACCCGCCCGAAGATCCTGTGGCCTGGGCACCCGCCGGTGCGGCCAGTGCCATGCTCGTGGCCGCCACGATGAGGGTGGCGGCCATCAGTGAGTTTCGGCGAGGGGAAAAGTGCATGGGGAAAACCTTCGGGACATTGTCAAAAGGGGAAAACTCACCGCCTAGGCTAGGCGATGGTGCGTGACACTCGCAAAAAGGAGGCGCATGGTAAGCATGTTTGTGCTTGCCGACGCCTCCCCCACGCCACAGGTGCGTGCTGCCTACATGGGCGAAATGGTGTGCTTCTTTTCCAGATCCTTTTCCTGCTTGTCCGCAAGCTGGCGCAGTGCCTGGCGCAGCATGATCCTGGTCTGGTTTGGCTCGATGATGGCATCTAGGTAGCCACGCTCGGCGGCGACATAGGGGCTGGTCATGTTCTCATCGTAGAAGTCCATGAAGACTTTCTTCATGTAGTTGCGCTGGTTCTCGTCCTCGATCTGGGCGAGCTGCTTGCCCTGGATCATCACCACGGCCGCCGCCGAGCCCATCACCGCGATCTGCGCAGTCGGCCAGGCCAGGTTGATATCGCCGGTCAGATTCTTCGAACCCATGACGGCATAGGCTCCGCCGTAGGCCTTGCGCACGATGAGCGAAATCTTCGGCACGGTGGCCTCCACGAGGGCGAACGCCAGCTTGGCACCACGGTGGATGAGGCCAACCTGCTCCTGCTGAACACCCGGCAGGTAACCGGGGGTATCCACCACGAAGATGAGCGGGATGTTGTAGGCGTCGCAGATGCGGATGAAGCGGGCTGCCTTGTCGGCGGCGTCGGCGTCGATGCACCCAGCGAACTCGAGCGGCTGGTTGGCGACAACACCCACGCTGCGTCCGTCGACGCGCGCGAAGGCGGTGATGATATTCGGTGCGAAGTTCGGCTGGATCTCCTGGACGTCATCGCTGTCGAAGAGCTTGTCCAGCAGGGTGTGCATGTCATAGCCGGCGTTGGTGTCGTCCGGCATGAACTTGTCCAAAGCCTCGTCACCGGCAACGTCCTCGTCGGCAGGCGCCCAATATTCCGGTGCCGGATCGTTGCAGGTCAGCGGCAGGCGATCGAGCAGGTCGTGGACCCAGTTGAAGGCGTCTTCCTCATCGCGGGCGACGTAGGAGACGTTGCCGTTGAGCTCTTGCTGTCGCGCGCCGCCGAGTTCGGCGGAGGTGATCTCCTCGCCGGTGACCTCCTTGATCACGGCGGGGCCGGTGACATACATCTCGGCCTCACCATCGACGGCGATGACGAAGTCCGTGGTCACCGGGGCATACACCGCGCCACCGGCGGACTTGCCCATCATGATGGAGATTTGCGGGCTGCGCCCGGACAGCGGAAGTTGGCGCCGGGCGATCTCTGAGTACATGGCCAGCGAGGTCACCGCGTCCTGGATGCGGGCGCCGCCGGAATCCTGAATGCCGATGACCGGGCAGCCGATCTTAATCGCCATGTCCATGACCTCACAGACCTTGCGGCCGAAGGTTTCGCCGACGGAGCCACCGTAGACGGTCTTATCGTGGGCGTAGACCGCGACGGGACGCCCGTCAATGCGGCCATAGCCGGTCACCACGCCGTCGGAATACGGTGCCTCCGGGTCATCCGGGGTGCGCCCGAGGGCACCGATCTCGACGAAGGAGCCTTTGTCCAGCAGCCGGTTGATGCGCTGACGCGGGGTGGTGCGCCCGGCCTCATCGCGCTTAGCGCGGGCGCGTTCGCTGCCCGGATCCTGTGCCTTTTCCAGACGGGCACGTAAATCCGCCAGCTTATCGGCTGTGGTGTTCAGGCTCACTGTGGTCTCCTGCCTTATGTGTGTTTGGTCCCGGACTTGGCGCTACTTGTTCCCCAGCTCGGCGATGCGCTTGGTCAGCGCCACGCCGACCTTGCCGATCTCCGGCTCGTCGACGACCGCCAGATGGTCACCCCGAAGGTGAACAATCTCCAACTCATTAACGATAGTCGACCAGCCGCCGTCTTCCGCAATTTCGGCGTAGGCCGGTTCCAACTCGATGGCGCCGTCATGCATCCGCTCCGCGCGGAAGAGGATCACCGGGGCATCAACGTCAACCCAGCGCTGCATGTCCATGCGGTCGAGGATGCGGTTGTCCACGAAGGAGGCACGCTGATGTTCAAGCACGCCTGCGGACAGCCCATGCTCGGAGGCGTCGGTGTTGGCCAAGAACTCCGCCATCATCGTCAGCAGCGCGTCCTCGCCGGCGGTCTCCAGCAGCTCATAGGGAACCGGGAAGTCCAGGCCGTAGGTCTTCTTGGCGAAGCTGGAGTAGCGCTCCCAACGCTTCTTGGTCTCCTCCATGGTGTCCGGAGTCGGGTTCTTCGGGGAGACCGTGTCCAGCAGCGCGATGGTGGCCACCTTAACGCCCGAGTTCGTCGTCTGCAGCTGATGTGCGACCTCGTAGGCCAGCGCACCGCCGAAGCTCCAGCCGCCCAGGATAATGGGCAGGCCGTCGGAATACTGCTTGATCTCGTCCAAGTACTGTGCGGCGCGTTCCTCGAGGCTGCCCTCGAGGCGTTCGACGCCGTAGACCGGCACCTCCGCGGGCAGTCGACGCATGAGGGGCTGGTAGACCACAGACGAGCCACCGGCCGGGTGGAACATGAACACCGCGGGCGCGGTCGAGCCCTCCGGGCGGGCGCGCAGCACGCGGATGTTGCCCTCGACCTCGGTCTCGAGGCCTTCGCGCACGATGTTAGCCAGCGGCTCTAAGGTATCGGCACCCAGCACGTCATCGACGGTGACGGTGGCGCCGGAGCGCTCGGTGAGGCGATCGGCGATCTCCTTGGCCTTATCCTCCCCGATGGTCGGCAGATTGCTGGTGACACCGGCTGCCGCCACGCCCGTCATGCCCGCCCAGGTGGCGAACACGAGGCGCTCGGAGGCATCGCGCGGGGCCACGCCCACGCCCTTGGCACCGTCGTCGCCCACGCCCGCGTTTTCTTCAGTGGCAATGGTGTCGGCCCCTGCCTCCTGCTCAGGGCTCTCGGCCACGCCAGCGGTTCCGGTGCCACGCTGGGCTACGATGCCCTCAACCAGCTTGACCGCGTCCGCCACCGAGGCGTCGCGCAGGGCTTGGACCTGCAGCTCGGGGATGTCGAAGTCGTGCTCGATGCGGTTTTTGATGCGCATGCCCATGAGCGAATCCAGGCCAAGGTCGATCAGCGGCAGCTCACGCGGGAGGTCTTCGACGTCATAGCCCATGGCCTCGGAGACGATCGTGCGCATGCGTTGTTCCACCGTCTCCCCGCTGGAGGGATCCCACTTGAAGGTCTCCTCGCCGACGAAGTCGGAGGGCTCCTCGTGGGCGAGCTCACCTCGCGGTGCCTCGATGACCGGGGCATCTACCTGCAGCCCCGCCTTGGCGGCGAAGCCCTCGGCGATGAGCACGGAGGCCTCGTCCATGATGCGGTGGACGGTCACGCTGACACCGCCGACGTTGGTGGAGACCACGGTGGTCAGCTCGCCCGTCGGCGGTAAGGTGCCGCGTTCCTCCACGGCGATCAGCGCCGCGCCCGGGCTAACCTGTTCGACGGCTGCCTCCAGCAAGGCGACCGGGCTCGGCACGAGCTCGGCCGAGACGCTAAAGGCGATGCGCCCGTCGGGAAGCGTGACCTTGGCGCCAGGCAGCTCGGTCTCGCCGCCGGTGGCGGGACGGGCGGCGGTCCAGTAACGGCCCTTCTTCCACGGCATACCCGGCGCGGCCAGCAGCTCGCCCTCGCCGTAGAGCTTGCCGAAGTCGATCGGCGCGCCCGCAACATACATCTTGGCGAGCAGGTCGCGCAGGGTCTCGCCCGCGGGGAACTTCCGCTTGAGGCTAAACAGCAGCTGCGCATCCGGCTTGCCGACGCTAAAGGCGGTGTTCATCATGCCCATCAGCGCCACCGGGTTCGGGGAGATTTCCACGAGCATCGTGTGGCCCGCGGCAAAGGCCTGCTCCGTGGCGTCCTGGAACCACACCGAGTGGCGGGTGCAGGTCAGCCAATAGTCCACGTCGTGGACCACGCTGCCCGGCTGGTAGACCATGCCGCGATTGACGGAGCTAAACAAGGTGGTGTGCAGCGGTTTCGGCTCGATGCCCGCGATCTCGCCGGCGAGCTCGCCGAGCAGCGGCTCGACCGCGGAGGTGTGGCCTGCGCCCTTGACGTTGAGCAGGCGGGCGAACTTGCTTTCGGCCTCCAGCTTCTCCACGAGTGCCACCACGGCCTCGCGCGGGCCGCCCACGGTGGTCATGCCCGGGCCCGCGTAGACGGCGGGCTCGATGCCCGCGAACTCGGGGTTGGTGGCGATGAACTCGTCGAGTGCTTCCACGGAGAACTCCACCACGGCCATCGCGCCGAGTTGGTCCTCGGGCAGGGACTTCTCCCCCTCGCCCATCAGGCGCGAGCGGTGGCAGGCGATGAGCATGGCGTCCTTGTCGCTTAGGCCACCGGCGGCGTAGGCAGCGGCGATCTCGCCCATCGACATGCCCATCACGCCTGCGGGCTTGGCACCGAGCTCGGCGAGCAGGTCGGTCAGCGCGATCTGGATGGCGGTAATGGCCACCTGCGCGGTCTCGGTGTCGTAGGTCTGCTCGTCGTCGGCGACGAGGTCGAGGATGGACCAGCCGGACTCGAAGCCGACGATCTCGTCCAGCTCGGCCAGGCGCGTCTTGAACCACGGCGAGAGTTCGACTAAGTCCTTGACCATCTTGCGGTGCTGGGAGCCGAAGCCGGAGTAGACGAACACGGGGCCTACGGCCGAGGGGGCGTCGGCCGCGGCAATACCCACGGAGACCTTGCCGTCGGCGACCTGGCGCAGGCGCTTGACCGCATCGTCGACGGTGTCGGCGAGCACGACCGCGCGTGAGCGTCCGTGGTTGCGCTTGGCGAGGCTGCGCGCCAGCGGCACCAGCTCGGCGTCCGTGCGCCCGTCCAGGAAGTTCGCAAGCTCCGCCGCTGCGTGCCGACGCCTCGACGGCAGCAGGCCAGACACCGGCAGTGCGACGGCGGTGCCGTCGGCAAGCAATGCCTCCTGCGGGGTGTGCGTGGCCTCCGGGTAGTCGGCCGGGTCGAAGGAGGAGACGACCACGTGGGCGTTGGTGCCGCCGAAGCCGAAGCCGGAGACGCCGGCGAGCTTGCGGCCGGAGTATTCCGGCCACTCCCGCGGATCCTCGACCACCTCGAGGCGCTCGGCGTCGAAGTCGACGTAGCGGTTGGGCTCGGTGAAGTTCAGCGACGGCGGGAGCACGTCATGTTGCATGGAGAGCACGGTCTTGATGAGCCCGGCCGCGCCGGCGGCGGACTCGGTGTGGCCGAAGTTGGTCTTGGCAGAGCCTAACAAGGTGGGGCTGGCCACGTCGCGGCCACGGCCCAAGACGGCGCCGATAGCGGTGGCCTCGATGGGATCGCCCAGGATGGTGCCGGTGCCGTGGGCCTCGATGTAGTCCACGAGCTTCGGGTCCACGCCCGCGTCGGCGTAGGCGCGCTGCAGCACGTCGACCTGCGCGTCCGGGTTCGGGGCGGTCAGCCCGTTGGAGTGCCCATCGGAGTTGACGGCCGAGCCCTTGATCACGGCGAGGATCTCATCACCGTCGGCGATGGCATCGGCCACGCGCTTGAGCACGAGCACGCCGGCACCGTCGGCGCGCACGAAGCCGTCTGCGTCATCGGAGAAGGCGTGGACCTTGCCGGTGGGGCTAAATACGCCCAACTCACCGAAGGCCGTGGAGGCGAAAGGCGAAGCCATGATGTTGACACCGCCAGCCAAGGCGAGGTCGGCCTCGCCGTCGCGCAGGGCGCGCACCGCTTGGTGGGTGGACACCAGCGAGGAGGAACACGCGGTGTCCACGGCGACCGAGGGGCCGCGGAAGTCGAAGGCGTAGGACACGCGGTTGGCGATGATCGAAGAAGCGGCGCCGGTGAGCGCGTAAGGGTGCGACTCGGTGGAGTCCGCGGCGATCAGCATGCCGTAGTCATTGTTGGTCGAGCCCATGAACACGCCGACCTGCTTGCCGCGCAGACTTGAGGCCGGGATATGGGCGTTTTCCAGCGCCTCCCAGCTCAGCTCCAAGATGATGCGCTGCTGCGGGTCGATGTTGACGGCCTCCAGCGGGGACAGGCCAAAGAACTCCGGGTCGAAAGAGGAGATGTCGTCGAGGTAGCCGCCGGTGAAGTCCTGCTCGGCCATGCGCTTTTGCATGACCTCATCGCCGGCGTATTCGCTCCAGCGCCCGATCGGCAGCGGGCCTAGCCCGTCGCGACCCTCGATCAGCATCTGCCACATCTCGTCGATGTCATGCGCGCCCGGGTACTTCGCGGCCATGCCGATCACGGCGATGTCGTGGTTGCCGGGGGTCAGGGCGGAACCGGAGCCTAGCGAGGTGCGAAACGCCGCGGGTGCGGACACGCGGGAGGCCTGCTCGCCTTCGACCAGGCGGGTCGCCAGGGCTGCGATGGTGGGGTATTCATAGGCGATGGTGGCATCGAGGCTCACACCCAGCAGGTTCTCCAACTCGCCGGAAAGGATGACCACATCGCGCGAAGACAGCCCGAAGGACTGCATCGGCTTGTCGTCGGTGATCTCCTCGGCGGGCAGGCCCGTGGTGCTCATCACCCAATTGCGCAGCCAGGTGCGCAGCTCGGCAACCGTCATGGCCACCTTGTCGGCGCCGGATGGATCCTGCTGATCATGCATCGAAGAAAGTCCCTCGTTCCATAGGCGACACCCTCCCTGAGCTGGGATTTTAAAACACAGGCGGGAAAGGTCACCGTTTTATAACATAAGTCTGTCTATTCTATATCGTCCCACCGGCCACAAACGTTTCACCGGCGGCGCATCATTCTTGCCCGCAACCAATTGGGATGACAAAAGCACACCTAGTCGCGTGGCTCCGAGGCCAACAGCGCCTCATAATCGCCCACCGCCGCGGCGGCCTGGGTGATAGCTTGCCCCACCCAAGACTTCAGTTGCGCATCGCTGGCACCGGCAGGGGTCAAGATGGTAACTACCACCGCCGCCCCGATGCCCTTAGGCTCTTGCACGTGTCCGTCATAGAAGGGCTTCGGCGTGGCCCAGCGATTGCGGCGCGCGAAATCCGCACACCAGGAAAAGACCTTCTCCCTCTCATCCAGCGGGAGGAAGTGGCTGGGGTAGCCCGTTACAACGAGGGCATGCTCGGCAACCCCAGCGCTCAGCGAGATCCGCACGTCCTTATAGGTCACCGCGAGCATAGAGGCATCGGGGTTGGCCATGAGCGTGAGCCCGAGCGCCTCCACCGCCTGCTGCAGGCGCAAAAAATCGATTGTCGCCTGAGTCATGCCCGCTCCTTGTGCCAGGTCACCAATTCGGGGAAGCGCTGGTTGCACATGCCGACTGCGGCCGCGTGCAGCTGCAGCTGGGTGTGCAGCAGGGCGTCTAGCTGCTCGTAGTCGAGCCCCTCGGCCAGCGGGTGGTCGGACTTGAAAATGACGGAATCGACGGCATCCTCGAAGGCCATGGTGGGGGCGATCAGGTGGGAGTTTTGCTCGAGCACGAAAGCCTGCACCTGCTCGCGCAGGTGTGCTGGGACCTCAGCGCGCCAGCGGGCGGTGGAGCTCAACAACTGCTCGCCCACCTGATAGAACACCGCGAAGTCCTCGAAGGGGATGACAATTCCCTCCAGCCCGTTGGGGTCGTCGACGCGCGAGTGCCGCGCCTTGGCGAAGGCGGCCTCCACTCTCTCGAGCGTGATCTCGTTCATGCCTACTACGGTACTCACCTACCCTGCCACCGCACGCCGACGCATCCCTACTAAACCCAGCCCCGCGCAGGCCGCACCGATGATGACCAGCAAGATGGTCTGCGGCACGTGGGCGTCGGCAAGCGTATAGGTCATGCCGAAAGGCGAGGCCGCAACCAGCCACTCCGGGAAGGAAAACAGCTCCCCGAAGGTGGAAATCAGCGCGGCCACCACCACCGGCAGCCAGGCGAGGTTGGCCATCCGCGGCGCCACGCCCACCAGCAGGGCGCTTATTCCTAGGAAGAACACCGTGGGTCCCAGCTGCGAGGCCACGGCCTTGCCCAGCACATCCCACAGCTGCACATCGAGGCTCAACGCCCCGCCTGCGAACACGCCCAGCAGCATCAAGACGAGCGTGGCGAAGACCACGGCGATCTCCTCGGCTAGCGGGCTGATGCGCGCCCGCCCGGCCGCGCGGAAGAGGTCAACCTTTCCCTCGCGCTCCATCGAACGATGCCCCAGCATGAGCGAGACGGTGGCCACGGTTATCAGCATCGCAGAAAACATCGTGATGTAGATGATAAAGCCGCTAATCAGGTCCCCCTCCGGCACGAGCTGCGCGAACATCTGCCCGGTGTTGGCATCCTGCGCGATCATCTCCTTAATCGAGCCCGACAGCGAGACCATGAACGCCTCCACCGCCGTCACCGCGATTAGCCACGTCACCCGCGGGCTGCGGCTTAGCCGCCACAGGATCGCGGGCACCGTCGCATACTCGCGCGCTTTCCTTGCTTTCCGACGCCTACGGTTGCCGACCAACGATTGCGAATAGGGGCGGTGGGCGTCGGCAAGCGCGAGTACCGCGCAGGCAACCAGGCACGCTCCTGCCACCCCGGCGCACGCGGCGGCGCTGTTGGCACCATAGGGGTCGATCACCGCCTTCCAGCCCAGCGGGCTGAGCCAATTGAGCCACGCGGCATCATCGGTGGCGTCCGCATAGGCGCGCGCGCAATAAGACAGCCCTAGACTAGCCATCCCCACCCTCCCCGGAGAAGACTGGGAGAAAAGCTGGAAAAGGCCAGCTAGAAGCACCGAGCCGCAGCACGATAGCGTCACCATCAGCGCGAAAAAGCCCGCACCCGACCAGGTGAGCTCGTCGAAGATGAGCGACTGGGTACCCAAAGCCAAAAAGGCTAACACCCCAAGCCCCACGCACAGCGCGACCGAGGACACCAGGGCCGCGGAAAGCGGGACATGCCGGCGCGAGCCCGCGGCGCGCACGAGCTCCAGCTGGCCGGACTGCTCCCAGCCACGATAGACCGCCGAGAAATGCAGCACCGCCATGACCGCCCCCAGCAGCACGATCCACAGCGCCACCTCCCAGTTGATGAGCTGGCCGAGCGTGCCCGGCTCCCCCAGCACCCCGTACAGGGCACGGGTGGCGGTGTTGGTGCGCATCGATTCCACCAGCACCGCGCGGTCGTCGACGTTGGGATAGTAGTTGTAGTAGGCCGCGGGGAACATCGCCAGGCAGGCCCCCAAGCTCAGCAGCCAGATGGCATTAACCTTGCGGCGCGCCCGCAGCTGGAACCGGGCCAGCGCTAGAACCTCACTCATGGCCGGCTTCCCTGGTAATGGGACCGGAAGGTCTCCTCCAGCGATTCGGTCTGGCAGGCAAAGTCCTGCGCCCCGAGTTCGACGAGTTCCTTGAGCAGTGCCGGGACCTCATCGCGGGCGGCGGTGCGCTCGATGCGCTCCCCGTGGCGGGTCCAGGTGCCCAGGTGCGCGGGCGGATCCTGCAGCAGGCGCACGGAAATCTTTTCCGCGCTCAGCCGTGCAATGTCGGACATGGCGCCGGATTCGATGGCTCGCCCGGACTTGATGAGGGTGACCGAGTCGCAGAGCTTTTCCACCTGGCTCATGATGTGGCTGGACAAAAGAACCGTCACGCCGTTGCGGACCATTGCCCGCGCCTCATCGACAAACACCTGCTCCATCAGCGGATCCAGGCCCGCGGTGGGCTCGTCGAGCAACAACAGTTCCGCCGGCGCCGACAGCGCTGCCACCAGCATCACCTTGCGGCGGTTACCCGTGGAATACTCCTTGATCCGCTTGCCGGTATCCAGGCAGAAAGCCTCGATAAGGTGGGCCTCGCGCGCGCGGTCGCTGCTGACACCGCGCAGTCGCTCCAGCACCCGCAGGGTTTCCGCGCCCGTCAGCTGCGGCCACAGGCTTACATCACCGGGCACGTAGGCCGTGCGCTTTAACACCTCCGGATGCTGCCACGGGTCCTGGCCAAGAACGCGCACCCGCCCCGATTGTGGCTTCAGTAGGCCCAGCAGCGTGCGGATCGTGGTGGACTTGCCCGCCCCGTTGGGTCCGAGGAAGCCGTGGATGGTGCCTGGTAATACCTGCAGGTCAAGATGGTCGAGTACGAGGGCGGGACCGAAACCCACACACAGGTCGCGCACCTCGATTGCTGGTGTGGCGGCAGCGAGAGTAGCCATGCATTCAATCGTATACGCGCATACTGACGCACAAAGGGAAAAGGAGCCAGGCACACTGTGCCTAGCTCCTCACACCCGGGGTGGTACGAACGCGGGGACTAGCCCTCCAGGTAAATCCGCTTGTTTACGCGGCGCGCGATCTTGCCTGAGGAGGAACGCGCGATGGTATCCGGATCCACCATCCGGATATCCGCAGGTGTCACGCCGTGGGCGTCGACCACCGCCGCGCGGATTGCCTCGATGGCTGCGGCGTCGCCCGAAGGGTCGGCCTGCTCGTCGCGCTCGGCCAAGATGATGAGCTTTTCCACGTCGTCGCCGGGGATGGCGAAGGCGGCCACCGCGCCCGCACGCACCTGCTCGGAGGCGTGGTCGACGGTGTACTCGATGTCGGCCGGGTAGTGGTTGCGGCCGGCGATGATAACGAGGTCCTTGAGGCGGCCGGTGATATACACCTCATTGTCCACGATCACCGCGAGGTCGCCGGAGGCCATCCAGTTGTCATCCGGCGCGCCCTGTGCGCGGGAGTTTTCCGGCAGGCGGCCGGCCAGGGTGTTGCGGAAGGTCTCCTCAGTGTCGGCCGGGCGATCGAGGTAACCGGCGGCGGTGTTGGCGCCGTTGGTCCACAGCTCGCCGACGTGGCCGTCGGGAAGCTCCTGCTTGGTCTCCGGATCAACAATGACCAAAAACTGCGGGCGCACGACCTGACCACAAGAGGCGATCGAGACAGCGTCCGGACCCTTGTCCACCAGCTTGGCCTGGCCCTGCGCCAGTGCCTCGCGGTCGAACTGGCCAAACAGCGGGCGATTCTCGGTCTGCGGGGTGGTCACCAGCAGCGATGCCTCCGCAAGGCCATAGGATGGGCGCATCACATTCCGGCGCAGGCCGAACGGGCCAAAGACCTCGAAGAAGGCGTCCACTGCCTTTTCTGTCACCGGCTCGGAACCGATTACCAGGCCCTCCACGGCGCTGAAGTCCAGCTGCTCACCGTCGGCCGGCTTGCCGTAGCGGGCTGCAAGCTCGAGTGCGAAGTTCGGAATCACGGTGTAGACGTTGACATCGCCGTCGTGGCGGTTGAGCTGGTCAATCCAGCGCTTGGGCTGCTGAATGAAATCGCGCGGTGCCATCAGCTCGAAATCGAGGCCAAGGATCGTGATGAAGGCGGCCAAGATGATACCCATGTCATGGTGCAGCGGCAGCCAGCTCACCAGTCGCAGCGGGGTCTTAAGCTGCACCGCGGTAAAGATCTGCAGCACGTTGGTGATGATCGAGCGGTTCGTCAGCACCACGCCCGCGGGAGTGCGGGTGGAGCCGGAAGTGTACTGCAAGAACGCGGTCAGGTCCACCGGGGCCACACCCTTGGCCGCCAGCGCTTGGCCTGCCTCGGTGGCAAAGGGGTTCACGAAGCTTGCCGCAAGGGAGTCCGGCAGCGAATCCACCGCCAGGATGCGCGGACGCTCGCGTCCCGGCACGCTGGCAAAGAAGCTGCGCACAGCAGCGGCCGAGTGGGAGTTGGTCAGCACCACCTTCGGGGAAGAATCTCCGATGACGGCTTTCAAGTGATCGGCATGGCCTGGCTCCGTCGGATCATACAGCGGGATTGGCACCATGCCCGCGTAGAGGGCGCCGAGGAAGCTGAACAGGTACTCCGGGGAGTTGTTGCACAAGATCACCGCGCGGTCGCCGATGGTGCCCACCTGCTGCAGGCGCGCGGCCACAGCCTTGATGCGGGTGTTGATTTCCTTGCGCGTGTAATCGCGCGCGACACCTTCGCGGGACTGGGTGAAGTCCCAGTAACGCATCGTGGTGCGGCCGTCGGTACCCTGCGCGGCCTCCGCCTGGTAGAAAACCTCACACAGCCCGGCGAGGGTCAGTTCTGGCTTGAGGGAGATATTTCCCGTTTCGTCAAAGAATTGGCCCATGGCCGCATGTAAATCCATTGTTCTCCTTGGATTGGTGTCAACGTATCAGTTACTTCATCGTAAGTTTTGTTCCCAATATTACTTTTAGGGAAAACTTTTTTTCGTTGAGCTTCACGTGCCCCAAATGTTACACCCGGCCCAGGTTGCTTTCCGACGGTCACCGCGCCGCAGCCGGGTACGGTTACTGAGAGTGTGGTAAGTCCTATCAATGTGTCGCATTGTGGTTGTAGCGCCTATGAACCCATTGCGTTTCGATTTTTTGGCGTTTGTGGACCGCGGACCGGCGGGAAGTTATCCACAGGACGGTGCTGAGAAACACTCAGATGGTCGGGTTATCCACAGGCCCCAGGCCAGCTACTCGAGGAATCCTTGACACCTCGTTAGCGTTGAGGGCATGAATCCGATCGACCAGCTAGCAGCAATACTCAACAACCCGCTCGCCCTCATCCAGGACGCCACCGGGTCCACTACCGCTGCCCTTGTCGCACGCGGACTACCCGAAAACACAGCCACCCAACTGAAAACCCTAGCCAAGGTGTACTACGGCACCACCTCCTACACCAGGATGCAAGCCACCTGCCGGGAAACCATAGACTCCCTCGGGCTCACCCTCGCCCACCTCGAAATCATCGAAAACTGCACCCGCAGAGTCAAAGGCGACAAAACCACCTGGCAACTACGCAGCGAGCTGATCAACCTCGGCAACCTCTCCACCGGACAATTCGCCACCCAAGCACGAAAAATCACCAACGGCTACACCACCCCACCAGCACCGTTGGCCAAAGGCGTGTACCTCAACCGCAACCGCAACAACCTCTGGCAACTAAAAATCAACGGCGAACCAGCCGACATCGACCTCCTCTACGAAACACTCAAAGACCTCCCCGACCCAGCCAAAAACTTCCCCCACACCGGCACCATCACCAAAACACTCCGACCCATCGTCGCCATCCCCCTAGACAAACTCACCACCGTCCTCGATGCCACCAGCGATGAAACCACCTTCACCTGCTCCGACGGAGTCACACGCACCAGCACCCAAATCGTTGCCGCCCTACTAGATAAAGAATGGGGGTTCGGGCTTATCCACCCCGTAGAAGGACCCGTCGACCTCGTACGCTCCTCCCGGTTCGCCAACAAAAAGCAACGCGACCTAGCCACCCTGGAATCCTTAACCTGCGCCCACCCAGACTGCAATCAACCAGCAGACACATGCCAAGTCCACCACATCCACGCCTGGAATCGCGGCGGGACTACTACAAGCAGCAACCTGACGATGCTGTGCCCCTTCCACAACGGAAAAAACGACGATGACCCCAGCAAACCCAAACACGGCCGCATCGAAAGAACAAACGGCACACCCACCTGGACCTACCCACCCTGGCACCCCAAAGCCTAAACACACACAAAAGGCCCCCACCAGGGGGCCTACGAGGCGTGCCGAGATTAGCCGATGAGCTGTTTTGCCCAGTCCACGATCCACAAGCTAGCCGTGGTGCCCGGGATGACATCCGGGTTCGTGGCGTAGGTGGCATGGGCAACGTTTGGCTGGATGAGCGACTGAGCACGCGCCAACGCATCGTTGACACCAATCGGCGCATCACAGATGGAATCACCGGGGGCACAGATGTTGAATACGCGGTCGTTGAGTTCGCCGAATCCGCCGACGCGCTCGCCGCGCATGGTGGCGCCCGGCACCACTGCCTGGACGACTAGGTTGAGAGGCTGCAAGGAGATCTCCGCCCCGACACCGGACACCGGGTTGCCGACAGTCTGGCCCACACCATTCTGCCTGCGGCCGTCGGCAACAAGGGCGACACCCCTTACGCGTTCGGCCGGGATGACTCCCGAACCCGTTCCGATTTCGTTGGCGATATCGCCCACGATCACTGCCCCCTGGGAGAAGCCGGTGAGGATAAAGTCCGTCAGCGGGCACTCCGCATGGGTTGCCACGAGCTCCGCATTGAGGGTGTTGGTGCCCTCCGTACGGGAGTCGTCGTAGCTCATCTCCTGCATGGAATTGATGTTGCGGAATTGCGCCGTATACGGCAGCGTCCATACCTTGACCTGATCCGCCGGGTAAGTGGCCTGCAGAGGCTGCGTGATCGTCAGCATGTAGGAAGCCGGGTTGGCGGTCGGATTGACCGGATCGTCCATGGCGCTGGACTCCCAGGTACCCGGCGCCGCGATGACCTCCACGTCCGGGCACCATTCCGGCTGCAACGGGGAGGTCGGTGCGGCGGTTTCCGTTCCCGTCTCGCTGGATCCGTTGCGGTTATTAACCCAGCGGGTAATCCCGGTGAGGATGAGCACCAGCACGAGGATGGTGGCGATGACGGTAATAGCTTTCTTCATAACTTCCTAGCAGTACGCGCTTCGTGCAGCGGTTTCAATCGCGGCGATGGTGTGCTCGTGGTCGAGGCTGGTGCGGCCTTGCTCGATGAGCTGGCCTGCCAGCCCCTGCACGGTTGCAGGTCCAAGGCCTTCTGTCTCACCCACACAGACGATGCCCGCGGCACCGAGCATCTGGGCCTCCACGCCGGTGACGTCCACGCCAGCTTGGGTGAGCTGGTCGATGAAAGCGCGTTCCTTCGCGGAGAAGTTGTCGGTGGTGGCTGGTATCCCGCTGATTTGCTGCCCCTGATCTAGCATTGGCTCAGCGGTATCGATTGCCGAAGCGCTTGCCGACGTCCCCGTGGCCGTCACCGTTGCCGACACGCTTGCCGATGACGTGCTTGAGGAGCTGCTGGCTGCAGCAGTGTTCGCTTGACTGCGGGTCAACGGGGGGATGGAGGTCTGCTCCGAGTTATCCACCGCCGCACCGCCACACGCCGCAAGGGTGGTTGCGGATGTGAGCATGACGGCGGCCATCAGCCTAGATCGCATGCTACTTCAGGTCTTCCTTGACTACACCTGCGACCTCGGTGATGGTGCCGTGTTGGAAGGTGACCGTGGAGACGCCAGCGGTGTTGGTCTGGTCGCTGGTGGGGTATCCGTAGGCACCCTGCTCCCACTGCTTGGTGCCCCAGGCGTTGAAGATGGCGCCCTTGAGGATGTAGTGAGCCCCGGTGGTCGCAGACCAGTAGATGTTGCCGTTCTCGAACTCCTGGAAGGCGCCGCCGTTGATGAGGCGTTCGTTGCCGACCGGGTAACCGAGTGCGGAGCTGGCCGTGTCCATCTCCCCGTACTTCTTCGCGATCTCGCCGCGCAGCCAGTAGTTCTTGCCGTCGGCGGTGCGCACGACATAGCCGTTTTGGAATTGCTGGACCAGGCCGCCGTCGATCGCTTCGGCCTCGGCGGTCGGGTAGCCCAGGTCACCGTTTTCCCAGTTGAGCTCGCCCCAGGCGTCGATAATGTCATTCGGCACGGCGACAGCGCCAGTGGTGGGCGACCAGTAGATGTTTCCGTTTTGGAAGCGCACGAAGCGGCCACCGTCCTTGATCGCCATCTCTTCGCTGGTCGGGAAGCCTAGCCAAGACTTCTCGGCGCCGAGTTGGTTGTAGAGCGCACTGATGGAACCCCACAGGGCGTGGGCGCCGGTGGCGGTGGAGTAGAAGACTCGGCCTTCGAGGAAGTCCTGTGCCTTGCCGCCTTCGATGTCGTATTCGCTGGTCAAGCATCCTCCCAGAGCTGCTGCATTGGCGGAGGCCACGTCGGCAAGCTCGCCGCCGGAGGTGCATTCCGTGCCGCGGTCGGCATCGCTTAAGCCCAGTGCGGTGGCGGTCTGCGACCAGGACTGTGCCATCTCAAACTGCCAGTAAGGCCAGTCATGGACGCCGGTTGGGCGGAAGACGGCGGTGACCGGAATTCCCGCATCCTTGGCGGCTCGGACGAAGGTATCGGTGGTCATGCGCGATAGAGCCTCGAGTCCCACGCCTGCATAGTTGGCAGGCCCCTTGGCCACGGATCCCGCGGTGCCATAGTCATCCTTGCCGGAGCCTGCGGAGACGTAGACAGACATGCCCTTAAGATCCGCGACGCCCAGCTTCGGGTCGTGGTCGATCCAGTCCTGAGAGCCCGCCTGGCCCCACATGGCGGTGGAGTCAAAACCACCGGCATCGCTCTGCGCGGCCGCAATAGCGACGGGCATGCCAAGTGAGGTGGTGTCCAAGTAACCGGAGAAGGAACCGACGAACTTGAACAGGGATGGGTGGCGCTCCGCAATGTTGACGGCGGCGGTGCCACCCATGGACAGGCCGACGATGGCGCGGTCATCGTTGGTGCGGAAGCCCTCGCGCAGGACGGGGATCAGCTCGTTGATGAGGAAGGACTCCCACTGGTAGTTCTTGCCGTTGTTGGGCTGCTGCCAGTCGGAGTAGAAGGAAGACTGTCCACCCACGGGGAGGATAACGTTGATGTTCTTGTCGGCGTAGAACTGCTCGACGTTGGTGTTGATGGTCCAGCCGGACTCATCATCCTGGGCGCGCAGGCCGTCCAGCATCCAGATGGATGGGAAGGTGCGCGAGGAGTCACTGTTCCAGTCGCGGGCCAGGAGCACCTGCACCTGAATGAGTTCCTTGGGCATGGCCGCAGACTTGATGAAGATGGCGATGCGGCGGCTGGTCAGCCAGTCCACGTGGTCGACGCTGACGCCTTCGGGCAGGCCGGAGATCACCGGGTAGGTGGTTTTGACCGGGGTGCGGGTGGTGCCTGGATTATCCAGATAGTCGGTGGAGCTGCCCAGCGCGGAGCTGAGACCCCCGAAGTCTTGGGCCTGGGCGGCCGGGGGCAACAGGCTCGCACCCAATGCGAGGATCGTGGGAACGGTCAACACTGCGATCCGAGCCGGACCGCGCTTCTTCGATGCGGTGTCGCGCATGTACTTCATCCTTATTCAGGTGTAGAGGTAAGTGGTGCTTTGATGGGTGGCACTAGCTTCTCCTACCGCCCGAGGGTTCCCCTCCCCCGGCCAAGTAGCATCAACATAGCTTTTATGTCTCCCTCGTTCTCTTCGGCATGTGGGTACCGGGAGAAGCAGCAGACAAGACGCACTCAAGTTTAAGTTGAACTTGAGACTTTGGGTAGTGACACTCCGTAACTTTAGTCCCAAGAACTGACATTCTTTCACTTTTTTCTCACCACCGGGACTTGGCTTTGACATTTCCCAGCTGAATGACAAGGACGCAAGCACCGATTAGAACCGGTGCTTGCGTCCCTGCGAAAGATTCTTACCAAGCGTTCATGACGTTAAGAATCTGCCCCTGAGACTGCCGTAGCTGATACTCCCATTGCAGCCAGTTATGCAAGCCGGAGATCGGATAGTTAACAGTCGGATTAATACCGGAGGCGCGGGCCTTGAGCTCCCACAGGGTGGTGGTGTAGCGCGAGAACCACTCCAGCGGAATACCGTTGGCCACAACATTCGCCGGGTAGCGCTGGAAATCGGCGGCAGCGGGCAGCCCGTTTGCAGCGGAGATGTAGACGTCGGTGTTGCGCAGGCCGTCCATGTTCAGGTACGGGTCATTGGCGAAGCGGGTGGGGGTAATCCATCCGCCGTACATGTTGTTGAAGTTGAATGCGCCCGCATCCATCATCGCCAGCGACAGCAGCGGTCCCATGCCGGGGTGGCTCATGGTGAGGTAGCCAGAGTAGGACAATGCCTGGCGGAACTGATCCGGGTGGCGGGCAGCCAGGTTCAGGGCTGCGGTGCCCCCCATGGACAAACCGGCGATGGAGTTGTTGTTTCGAGCCACGCCGAAGTTAGCCTCCAGGTAGGCCGGCAGTTCCGAGGTGAGGAAGGTCTCCCACTGGTAGTTGCCGGTACCGTCCATTTTTGCTGGTCCTTGCCAGTCGGCATAGAAGGAGCTTGCGCCACCCACCGGCATGACGAGGGTGATGTTGTTACCTACGAACATCGACGGGGCGCTGGTCTCCACGGTCCACGCGTTAGCCCAATCGGTGGCGCGCATGCCATCAAGCAGGTAGAGGCCGGCGTTGCCGCCGCGCTCGGCCGGCTGGATCTGCACGGCGATGTTGTGTCCCATGGATGCCGACCAGACGTCACAACGCTGCACCCAGTAGCCGTGAGCATCCCAGTCACAGCTTCCGGTGGCGTCGGCACGCAGCCAGTCACGGTTTGCGGCGGCTGCCGTTCCGGCTCCGGCAACCATGAGGGAGGCTGCAGTGGCAACGGCGGCGACGGAGGCAGAAATCTTCTTTATGACGCCTTTGATTCCGGCGGATAAAGTCATGTCTCTCCTTGGCGTTTCTCTTCTTCGTTCGGCTTTACTTCATCATTCTCTTGGCATGTCGCGAAGCGAGACCGATTCGTTACAATGCAGACAGCACTTATCGTAGCCCATATAACGGTTGAATAAACAACGCTTTTACTTTTCAACAACATCCCTTGCCCCCACTTTCCGGCGCTACCTGCCCTTTTGCCCTTCACACTACTGGCGCGGCTGGTCGAGCTTGATCTCATAATCCCAGCGAATGGGCTGCGGATCATCGACCGGAGTCTGGTCGGCGTAGGAGTAGACGTCAGGGTTGAGCTCGAGGGTGCGGCCAAGCGTGAGCGAGAACTTGATGTTGGAGAAGAATCGGGAGGCATTCATCGGCGCACGGTAGGAGGCAAACAGGCGCTGGAAGTCCTCCGTGTAGAGATCCTGGCGGGCCTGGACCACGCCGTCTTGGTTGTAGTAATCCGGGGTGGCCTCGACAGGCATGGCGGAATCGGCGAGCTGCCATTCGATGGGCAGATTCTTGTCGTGGCCGATGCGCCCGTCGGGGTTGCGCGGTTGGCGGGCCGCGATCGGGTTGGCCAGGCCCATGTTGTCCACCACGCGCACATTCAGCGGGGAGTTCATGCCAGTCATGCCGAGGTTGATGAGGGTCATCGTCAGTGGGGTGCCCGCCAGGTCGGTGTCTTCGGTGGTGCGCGGCAGCGTCTTCCAGCTCACGGTGCCGCTGTCGGGGTCGACGCTGTACTGGATGAACTGGGAGTCGTTGTTGGCTAGGCCTTCTTCCATCGCCTCCTGCCATCCGTTCAGCGCGCCCATGCCGAGGTAGTCTTGGGCGGTTTGTGGCGCATGACCGGTGGCGGTCAAGATCGTCCAGAAGGCGCGTTCATCGACCACACCCAGGTTGACGGTGTCTTGAGGGAGGGTATAGGGGTGCCCACCGATGACGGCGGACCCCGACCACCAGATGCCACCGGCCACCGAGGCCAGCGCGCCGGCGTGCGCGAACCCGAATCGTGTGTCCGTGTCCCACACCTTGACCACCGCCACCGGTAGAAGCAGGGTGAACATGGGAAGCAGCAGCATGCGTCCGTGCATGAAGTCGCCGCCGACGCGCAGCACGTAGAGCACGTGCAGGCTTGCGCAGACTACCACGAGCACGATGATGCCCACCGTGCTGCGCAGTCGAAATCGGCTGGCCACGCGGTGGCCGTCGGAAAGCAATTGCAACACCACGAACGCACCGGCCAGCGCGGCGGCGGCAAGACCCAGATACAGCGCGTAGGGGTCGGCGAAGTCGCGTAGGTACTCCATGCCGGATCCCCACGCGGATCCCGATGCCGACTTCGCTACCGCGGTATGCGGCACGATGAGTCCGTAGTAACCCATGCGGAAGATTTGGTAGGCGGCCGGGATCGGCAATGCCCATGCCAGGATCGCGGCGGCCTTGCGCGCGCCACCCGCGGTCACCAGCAGCAACAGCCCGGTCATGCCACCGTAGAGGGCGAGCTCCGGGCGAACGAGCCAGGACAGACCCGACCACAGAGCCAACAGGTAGGTTGCCCAATCGCGGCTGGGCTTGGCGTGCGCGCCAGGCGCACTGTCGCCCGCCTGAACCCAGCGTACGAGCAGCAGCCATTGCACCGCGATCCAGAAGATGCTTAAGCCCCACTCCAGTCCGGAGGTGGCAAAGTCCCTGGCCGGCGGGGTGGCGATGTACATGAGCCCGCCCAGCGGGACCAGCAGCGCGCCGGTGCGGTAGAGCTTGGCGGTGGCCCAGGCGGCGATCGCCAGCGCGAGGGTGGTGAGGGTAAGCGCGCACCACATGGCGATGGTTTCCAGCGGGGCATCGCTGATGAGCGCGACCACATATATAAGGTATTGCCAAAGCGTTGAGGTGTTGGTTTCTACCCTCTCCCCGGCGTTGAACACGGGCCCGTTTCCGGCGAGCAGGTTGCGGACGGTGCGTAGGACAATGAGCCCGTCGTCGCTGATCCAGCGACGGTGCCATCCGCCAACGAACCCCAGCACCCCGACAGTCACCGCCGACAGCACGGCGGTGACAACAGTAAGGTCGCGCGCTTTAGTCATGGGGAAAACTCTAGCAAAGCCCACCTGCGGCCTCGCTTTACCTTGCCCGCAGGCCGGTGAGGCTTTCCGACGTCCACCCCGCCGCACTCCGATAGGGTCTTCTGAAGCAAAAAAGACCCCGCCTGCGCGGGGTCGAAGCGGTACTAAATTACAGCGCCGGGGTGATGTAGACGGCCATGATGATGCAGGCCACCCAGGCAAGCGCGAGGATTTGCAGGGCACGGTCGGTCAGCGCCAGCTCGTCGGGGGCGCCGCCGTTGCCGCGGTCGATGTCCATGGCGTAGCGCAGGATCGCCACGGTAAACGGCACCATGGAGATCTGGTACCACACGGCACCGGCGCCGGTGGCGGCGCTTGCCATCTCAAAGCCCCACAGGGAGTAGGAAATGACCACGGCCGAAGCCGCCAGCGTCCACACGAAACGCAGGTAGGTCGCGGTATAGCCCTCGAGGGCCTTGCGGATCTTGGCGCCGGAGCGCTCGGCGAGCAGCAGCTCGGCATAGCGTTTGCCGGAGGCCATAAACAGCGAGCCGAAGGCGGCCACCAAGAGGAACCACTGAGAAAACTCGATGCCCGCGGCGACACCGCCGCCCATCGCGCGCAGCATGAATCCGGAGCTGACCAGCGCGATGTCGATGACCGGCTGGTGTTTCCACCCGAAGCAGTAGCCCAGCTGCAAGACGATGTAGACGGCGATGACGATGGCCAGCCCATGCCCGGAGCTTGCCGTGTAACTGATGGCGAGCGCTGCGATGATGAGCACCACCGCCATCACATAGGCAAGGTTGACCGGCAGCACGCCCGAGGCAATCGGGCGGAAGCGCTTGGTGGGATGGGCGCGGTCGGCCTCCACGTCACGGGCGTCGTTGATGAGGTAAATGGACGACGCGGCGAGGCAGAACGCGATGAAGGCGATGGCTACGTCGATGAGCGTGGACTTGTTGAACAGGTGCTCAGCACCCGCCGACATCGGCGCGGCCAACACCAGCACGTTTTTGACCCACTGCTTCGGGCGCAGGGCCTTGATCATGCCGTCGACCAGGTTCTTCGGCGGCTTGCGCTTGGATTCTACGTCGGCGACCGGCGCGGTTTCCACGTCAAGCCCGAGGGTGTGTGGCTCCGATCCAATGATGCGATCATTATCGGCCATGTTCTTAGTTTGCCTTCCCGTATCGTGCGACAGCCTCCGCGGTCGCGGCCCCTGCGACGGCGCCGGTGAGGACGTCGGTGGGGTAATGCACCCCGAGTACCATACGCGAAATCATCATCACCGGCACACCGAGCAGCGGCAGGGGGTTGTGGCTTAGCTTCGCCAGGCTCACCAGAGCCGCCGAGGTGGAGGTGGCATGTGAGCTGGGGAAACTCAGCTTGCTGGGGGTGGAAACCCCGATGCGGATGCGCTCGTCGTGGGGGCGCTTGCGGCGCACGACACGCTTGACAACCACGGAAATCGCATGCGCGATGACAGCGGCCACGGCCAGCCGCACCCAGTCGGCGCGGCGCTTGCTATCAACGAGTGCGCCCACCGCGCCGAGGGCAATCCATCCCAGGGCGTGCTCGCCGAAGTGAGACAGGCCCCGGGCCAGCGAAAGCACGCCCGGCTTGTCGGCGATGGTCTCCTGGAGGGCGACCAGCAGGTCCGCCTCGTTGACAATCTTCTTATTACCCACCGAAGCCACCGTTAGCTCTCCCCACCCGGCTCGAAGATGGCGGACCATGCCGTGCGGCTGGTCAGCTCGCCGTGGGCTGCCCGGTAGGTGGCCTTGAGTTCCTCGAAGCGCTCGGCGACCTCCTTTTGCAGGCGGCGGGACTCGGCAAGCAGCTCCTTGGCCTTGTCCAGGTCACGCTTGCGGTAGACCACGCCGCGGCCGTCAGCGGTAGTCACGGTCGCGCCGTCGAGGCGCGACAGGCTAAACCAGCGGGCCTCGATGGGTGCGAGGTTGGCCTGCGGAACCTCCCAGTGGGCCGGGTCGGCCTTGGTAAGCGAGTGCTTGAGGCCCTTGGCCAGCCACACCGCCTTCTTTACCGGGGCCAGGCGCCCGCCGATGTCCTTGATCGGCACGCCGGGGATGCCGGAGGGCTTGGGCAGGTCGGCGGCGGTGGGCAGGACCACGGCGTCCGGGTAGCCCTTGCGGATCGCCGCGATGCGCGGGAGGGAGGATTCGAGGATGTCGAAGAGCTGGTCGGGGCCCGCGAGGAAGTCCTTCATGGCCTCGTTCTGGATGGCCACGGTGGAATACTCCAGGCACAACAGGTGCTTGATCGTGGCCTTTTGCATGCTCTTGATGATGCCGTCGACCGGGCCCTCGTGGTAGTTTGCCGCGACCACCAGGCGGTTGCGCAGGTGGAAGTAGGCCTGCCAGTCGATGGCGTCGTCCTTGTCGGACCAGGCCATGTGCCAAATGGCGATGCCGGGCCAGGTGGCCGTCGGGAAGCCATGCTTGGCGGCGCGCAGGCCATATTCGGCGTCGTCCCACTTGATAAACAGCGGCAGCGGCTGGCCAATCTCTTGGGCCACCACGCGCGGGATCATGCACATCCACCAGCCGTTGAACTCGGCGTCGATGCGGCGGTGCAGGTCCACGGAGTTGGGCATGTCGGGCTTGTCGCCGGGCTTGCCGCGGTCGGACAGCGGGTGCGCGGAGAAGTCGTGGTCGTAGTGGACGTGCGGGGCCGAGGTCCACATGAAGTCGTGGCGGCCGATGACCTCGCCCATGGTGTGCAGGTGGCTGCGTTCCTGGAGGTTGAGCATCTGCCCGCCGACGAGGATCGGGCTCTTGGCGTAGCGGGCCACCTGAAGCGCGCGCAGCACGGAGTCCGGCTCGATGGCGATGTCATCGTCCATATAGAGGATGTAGGGGCTTTCCGCGGCGCCGGCTGGCTTGGTGCCGTCCACGCCGCCCAAGGCCTCGTACATGATGCGCGAGTAGCCGCCGGAGCCGCCGAGGTTGCCCTGCCGGAACTCGAAGAAACGGTCCCCGAAGGCCGCCACGGCCTGGGCGTAGCCGGGCTCGTCGGCGGGGTGCTTGTTGCCCTGGTCGGGCATGATGACGGTATCGATGACCGCGTCGACCTCGGGGTCGCTGGCCAGGGCCTCCAACGCGGCCACGGCGTCGGCCGGGCGGTTGAAGGTGGGGATGCCGACGGTCACGCGTGGCTCGAAGGGGCCGACCCGCTGGCCGTCGGGAAGCACCTGCGCACCCGGCGCAGTGGGGGCATACCAGCCGGCCTCGACGATGCGGGCGTCGGTCTGCGCGGTGAGGTCGAACCAGAGCCAGCCGCCGTCCTCAAAAGGCTGCAGGGACAGCTCGAATTCGACCGCGTCGTCGCTGACCACCGCACCCTCGACCGCTATGCGGGCGCCGTCGATCTTGGAGCGGTAGACGTCCACGCGGGCGGTTCCCTCGATGACCACGCGCAGCACCACGGTGTCGAGCTGCGACCAGCGGCGCCAGTAGCTGGCGGGGAAGGCGTTGAAGTAGGTCAGGAAGCTCAGTTCGTTGCCTGCCTTGACCGCGATGGATCCGCGATCTTCCCATGCCGCCCGGCTTGTGTTGTGCTCGTCCTCGATCAGGTAGAGCCTGCGCACGTCATAAGGCTCGCCTGCGCGCGGGAGCAGGAATCTTTGCAGCTTCTCTACGGCCTTGGAGGCCTGGGTGGCCAACGTGTCGGTGCCGGTGTCAGCGCTCATGTAAGGCGGATACCTTTCTTCGAAAGTCTGTTTTGCCCGTCTAGGTAAAGGGCACAGTATATATCCAGCATAGTGGGTGGCATAGACGGTGTCGGCGACACACGCACCACGCCACAGCAATACTGCGATGCTGCAATGCTGCAACACGAAGGCGCTCGTGGTGTGCGCTATGACTTCAGCCGGGTTTCCTAGCCCCCGATGCAGGTTTTCAGTAGAGTCGGGTTCAGCACAGCCACAGCGTCACTGCCCTGCTTCCCACTTGCTTGCCGACGTAGCCCGCCGCCGCATCGCTTCGCACAGACGGCCTGGTACCGGGGGCGGTGAGTGTGGAAGTCACTGAGGAGGAGAATGTATGCGCGTCCGATTTGTCGTTTTGTCCCGTCCACCGGTAATTTTTGCCGCCGGAGTGGCGTTGTTGTGGATGATTGCCCTCACCGCCATATCGGCGCTGCCGCTCTATGCCCACGCCGGAGTAGGCGCAATAGCGCACGCGCAGTCCGTGCAGCAGGTCACGGTCTACGATCCGGACAACGTGCTCAGCGACCAGGAGGAGGCCCGGCTGGTCGAGGAAACCCGCGCGCTGGAGTTTGCCACCGACGTCCCCCACGTGGATTACATCGTCAGCGCCACCGCCACGGAACCCTATGACGATTGGATCAAGGACTTCGGCTTACAGTCCCATCGCGAGCTCATCAACGCCGAGGGCAATAAGTTCGCCGACGGCCACGTCATGTTCACCGTGGACACGAATCTGCGCCGGATGGGCACCTACGTGGGTGAGGACTTAAAGGAGCCGCTGGGATACCTCAAGCACGCCAACGAGTATTCGGATTCCATGCAGGAGGACTTCCGCAACGGCGACTGGGTGGGCGGGCTGCTCACGGGGGCATCCACGGTGGCCGATTATGACCTATCGGACGATGAGTTCGGCGCGGATGATTGGGCCATTGTCGGTGGCATCGGCGCGCTTGCCGTCGCCGCGACCGGCGGTGTGGCGACGAAGGTGCGCAGGTCCAAGCGCAAGAAGGCGCGGGACAACTATGAGGTGGTCGCGCGCAACTACGGTCGGTTGGCCGGCGAGTTGGACTCCATCGACGTGCGTGCGCATTCGCTGTCTTCCCCCATTGCCGACGCTGCCCTGCGCCGTGAATGGGAGGAGATCCGCGACGGCTTCCTCGCCCACCACGACGCCATGATGGCGCTTCCGGAAAAGGCCGACGACAAGGCCATCTATGCCCGCCGCAAGGAGTTCGCCGAGGCGGCCGCGAGCGTCACGTCACTCAAGAATGCCGAAGCCAATATCGAGACCATCTTCCAGATGGAAAACGGCAACACCGACACCCGCCTCAAGGAGCTGCTCACCCTACACGAGGACCTGCTCAAGGCGCAGGTTGAGGCCCAGGATCCCACGATCGCGGCGCGGATTAGCACCCTTGCCGATCGCTGCCAGGCACTGATGAAGAACCTATCCTCCCCCACCCTCATGGATGAGTATTCAATGATCGTCTCCGAATTCAGCACGCTCGGCCGCGCGCTGGCGAAGAAGCAACTGACCAAGGCAAACCTGGATACTCATCGCGCCCCTGGCCTGGCCTCCAGCGGCTGGCACCCCGGCTATGGCTACAACAACTACGTGCCCTACGTCATGATCTCTACCTGGCACAATGACGCAGTCAGCGCCGCTAGTTCCAGCTCCTCGAGCAGCGCCAGCTTCTCCGGTGGCTTCTCCGGTTCGGGTTCCTCGGGCAGCTTCTAACCCGCGCGGACTGTGCCTTTTCCTGCGTGCCGACGCCCATGAGGCCCCACCGGTGAAGGCTACAGCCCCAGCCCGGCGCCAGCGCGTCGCCGTGGCACCGTGACTCCCAGATTCGCACCACCTGCCACGACACCCACGCCCACGATCGCGCCGGCGAGGATATCCGTTGCCCAGTGGACCCCCAGGTACACCCTGCTGGTGGCGATGAGGATGGCCGCAATCCACGCCAGGGGGAGCCACGCCTTACACCAGCCTAGCCGCCAGGCGAGCACGCTCAGGATGGTAGCGAAGGCGAACGCACAGGTGGCATGTCCGGAGGGGAAGGAGTAGTTATGCTCGGCTACCAACCGGTACTGCTCTGCTGGGCGCTCTCGCCCAACGATGACCTTCAGCAGGCTGCTTGTGCCCCAGGCTAGCCCCTGGGCGATAAGGGGGAAGGCGGCAATTCGGAACCCTTGGCGTCGGTAAGCAAGAAAAGCCGATAAGACAGCGGCCGCAACGAGCACGACCGCCGGGCGCCCGGCATGCGTCAGCGCCACCACAAAGGGGGTCAACCCCTCGTGGCGGCGCTGAATGACAAAGTGCAGGATGGCCGTATCCACGGATCTCAATCGTAGATCAAGGCGCGCTTAGGCGACCTGAAGCTCCTTGAGCAGGCCACGCACCTGGTTCTCGATGTCGTCGGCGATGGCGCGGACCTCGTGGAGTTGCTTACCCTCGGGGTCGGCGACGTCCCACTTCACGGTGCGCTGGCCAGGAACGCCCGGGATCTCATCGACACCCATGAGCACAACCACGTCCGAGCTATGGACTACGCGCGGCACGATACCCTTCTGATAAAGGTGCTGGTGGTCGATGCCGCGCTCGTTGAGCACCTCGATGACCTGCGGGTTGATACCGCCGGTGGGGTGCAGGCCAACCGAGCGGTAGACCACCTTGTCCCCTGCCAGGTGGCGGGTGATGGCGGCGGCCAGCTGGGAGCGGCCCGCGTTGTGCTCGCAGACGTAAAGGATCTCCTTGCGCGAGGTCGAGTTCGCGCTGTTGGCCTCGGCAAGGTCGTGGAGGCGCTCGCTGGCGTCGCGCTCGACCATCACGGGAACAAAGTCGGCGATCTTGGCGTCCTTGTGGGACTCAATGGCCTCGTCGATGACGCGATCGATCGTTTCTGCGTCAAAGGCGTGGCCGTAACGGCGGTGGAGGTCCTCGCGCACGATGGCAAACTTATCAATCATTTCGTCAACCTCTTGTTCATGTAGTTCACCTTAAATTTACATTAATAAGGGTGAATATGCATAAATAGACAAGCCACCGTAGCACGGAAATCCCCCTCCCCATGCACAGGATCACACCGGCGCGGCCACCAACCTCAATTCAAAGACAACAAAAGGCACCAAACCGCCCACAAAAAGGCGGCATAGTGCCTGGTAGTGGCGCGATATTACGCGTCGTCGCCGGTCAGTGCGTTGTGGCTAAAGCCAGCAATCAGGGCACCCACGATCGGCGCAACGAAGAACAGCCACACCTGCGACAGCGGCTCAGAGCCGGCATAGACGGCAACACCAAGGGAACGGGCCGGGTTCACGGAGGTATTGGCCACGGGAATGGAGATCAGGTGGATCAGCGTAAGCGTGAGGCCGATGGCCAGCGGCGCGAAACCAGCCGGTGCCCGCTTGGAAGTAACACCCAGGATCACCCAGAGGAAGACCGCAGTGGGCACAACCTCAATGAGCAGCGCAGCCATCATGGAATAGCCATGCGGCGACAGGTCGCCATAGCCATTGGTGGCAAAACCGGACTCGACGGCACTGAAGCCGTCCACACCGGAGGCGATGACATACAGCACTCCACCGGCAACGATGCCAGCCACCAGCTGGGTAATGATGTACGGAATAACGGCGGCCGACTCAATGCGCTTGGCCACCCAGCAGCCCAGGGTCACAGCAGGGTTAAAGTGACCACCGGAGATATGACCGACGGCATAGGCGCCGGTCACCACGGTCAAACCGAAGGCCAAGGCCACGCCGAGGTAGCCAATACCAACTGGGAAGCCAGAATCCGTCTGCGCGGTGGCAGCTAAGACGGCGGAGCCACAGCCACCGAAGACAAGCCAGAAGGTACCGAGAAATTCAGCCCAGAGGCGCTTGGACATGGGAACCTACATGAGAGAAGTCTCCTTTTGAGATGAAAAAGCACAAGGTTGTACACTCTGAGAAATGGAGCAAATCCCTACCCCACTTTCTTACATTCTTCTAAGCGTTTCACAGAATTGATATATCCGCAAACCCTGCGGAGATTCCTTCGCTCCCATTGTGACCCCGAACACAATGCTGTGACTGTGGAATTATTGCGGGCGGGGCGCCCTTCTTCACAAACCCTTCACAAGTTCACCACCCAAAGGTGAATTTCAGGTTTGCCCGAGTTGAAGAACTGTAGAAAAACGCAAGGCCAGATGGGGTACAACCCCTTGGGAACAAGTTTTTTGAAAGGTCTTCCGTTTCAATCATCTTGTGTTTATTATCTTCTCCTAACTAAGCGTCTAGATTGGAGATTCCCTTGTCCCAAAGCTTTCTCGGCTGGCATCGACTTCTCGATTGGCGGCCCTCCTCCGTGTTTGCACGTATCGGAATCGTGCTGCTTCTCGTCGCGCCAATTTCCATTGCCGGAACGATGATGTGGGCGATGTGGGACCCTTCAAAGTACATGCGCGACATTGAGCTCGCCGTGGTCAACGAGGATGCCGGCGTCACCGCCGGCGGCGAGTACACCAACTACGGCGAGCAGATCGTCGAAGGACTGCTGGAGACCGAGTATCTCAACTTCACCGCTACCAGCTCCGACCTCGCGGAGGAAGGCCTTACCCGGGGCAAGTACATGATGGTTGTAACCATTCCCCAGGACTTCTCCGAGGAGGCCGTAACCATCATCAGTGACAATCCGGTGCGCCCGGAGATTGAGTTCGCCTCCAATGACTACTACGGAACCAACAGCTCCGTTATCACCGCAAGCCTCACGCCGAAGGTGCAGACTAGCGTCGAAAACGCGATCACGAAGAAGTACGCCGATAAGGTCATAACCGGCCTTGGCAAGCTCAGCGGTGGTCTCGGGCAAGCGGCCGAGGGCGCCGGCAAGCTCGACGAGGGTGCCGCGAAGCTGCAGGCAGGCGGTGCACAGGCGGTCGAAGGCATCGCCAAGGTGGATGATGGTGCCGGCCAGCTTGCCAATGGCATGGATTCTTTGGTCAACGGCACGGCCCAGCTTGCCGACGGTGCCGGCCAGATCGAAGGCGGCGTCACCCAGCTCACCGACATGCTAATCCCCATGCTTACCCAGGCACAGCAGGTCACCCCGGAGCTCTACCAGGCCGAACAGACCTTGCGGCAGGTAGGCCTGGTGGAGCAGGCGGACAAGATCGCTGGAATCGTCGGCAAGCTTGATCCTGCCAATAGCGACAACATGGTGGCACAGCTGGGCAAGCTGCGCGACGGTACCGCGTTGCTGCATGACAACCTTTCCAACCCGAACTCCGCCTATCTCAGCGGCGTGCTGAAGTTGCAGGATGGCGCGCATCAGCTTGCCGACGGGACCGGGCAGCTTCGCGCCGGCGGCGCGGCCTTAAAGGACGGCCTCGACCAACTCAAGGATGGCACCGGCGAGCTGTCTACCAAGCTTGCCGACGGCGCCGCCGCCGCACCCGCGATCGCACAGCCGGACACCTCGGCGCAAAACATGGCGGTACCGATCACGTTTACCATGTCCAACGCCCATCCGGTTCAGACGGTAATCAGCGATACCGATCCCACCGCAAAGAAGGTCACCGGCGGCGTATCCATGCTACTCATCCAGGTCTTCGGCTTCCTCATCATGCTGTTGATTTCCCTGTTGCTGCCCTACTATTTCGGGCGTAGCGAACGCACCGGCGTAGCGGTCATGAGTGCCTGGCTTGTTAAGGCAGTGGCCAACGCCGCGGTCCTGGGAATCCTCGCGGTGATCTCGCGCGGTCTGGGCTGGGATCCGGTCTCACCAGGGGCAGTTGCGTGGGTGATCGTGGCGATGTCCGCTGCGGGCGCCGCAGTGTATCAGCTCCTGCAGGTCCTGTTCGGCCGCGGGGCCGGTGGCGCGGTGGGCCTTGCCTTCTACGCGCTCGGTGTGATGGTGTTTGGTGGCGTGTGGCCGATCGCGGCGGTGCCATCGTTTTTGCGGGCCTTCCACTTCGTCCACCCGATGACCTACACGAAAATGGCCTTCACCCGCGGCACCGACGGCATTCTCGATGCCTCCTACTGGCAGCCTCTGGGCGCGCTGGTGGCGTTTACCGTCATCGCGCTGGCGATCTCCGTGGTCGCACTTCACGCCCGGCGCGTGGGTCCCGCCCGGCCGCTACCGGGCCAGGACAAGGTCACCGTCTCCCGTCCCCAGGCGCAGCAGGTCTTCGCATAGTACGACGCTAGATATCCAGAGCCTGTGCCAAAGATAGGCCAAGGCCCGCAGCAATACAGCTGCGGGCCTTGAATTGTGGGCGCAGCAAGCGATGGCACCCACGCCTCGGATATGTCGATTCATTCGACACATCACGCGGATATGTCGAATTTTTCGCAAAAATTAAACATATTGGTGCGAGCATCGGCCACTTCCTTTCGGACAGCAGCCGTCCTGACTGGTCCTTAAGGCGCCCAGCACTGCGGCGCGTGGGAACGTCGAAAAGCATTGCGACATGCAAAACGGCGCCGCAAGCGAACCTGCGACGCCACAAAGCTATTGGCTAGTGCCCGCGCTCCTGTTCGAGGGCAACGCCCTCGTTCCAGTAGGGGGCGAGCTTGTTGTCGAACATGCTCAGCGCGCTGGCGATGGCCATGTGCATGTCGAGGTACTGGTAGGTGCCAAGCCGCCCGCCGAACAGCACCTTGTTCTCGCGGGCCTCGGCGGCGGCGAGCTTGCGATAGGCCTCCAGCTTGGCGCGGTCGTCGGGGGTGTTGATCGGGTAGTACGGCTCGTCGCTGTCCTCGGCGAAGCGGGAGTACTCCTTCATAATGACCGTCTTGTCGCTGGGGTACTTGTCCGCGCGCTCCGGGTGGAAGTGGCGGAACTCGTGGATGCGGGTATAGGGATACTCAGCGTCGTTGTAATTCATGACCGGGGTTCCCTGGAAATCGCCGGTGGGCAAGACCTCGGTCTCGAAGTCGAGGGTGCGCCAGCCGAGCTTGCCTTCGGCGTAGTCGAAGTAGCGATCAAGGGGGCCGGTGTAGATGACCGGCGCATCCGGGTTGGCCGCGCGCAGCTCGTCGCGGACCTCGAACCAGTCGGTATCCAGGCGCACCTCGATGTTGTCGTGGTCGGCCATGGTGTTCAGCCACGCGGCATAGCCGTCGACGGGAAGGCCCTCGTAGGTGTCGTTGAAGTAGCGATTGTCGAAGGTGTAGCGCACGGGCAGGCGAGTGATATTGCCTGCTGGTAGCTCCTTCGGGTCGGTCTGCCACTGCTTAGCGGTGTAGTCGCGGATGAAGGCCTCATACAGCGGGCGGCCGATGAGCGAGATGGCTTTTTCCTCCAGGTTGGTGGCGTCCTCGGAGTTAATCTCGCTGGCCTGCTCGGCGATGAGTTTGCGGGCCTCGTCCGGGGAGTAGTAGCGGCCAAAAAACTGGTTGATCAGGCCGAGCCCCATCGGGAACTGGTAGGCGGTGCCATTGTGCATGGCAAACACGCGGTGCTGGTAGCCGGTGAAGCTGGTGAACTGGTTGACGTAGTCCCACACGCGCTTGTTCGAGGTATGGAACAGGTGTGCGCCGTACTTGTGGATCTCGATGCCGGTCTCCGGCTCGGCCTCCGAGTAGGCGTTGCCACCCAGGTGGCTACGGCGCTCGACGATGAGCACCTTCTTGTCCAGCTGGCTGGCAGCACGCTCGGCGACGGTGAGGCCAAAAAGGCCCGAGCCTACAACGATTAGGTCAAAGTCAGTCATACGTAGACCCTAACGCAGCAAGCCCGGTTCGCACGACCAAAACGCCTGAACGGCAGACGGCGCCTGTTGGAGGTTTCCGCGCACTCGGTGAGCCCACGCGACCGATCCTGTGGCTTCCCATGGATTCCCTATAGATAAGGAATAGCCGGTGGGCTTGTGGGCCAGCCCCCGTTAGGCGTCGATAAGCAACCAATGCCGCGCAAAGGCGGGATTTCCTGCAGCATCCATGAAACTCACAGGATAAGGATGCCCCGCTGCCACAGCAGCACGGCGAGGGCCAGTGTCGACCGTGGCTTTCCTCGTATTATCCATGCTCAGAGGCGTTTTTTCGGTCGAGCGTGAACGATCGGCGGCCGTGCGGACACGGCGCGAGGTACCAGGAAACACCCAGCGAACCCCCAGCACCTTCCGACACAGCCGTTTCAATATTCACAGTCGTGTACTACTGTTTACTGGAGTGATCTGAAGTATGCACGGATTAACGTGAGTTGACTCGCGCCGCTGCACCAACACTTATCAAGACGATGCAATCCACGCTGCATTAGGGAGACAATTATCGTGCTGCAAAGACGCCGCCTCGGCACCGCACAGGCGCGGCCGGTCACTTCGGTGGTTCTCGCAACCGCCCTGGTAGCCTCCGCCGCCGTCGGACTTGGTGCCAACCGCATCCTGCAAACCCAAGGCTCGGCCATCGACCCGGTCACGGCCACCACCAACACCGAAAGCTTCGCCGCGGGCGCCAACGTTGTTGTTGATGACCCCGCGATCGCTGCCCAGGGCGAGGGCGACGGCCCCCGCACGGTCAAGGAATTCACCCAAGAAGAGCAGTTCTCCCAGTTCGCACTGACGTGGACTGGCGAGAAGGACATCGCCGCCTACTTCCGCTCCCAGCGCGAGGACGGTTCCTGGTCCGAGTGGTTTAGCGCCCCGCCGCTGGACTACGCATCCGATTCCCCGAATGCCAAGAACGGCACCGACCTCATCTACATCGAGCCGACCCACAAGGTTCAGGTCTCGGTCTCCGGCGTTGACCTTTTCGCGGACACCGCCGCCACCGAGGCAGCACCTGCACAAGATGCTGCTGCTCCTGCACAAGAGGCTGCTCCTGCACAAGAGGCTGCTCCGGCAGAGTCCGCAACCCCTGCTGAGGCTGCTCCAGCCGAGTCCGCACCGGCGGCTGAGCAGGCACCGGCTGCCGACTATTCCGCAGGCACCACTTCGGGCAACGGCACCGCTCCACTGCCGACCAACTTCGGCGATATCAAGCCGGTTGCGGACGTGGAGGATACGGCCGGGGTAGCGTCGGCAAGCGATATCGAGGCAGTGTTTATGGACGGCGGCGAATCGCAGCTGCCCGCTGGCGGCATTGAGCTCACCGCCGATTCCGACGGCATGCCGCGGGTGATCTCCCGCCAGGGCTGGGGCGCCAACGAGTCCCTGCGCTGCTCCTCGCCGACGTATGACGACGGCGTCTCCGCCGTGGTCATTCACCACACTGCAGGCTCCAATAACTACACCGAATCCCAGGCCCCGGGCATTGTTCGTGGCATTTACCAGTACCACGCGCAGACTTTGGGCTGGTGCGACATCGGATACAACGCCTTCGCCGACAAGTACGGCAACCTCTACGAGGGCCGCTACGGCGGGCTAAACAAGGCCGTTCACGGCGCCCACGCCGGTGGCTTTAACACCAACACCTGGGCGATCTCCATGATCGGCAACTACGACACCGCCCAGACCACTCCCGCCATGATCCAGTCCGTCGGTGAGCTCGCCGGCTGGCGCGCCAAGGTCGCAGGCTTTGACCCCAAGGGCACTGATACCCACTACTCTGAGGGCTCGAACTTCACCTTCTACCCCTACGGCCAGGCCGTGACCCTGCCGAACATCTTCGCCCACCGCGACGTCGGTACGACCGCCTGCCCCGGCCAGTACGGCTATGCACAGATGGGTAATATCCGCGACATCGCCAAGCAGAAGTACAACTCCATCCTGTCCGGCTCGACTGGTTCCACCACGACGAAGACAACGACCGCGGCTGCGCCGACGACGGTGGGTAGCCCTGCTGCCACGCCGAACACGCAGGCACCGGTTGTCAGCAACGGCGACAACGGGACTGCGCCGAACAACAGCAACGGCACCACCACCGGGGGCGTCAACAACGCCGCAGGTCTCGACGCCGCCGCCCTGCTGACCAATCTCGCCAGCAGCTCCAACAGCACCGATGCCTCCGCTTTCGGTTCCTTGATCTCCGTCGCTTTGGCGATCGCCTCGATCCTGCCGGGCACTGTTTCCGTGCTTGGCGACGTCCAGATCGCCGATGGTCTCAAGCTTTCCCAGCTGATCCCGGTGGTCACGGCCGTCAGCAACTTCCTCAGCAACTCCGACAACCTGGCTGCTGCCACGACCCTTATCAACTACCTGGGCAACGCTCGCACCGGTGTCGCATCCTATGCCGCCGCCAACGGTGAGACGGTCTCCTACCAGCTGTTCGACAACGGCATCGTGCTGGATTCCTCTTCCACCGGCCAGCAGGCACTATGGGGTGCCATCGGCGATGCGTGGGCGGCTCAAGGCTTCGACCGCGGCCCGCTCGGCCTGCCGGTCAACCAGGAGTACGACGCAGGAGGACTCAAGCGCGTCGACTTCCAGGGTGGTTACATCACCTACAACCCAGCGACCGGCGCGGTCGATATTCAGACCAATTAGTCGCTGGGCTCTCCCACACAAAGAAAAGGAGGCCTACCCATTTGGGTGGGTCTCCTTTTGTGGGATCTGAAGCCGTCCTCGTCTTTGTTGAATAGCCCTCCTTGTCTTGTTGAAGGAGATGGCTCATGGGTCGGGGGCAAAGATTCTCTGCAGCTAGTCTTCTGTGCGGTAGGCAGCACTGAGGAACTTATGGGAGCATTCTTTCTTCAAGCCAGCCTTAGTAGCTTTTGGCCACGGCTTTCTCCCACTGGCTTTTCAGCTTGGCCACCTTGGCCGCATCCATGTGCGGGCTCCAGGTGCGATCGATTTTGGCATGCTCGGCGATCACATCGAGGGTCTGCCACACCCCGGCGCCGAGACCGGCAGCGTAAGCAACGCCGCTGGCCGTGGTTTCGATGTCGACGGGGCGCACCACGTCCACGCCCAGCACATCGGCCTGCAGCTGCATAAGCAGCCCGTTGGCAACCATGCCGCCATCCACCCGCAGGGTCTCCAACGGAACCTCGGAATCGGCGACCATCGCGTCGGCGACCTCCCTTACCTGCATGGCAGTGGCCTCTAAGGCGGCGCGGGCGATATGCGCCTTGTTGGCAAAGCGGGTCAGCCCGGTGATCACGCCGTGGGCGTCCGGCACCCAGCGCGGGGCGAACAGCCCGGAAAAGGCCGGTACGATGGCCACCCCGCCGTTGTCAGGCACAGAGGCCGCCAGGGATTCCACCTCCGGGGCAGAGTTGATGATGCCTAGGTTGTCGCGCAGCCACTGGATAAGCGCCCCGCCCACGGCAACGGAGCCCTCGAGGGCGTAGACGGGTCGTTCGTTTCTGATCTTGTAGCAGACAGTCGTCAGCATGCCGTTGGCACTGGTGACCTTCTCCGAACCGGTGTTAAGCAGCAGGAACAGACCGGTGCCGTAGGTGCACTTGGCAAGACCCGGTTCGAAACACCCCTGCCCGAACATCGCGGCCTGCTGATCCCCTAGGACAGCGGTGATCGGCACGCCTTCGAGCGGGCCATGGTGGGTGATGGTGCCGAAGTCATCCACGCTCGACCGTATCCGCGGCAGCATGGTCATGGGTACGCCGAGCAGGTTGCACAGCTGCGGATCCCAGGCCAGCGTGTCGAGATCCATGAGCAGGGTGCGCGAGGCGTTGGTGACATCGGTTTCGTGTCGCCCGGTGAGCTTGTATAACAGCCAGGAATCGATCGTGCCGAAGGCCAGCTCGCCGCGCAGTGCGCGTTCCCGCGCGCGGGGGACGTGGTTCAGGATCCATGCGATCTTCGGCCCGGAGGGGTAGGAATTGATGAGCAACCCGGTGCGTTCCAGCCAGGAGGTCTGCGCGAGTGCGAGGTCTTCGGCGATGCGTGCGGTGCGGGTATCTTGCCACACGATGGCGTTGTAGATGGGCTCGCCGGTTGCCTTGTCCCACACGACGGTGGTTTCGCGCTGGTTGGTGATGCCGACCGCGGCGATGTCGCAGGCATCGATGTCCGCGTTGGCGATCGCGGTGGCGATGACCAGCCGGGTGTTGTCCCAGATTTGTTTTGCATCGTGTTCGACCCATCCCTGCCGCGGGAAGATCTGGTCGTGTTCGCGCTGGCCAATACCTATGCCGACCCCGGATTCGTTGTAGATGATGCAACGGGTGGAGGTGGTTCCTTGGTCGATGGCAAGAACGAACTTGGGCATATTTCATTTAATCATTTCTTGCCTTGTTATTTGTGGCACGCGGTTGCCCTTTGTGCTTACCGACGCCCACCGCCGCAGCACCCCTGCGCCCCCTGCGCCCCTGCGCCGCAGCATCCTTGCGCTGCCCGTTACCCCCCGCAGAGCATGTGTTTAGAAGCGCTGCACGAGCACGTGGTAGCCATGCTCTGAATCGTAGGCGACCTCCTCGAAGCCCATGCGCAGGTAGAGCTTGTGGGCGCCGGGGTTATCGTCGTCCACACACAGGGAGATTCCCGGCGCGCCGGATTCGCGCACCTGGTCGATCGCGGCCGTGAGCAGGCGGGTGCCAAGACCTTGGCCTTGGTTGCGGTTTTCCACGGCGATGGCTAGCTCGGGGATTCCTTCCTCGACATGACCATAGCCGTGTTCTTCCTCGGTGCCATAGATGAGCCAGATGCCGCCGCAGGGGATGCCGAGGCTATCGACCGCGATGAATCCACCGCCTGTGGGACGCCAGTTTTCCACGTAGAGGTGGTAGTCATCAACGAAGTGGGCGCTGGGTGTCGCGGATTCATCGCCGAAGACGTCGGTGAGGAAATTTAGTCGCGCGATGTAGGTGCGGTCGGACTCGGTGGTTGGTCGAAGATCGACGGAAAGCTCGCTCATGGACACCAGCATAACAATCAATGGGGGCACTATTGCCACACAAACCTATAAATTGATAGAAATTTACCCCTGCTACACGCTCCCACCGCACCCCCGCCCCACCTGCGCAAATGTTTCTACTTAATCGCTTCTCCGCTACCCCCACAACATCTACCTGTTGACCTATAGATTTTTGGTTGCTTTAGTTGAGTCTAGTTGAGAGCCGGTCACGCCTTGCAGGCAACCATGCAAGTTCGGCGTGTTTTCATCCCCCTTGCACCCTTGCTTTTTAGCCCCGGCACTGCTCCCAACGCACACCCTATTAGCGCCGCCGCCCGGGCCTTACACCTAAAGTCCCGCGGGGTGGTCCCTCCACAGCGGTCACGCTGCGAAGCGACAAACATTCGAAAAAACGAGAGAAGGTGTGGCAATGTCATCACCCATCCTCGTTGGCTACCTCGCCAACGAACAAGGCAAGGCCGCGCTCACGCTCGGCTGCCAGCTTGCCCGAAGCATCGGCACCAGCGTCGAAATAGTCATGGTGACCGGGCATCCGGCCACCTCCGGGGGTGCCTACCCACACGCGGTGGGCCCGGATCCCATCGTCGAAAAGCAATTGAGCGAATGGCTAGCAGAGGCGTTGAGCTTCGTCCCCGGCGATGTTGCCGCCCAGGCCCGCATCGTGGCAGGGCGCAGCAGCGCGAAGGCGCTGGCCACCACCGCCCAGTACTTGGGCTGCCAGATGATCGTGGTCGGCAGTGCAGAAACGTCTATTTTCACCCGGCTGCTGGCAGGATCCGTCAGCCACGCCCTGTTGTCCGGTTCGCCGGTGCCGGTGGCCGTGGCCCCCTTGGGCTATAACGATCCCTCACTGGTATCCAGGGTCTCTTGCATGTACGACCCGCTGCACGGGGATTTTCAGCTGTTTCGCTACGCGCTCGAGCACGCCGAAGACTTCGACGTGGAGCTGCGCGTTATCACCCTCGGTGTCGGCGATGACCTCAAGGGTTCTACCGGGGTGGTGGACACAGCAGAAAGCCTGCGCTCGCTGGGCATCGATGTCGATGGTCTCGTGCAATCCGGGCGCATGGCCTTCGTGAAGGCAATCGGTAAGACGCTGCGCCACGCCATCACGGAGATTACCTGGCGCGACGGGGAGATTACGATCATCGGCTCTACCCGCGAGGCTTCCGACGGACGCGTCTCCGCAGGCCCTTTCGCCACCAAGCTCATCTCCGCCATCCCCACCCCCGCCATCATGTGCCCCGCGGGCCAGTTCGCCCTGCATGGAAAGTGAGTTCGTGCCATGACCATCCTGGATAAACCCAATCCCACCGGCGCCCCGGTCATCCTCGGCCCGCTCGACGCCGATTCCGTCTCCTCCGGTTCCTCGGGCTCCTCGGGTAAAGGCCTCGCGCTGGGCAAGGTGGGCCTTTTCGGCGCGGTGATGATCGGCATTAGCTGCATCGCCCCCTCCTACACGCTCACCAGCGGACTGGGGCCGACGATCTCGGCGGTTGGCCAGTACGCACCCGCCATCTTCATCCTCGGCTTCATCCCCATGCTGCTGGTGGCCTTCGCCTACCGCGAGCTCAACAACCGAATGCCGGACTCGGGCACCACCTTTACGTGGGTGACCAAGGCCTTTGGCCCCTGGGCTGGGTGGATGGCCGGGTGGGGTCTCATTGCGGCGACCATCTGCGTGCTTTCCAACCTCGCCGCCGTTGCGGTCGACTTCTTTTTCATTTTGCTTGCCGACGTTTTCCGCCGCCCTGAGCTTGCCGATCTGACCACCAACCTATGGATCAACATCCCGATGACGATCCTCTTTTTGGTACTCGCCTCCGGCATCGCCTACCGGGGCATGGACGCCACCCAAAACCTGCAGACGATTCTCGTCATCATCCAGTTGGTAGCGCTTGGCATGTTCGCTGGTTTCGCGCTCTACCAGGCCTATCACAACGGCGGATTCGACTTCACCCCGATTAGCCTGTCGTGGTTCAATCCGCTGGATGCCGGCGGCCTGAGCGTCATCGCCGCCGGAATCTCGCTGTCGATCTTCATGTTCTGGGGCTGGGACGTCACCTTGACTATGAACGAGGAGACCAAGAATCCCGCGAAGACCCCCGCGCGCGCCGCCACGATCACCGTGCTGATCACGATCGTGCTCTACATCGTCTCCGCGCTCGCCGTGGTGTCCTGGGCCGGCACGGGCACCCAGGGCCTGGGTGCAGGTAACCCCGACAATCAGGAGTCCATCTTCGCCGCGCTGGCCAGCCCGGTGCTGGGTCCGTGGTCGATCGTCATGTCGATCTCGATCCTCGCCAGCTCCTTCGCCTCCTTGCAGTCGACGATGGTCTCCCCGGCACGCACCCTGCTTGCCATGGGCTATTACAAGGCACTTCCGCCAAGCTTCGCCAAGGTCAGCGCTCGTTTCCACAGCCCGAGCACCGCAACGGCGGCCAGCGTGGTGGCAACCAGCGTCTTCTACACCGCCACCCGCTTAATCAGTGAGAATGCCCTCTGGGACACCATCGCGGCGCTGGGGCTCATGGTCTGCTTCTACTACGGCATGACCGCGATCGCCTGCGTGTGGTACTTCCGCCACGAGGCTTTGGCGTCCACCCGCGATCTCATCTACAAGTTCATCTGCCCGCTTCTCGGTGGGCTGATGCTGCTGGGTATGTTCCTGCTCACCGCCTATGACAGCATGGACCCGGAATATGGCTCTGGATCTTCTACCTTCGGCATCGGCAACGTCTTCATCCTCGGCATGGGAGTGCTCGGCCTCGGCGCCGCGCTGATGGTCTGGACCTCCAAGCGCTACCCAGCCTTCTTCCGGGGCCAGGTGATCGTCGCCTCCGACTCCCTGGCGGACTCGGCACGCATCGAGGGTTAGGGTAATAGCCCCACGACACGGACTTTACCCACAATGCACAGCGGAGCCCACGAAAGGGCCTGACAAAGAAAATCACCTCGTGCTGGTCAGTACCAGGCAGCACGCACTGGCGCTGAGTCAATATACCTGCGCCCCAACCGATAGTGACTCGGTTGGGGCGCAGGTCTTCTCACGTGTTCGCTTGGAATTGCTCGATGATCTTGGCAACCCCAAAGTCATCATTGCTGCTGGTGACAATGTTGGCCACGTCTTTGACTTCCTGTTTGGCGTTGTCCATCGCGCAGCCTAGTCCGCACCAGGAGAGCATCTCGATGTCATTGGGCATATCGCCAAAGGCGGCGATGTCGGTGGCCTCGATGCCAAGCAGTTCAGCCAAGTCGGCGACGCCGGTTTGCTTGGTCACCCCTGGGGCGGATACCTCCAGCAGGCCGTAACCGATGGAAAAGGTTACGTGCCCTAGCTCCTCGGGCACGGCTGGGCGCACGCGGTCGTACATTTCCTGCGCGCTGAGTGAATCGTTGCGCAGGAGCAATTTGATCGCCGGCTGCGAGAGCACCTCTTCCTCGGTGCCGATGCCGTGCTCCTCGCTGACCCACGCATGCTCATATTCCGGGGTGACGAGGAAGAGTTCGGCTTCCCGATCGAAGGCCGAGATGCCTGCGCGCTCGACGGCAACGCCGACACCGCCGACGTCGGCAAGCGCCTCGCGCGCAGCGCAAACAATCGCCCGCGACTGCCGAGGGGCGAGCGCGTGGGTGCGCAGGATGCGATCGGCGGCGGAGTCATACAACACCGCGCCGTTGGCGCACACGCAGACAGGCCGCGTGGGCAGCTGCTCAAGCACAGGAAACAGCCACCTCGGCGGGCGGCCTGTCGCTAAAGCAAAGTATCCGCCGTCGTGAGTAAAGTGGACGAGCGCATCGCGCAGGCGCGGGCTGATGCGCTCGCGGGAATCAATGAGGGTGCCGTCGACGTCGCTGACGATGAGCTTGGGGCTACCCGAAGCGAAAAACTGACCCACGTGTCCTCCTTGATTCACACAAATGGATGCGCTAACGCCGGCGCAGCGTCCCGATCATTCCCGCGACCTTTGCCGGAAGCTTTCTTGCCTGCGCGACCAGCTTGGCCGGCACGGACTTCTTCGGACGGACGGCCTTTTCGGCCTTGCGCAGCGCGCGCAGTCGCTTCTCTTCCGCATCGATTTCCGCGGCGCGCTCCATGGTGGGTGCGGAGCCCCCCATCGACGCTGGGCGCCAGAACTCGCCACCCGGGAACGGTCCGTAGGTACTTTCGTAGTCGGCGCGGACTTCGTCGAGAAGCTCCTGCATGGCCCTGCGCAAACGCGCGGTCGCCTCATCGGGGTCGCCGCTTGGGTCGATCGGGGCACCGACTTTGATCCATACCGGTAGGAAGCGACGGCCGAGCTTGCGCGGATGATCCTTCGTCCACAGCCGCTGCGAGCCCCACATGGCAACCGGAATCAGCGGAACATCCGCGCGCGAGGCGATGCGCACCGCGCCGGTCTTGATGTCCTTGATTTCGAAGGAACGCGAAATCGTCGCCTCCGGGAAGATTCCCACGAGGTGGCCTTCCTGCAGGCGCACCACCGCCTCGTCAAGCGACGCAGCGCCTGCGGAGCGATCCACCGGAATGTGGTGCATGCCGCGCATGAGCGCGCCGACGACCGGGCCCTCGAAGATTTCCTTCTTCGCCATGAAACGCACGAGTCGATGCCCCTTGAGCGCGGCAAACGTTCCGCCGAAGATGAAATCGAGATAACCCGTGTGGTTGTAGGCCAACAGCGCGCCGCCTTTCGCCGGCAGGTTCTCCGAACCTTCCAGCGTGAGTTGCACGCCCTGGAAGCGCATCGCCAGCTTGATTGCGGGCACGACGATGCGCCCGTAGAGCAGCTCGCGCGCCTCAGTGGGATGCAGCGCGTAGTGTGGGGTCCCCTTGGGGATCCGGAAGATACTGCGCTTTTCCCATCTGTCGCTGTTTGTCACCACGTTCTCCGTTTCTTCGTCTTCCGGCCTGTGCTTGCCGACGCCCACCGGCCCCTACTTGATGGGCTCGAGAACTTGCTTACCCACGAACGGGCGCAGGGCCTCTGGAACCACAACCGAACCATCGGCCTGCTGGTTGTTCTCAAGGATAGCCACCAGCCAGCGGGTGGTGGCCAGGGTGCCGTTGAGGGTAGCCGCGGTCTGTGCCTTGCCGTTTTCATCACGATAGCGGGTCGAGAGACGACGCGCCTGGAAGGTCGTGCAGTTCGAGGTGGAGGTCAGCTCGCGGTAGGTATTCTGCGAAGGCACCCACGCCTCGGTGTCGAACTTGCGGGCTGCCGAAGAACCCAAGTCCCCGCCGGCGACGTCGATAATGCGATAGGGCACCTCAACGGCAGAAAGCATGTCGCGCTCCATCGCCAACAGCTCCTGGTGCTGGGCTACCGCCTCCTCAGGCTTGCAGTAGACAAACATCTCCACCTTGTCGAACTGGTGGACGCGCAAGATACCCTTGGTGTCCTTGCCATAGGAACCCGCCTCGCGGCGGAAGCAGGAAGACCAGCCGGCATAGCGGATCGGTCCCTTAGACAGGTCGATGATCTCATCTTGGTGGTAACCGGCCAGGGCGACCTCGGAGGTACCGACTAAGTACAGGTCATCGCGCTCAAGGTAGTAAATCTCCTCGGCGTGCGCCCCGAGGAAGCCGGTACCCTGCATGACCTCCGGGCGCACCAGCACCGGCGGGATCATCAGCTGGAAGCCGTGCGCACGCGCCTTCTGCGCAGCCAAGGTCAACATACCCAGCTGCAAGAATGCGCCGTCGCCGGTCAGATAATAGAAGCGGGCGCCGCCGACCTTCGTGCCACGCTTGGTATCGATAAGACCCAGCGCCTCGCCCAAGTCCAGGTGGTCCTTCGGCTCGAAGTCGAACTTCTTCGGCTCGCCGACGTGCTCGAGGACAACGTAGTCATCCTCGCCTCCTACGGGCGCGCCTTCCACAATGTTGGAGATCTTCATCTGCAGCTCAAAGACCGCAGCCTCGGCGGCCTTCTGAGCTTCCTCGGCCTCCTTGACCTTTGCTTTCAGCTCATCGGAGCCGGCAAGAAGGGCCGGGCGATCCTCCGGGGAGGCCTGGCCGATCTTCTTGCCAAAAGCTTTTTGCTCGGAGCGAAGCTCATCAGCAACCTGGATAGCCTCACGACGAGACTCGTCGGCAGAGATCAGCTGGTCAACCAACTGTGGGTCTTCGCCACGAGTGCGCTGGGACTCGCGGACAACATCAGGGTTTTCGCGCAGGAACTTCAGATCAATCACAAAACTAGAGCCTACCTTGTTTATGTGCCACTATTGGCTCAACACGTGCTCGCGGCCGCGAATGGACTGGACTCAAGGCCCCTGCGCAGCTCACGGTAGGCCCACGGTGGTATCGAGAGCAGCGCATGCTGCAGGGTTTGGGTGTGACCACTGACAATTAGTGTGTTATCCCCAAAGCGCTAGCTGGTCATAACCAGTTCGACTAGGATTATCATCATGGTCGATACTCCGCTGGAGTTGCCCGCCAGGGCCCTGACTGACGGATCGAGCACTCCCAAGCACGCTCAACTCAGGGAAATATTGGAAGAGCTCTGCCGCGATCACCTACGCCCAGGTGACATGCTCCCCGGCGAGCGCATCCTGGAGGAAACCTACGGGGTAAGCCGCATCACCGTCCGCCGCGCCATCGGCGACCTCGTCGCCAGCGGATTGCTGCGTCGCGCGCGCGGCAAAGGCACCTTCGTCGCCCATGCACCCATGGTCGCCCGTCAGCACCTGGCATCCTTCAGCCAAGAAATGGCCCTCCAAAACCTCGAAGCCACCTCCAAGATCTTGGCCTCCGCGTGGACCACCGCGCCGAACGAAATCTCCGTCTTCTTCGACTCAGCACCTGATGCCCCGCACACCCACCTGCGCCGCCTGCGCCTAGGCGATGGCGAGCCACTGGCCATCGACGACGCCTGGTACAACTCCCGCTTCGCGCCTGACCTGCTCGAAAACGATATCTACAAATCCGTCTACTCCATCCTCGAGGCGCACTACGCAGTACCTATCACCGACGCCGAGCAGATCATCACGGCGGTCGCCGCCGACGAGGACGTCGCCCGGCTGCTTGACATCGATCCCGGCACCCCCTTGCTCAAGGTCATCCGGAAGGCCCGATCCGAGGCCCGCCCCATCGAGTGGTGCACCAGCCTGTACCGCACCGACCGCTACTCGCTGTCGACGGTGGTCACCAAGGAGTGACCGCCTCATGACAGTGACATGGTGACGGCATGCCGGGTGCGAATGAAGGAAGAAGGTGTGCCAGCAATCAGCTTCGCCAAGGTTCGCTTAGGCTTTCGCCCTCGACAATGGCAAGATTGAAGGCATTATGAGCACGAAGCGCAATTCCTCGGTGACCGCCCGCGTCGTCCTGTCCGCGGCTCTGACCGCCGCAGCCGGTCTGGGTGGCTACGCCTACACCAGCATGCAGGAAAACGGTGGCGACACCCCCACCGACACCTCCGCCAGCGCCGGAACAACCTCCACGGTCGCGGTGGCCTCCTTCACCACCGCCGACGCCGGATCCTGCCTGACCTGGGATAACTCCACCGGCACCGTCAGTGGCTTCGAGCAGACCGACTGCGAGGCCGAACACCGCTTCGAGGTCTCGAGCCGGGAAGACCTGTCTACCTATCCGAACTCCGAGTTCGGGGCGAATGCCTCCATGCCGGATCTGACCCGACAGGCCCAGCTGCGTGAGGAGCTCTGCCTCGCGCCCACCCTGGCCTACCTGGGTGGCACCTTCGACCAGCTAGGCAAGTACTCGGTCGCGTCCATCCTGCCGCCACAAGCAGCCTGGGATCAAGGCGATCGCACCCTGTTGTGTGGCGTCCAGGCAACCGATGAGGCCGGCCACGTGATCGCAACCGTTGGCAAGGCGGCAACCCAGGATCAGTCCCGGGTGTATCAAGCAGGAACCTGCGTGAGCATCGACGCCGCCAGCGCCACCTACCAGGTCGATTGCGGTGTCGACCACCAGCTGGAGACCACCCTCATCGTCGATCTGTTGCCGGTGTTCCCGCAGGGAACCCCGACGGTCGAAGATCAAGACAACTACCTGCGCGAGGTCTGCACCCAGGCAGCCCGCGATTACCTCGGCGGCGATGACCCGCTCTACTACTCCACCCTGCAGCCCTTCTGGGGCACCATCCAGGCCAACTCCTGGACCGGGGGCTCGCACTCGGTGAACTGCTCGCTCGTGTTCGCCAATGCCGACAACTCCTTCGGAATGCTCAACGGCTCAGCGAAGGGTGCCTTCACGATTAACGGCAATCCGCCGGAGTCCCGCGCCGAGCGCGCCCCGATCGTCAATCCGGAGGCGCTCACAGCCGCCACCCCAGCCGCCGAGCCGGCTGCAGTTACCCCATAACGACTCGCCGGCGCACAAACCCACAGGGCTGTGGGCGGGCAAGCTGGACGAACTGCGGCGCTGTGGGCGTCGGAAAGCAAAAATTGGTTAGGCTATAACCCATGATGGAGATTTCCGACGAAGACTTTGAAGAACTCGTCGACCAGGCGCTGGCGCAGATCCCCGAGGAAGTCTTAGAGCGCGTCACCAACGTCGCGATCCTCATCGAGGACTACCACCCATCCTCCCCCTACATCCTCGGCCTCTACCACGGAGTCGCCCTCCCCGAGCGCACCTTTGACCACACCGGCTACCTGCCGGATACGATCACGATCTACCGCGAGGCGCTCAAGCACTACTGCACCAGCGAAGAGGAGCTAGTCGAGCAGGTGCGGATCACCGTCATGCACGAGATCGGACACTACTTCGGCCTCGACGACGATGACCTGCACCGGCTGGGGTATGCGTAGATCGGGGTGAGCGTTACCTAGCACCGTGCTTCACGACGCCTACGGCATCTCATCCCACCGGCGCAAAAGTGCACCGATTCCCACAGCCGCCTATAACTCCACCCCAGCCCAGCTCTCACAGCGCCACTGCCCAAACTCGCCCTCCGGGTGCAAGACCACCATCGCGCAGTTGGCGAAGTAGGTCTCATAAGCGACGTCCGTGGGCACGGTGGAGCTATAGCGCCCGGCGATCCTGATTGCGGCGCCGTGGCCAACGATGAGGTAATCCCGATCGTCGGCGTCGATCCTGTGTGCCAGCTTCTCCATCACCGGCCGATAGCGATCGAGCACCTGCTGCGGGTTTTCCCCACCGGGCACGGCAACCCCCAGCCCGTTGTGCATCCACCCGTACAAAGCCTGGTTGTAGGCGCCGTGAGCGTCGGGGCTGTCGTGTCCTTCGAAATCGCCGAGGAAAATCTCCTGCAGGCCCGGGGTGACCTCCAGCGGAATGCTGCCCCGGTTCAGGCCGAGAGCCTGCTCATAGTAGGCCGTAACCCGCAGCGCGGTCTGCTGCGCGCGGATCGCCACCGAGCAGTACACCCCACCCAGGTTGTCCGTGACCTCCGCCAGACGCGGTCCCGCCAGGCGTGCCTGTTGCTTGCCGACGACCGTGAGCTCCGCCCCCGGCGGGCGCGAATCGAGGATCCGGTTCGCGTTGGAATAGGTGCGCCCATGGCGCATGAGGATGAGCCGGCCCATCAGCGGGTCCCTCCCCTCATGGCCGCGACCCAGGCGGTGGCCTCCTCGATGCGGGCGGTGTCGCGGGCCAAGCGCTCCTCGTCCTCGCCCACCCCGGCCGGCCAGGAGCCGAGGTAGATGATCTGCTCGCAGCGCAGGTACAGCGCGCGCAGCGCCTCGGCGACGGGAGCCTCGTCGATGTGCCCATTGAGATCGACGTGGAAACGGTAGGTCCCCAGTCCCCCCTCGATGGGGCGCGACTCGATGCGCGAGAGGTCGACCCCGCGCAGCGCGAACTCGGTGAGCGCGGCCACCAGCGAACCCGGGGAATTACGCACGGTAAACATCACGGCCGTGCGGTCGGCCCCGCTGCGTGCGGTGGGCTTGCCCGGCGCGCCGACGACCACGAATCGGGTGCGCGCCCCCGCAACGTCGGCCACGTTCTCGGCCACGACCGCTAGATCGAACAGCTCCGCCGCGCGCTTGGGCGCCACCGCCACATCCACCTTGCCCTCGGCCACCATCTGCGCAGCGGCGGCGTTAGAGGAGGCCGCGATGAATTCATGGTTCGGCAGGTGCGCACCCAGCCAGCCCTTGACCTGCTGGTACCCGACCGGGTGGGTGGCCACCGTCAGGCCGTCGTCAAGCGAAAAACCGCTTCGGACCATCACCGCAAAGGAAATGGCAAGGTCGAGCTCGTGATAGATCTGGACACCATCGCCGGCCGCCAGCGCGTCGAAGGCGGGAGTAACCGGGCCATCGACGGAGTTCTCGATCGCGATGCATGCGAACTCGGCGTGACCGTCGCGCACGGCATCGATCGCCTCCCGCGGTGAGGAGCACGCAAGCGGCGCGATCGATTCCGTCCCAAAGTAGCCGCGGGCAGCGCACTCCCGCACGGCGGCCTCGGTAAAGGTGCCCTCCGGGCCCAGATAAGCAACAGTCACACTCATGACTTACTAGCTTAAACGCACCTTGTACCCTTGGAAAGCATGTCCCCGTCATCACAGCTGCCGCCAGTAGCCCCCGCATTCATCGCGTCGGCGAACGCGCGCACGGCCACCTTTGCGCAGTTGCATCAGCTTATCGACGAACACGCCGCAGCCGTGGGCGCACTCGCCCCAGCCGAGCACGGCTACGCCACCTTCGCCCCGGACTTCGCCCACGAGCAACTCGAGCGCGAGGAGTATAAGGAAGCCCACCAACCGGGCTACGCCAGCCCCACCCGACGTGGGGATCTCGCCGGATGGATCATCCCCGCCAAGGACCTCAGCGACGTGGCGGGGCTTGCCACCTCCAACGGGTCGATCCACCGCCGCTACCGCGCTGCCACCACCGACGAGTTCATCGCCAACTACACCTCCCGCGGCGCGTTGATCACCGGCAAGACACTCGCCCCCGAGCTGGGGCTTTCCGCCTACACCGAGCCGGTGGGCATGGAGTGGCCGATCAATCCGCGCTTTACCGGACGCCGCACCCCGGGCGGCTCCTCCGGCGGCGCGGCGGTCATGGTCGCCCGCGGACTGGTGCGCGCCGCCCATGCCTCCGACGGCGGCGGTTCCATCCGGGTGCCTGCCGCCGCCTGCGGCCTCTACGGATTCAAGCCGGCCCACAACACCTCGCACGCCAACCCCGTCGCGCAGGGCTTCGTTGCGGGCACGCTTGCCGACGCCTACCATCTCGCCGCCGCCATCCCCGGCATCGGCGGGGTGGGCGCGCTGCCGCTTCACGGTCGACCGCTGCGCATCGCGGTTGTTACTGCACCCGTCCACGCCGAGGTGGAGGTCGCCGAGCACATGCTCGTCGCGGTCGACGCCGCAGCCTTAGCACTCAGTCGCGCGGGGCACGAGGTCTTCGATGCGCACGCGCCCTATGGGTCGAGCCCCTTTGCGGCCTTTAGCGACATCCTCGCCCTGCGTTCCGCGCCCATCCGCGGCGAGGCCTCGCCGCTTGTCGACTGGCTGCGCGAGCGCGGAAGGTCCATCTCCGATATCCGCAAGTCGGAGGCAGTCGAGACGTTCATGTCCGTGGCCCACCGGCTCATCCGCGGCTTCGAGGGCGCGGACTTGGTGCTATCCCCCACTCTCGCGTTCGACCCACCCGAGATCGGCTACTTTTCCTCCATGAGCCCCGAGGAGGACTTCCACGCACAGACCACCTGGACGCCCTGGGCCACGATGTTCAACATGTCCGGTGGCGCCGCGATGAGCATCCCAGTCGATGTCGTCGATCACGATCGAGTGGGGGTTCACCTCGGCGCAGGCGCCGGCTCCGCCGCCGACATCTTCCGCGCCGCAATCACGATCGACCAGCTCAACCACTAGACACCGCGAGAAGAGGCGATCCCCATGAGCAGCGATGCCCGCCCCGTCGACGACACCGCCAGCATGACCTCCGATCACTTCCCGCGGCCTGCGCGCAGGCTGTTGTTGATAGAGATCGCACTCCTGCTGACGGTCACCTTCGGCATGTCCGGATTACGATCGACGCTTCGCCTCATCTCCGCACTGCTGGATCCCACCCCGCTCAACGAGCAAGTCACGAGCCTTAACGCCAGCCAGTCGGCGATCCCCTGGCTCGACCTTGGCTTGCAGTTGGCAAGCGCGGCAGCGCTCACAAGCTGGGGCGGGCTCGCGCTTTTTGTGCTCTACGTCCACCAGCGACCGGCGTCGATCCCCATTGCGCGCCGTGGGCGATTAGGATCGCGCGCCGTGGCGTCGGCAAGCAAACCGCAAACGGGGGTGGTACCTTTTAGGATCCCCGCCCCTGCTGAGCTTGGTGGGCGCGGAGGCGCGCGCACCTGGGTGCAAGGGGCGGCGCTGGCGGCACTCATCGGCATCCCGGGACTTGCGCTGTATGTCGCGGCGATCCACCTCGGCTGGTCCAAGCAGGTGATCCCCGCCCCGCTCGAGCACCTGTGGTTTAGCGTGCCCGTGCTTGTGATCTGGTCCTTTGCCAATGCCTTCGCCGAGGAGATCGTGGTGGTCTTCTGGCTGGCCACCCGTATGCGGCAGCTAGGGTCCTCGTCGATCGTAATTGTGATCGCAAGCTCCCTGCTGCGCGGCAGCTACCACCTCTACCAAGGGGTCTCCGCCGGCTTCGGCAACATCGCCATGGGGGTCGTGTTTAGCTACTTCTTCCTGCGCACCGGGAAGGTGTGGCCACTGGTGGTGGCCCACTTCCTCATCGATGCGGTCGCCTTCGTGGGTTATCAGGCCCTAGGCGGGAACCTGGGTTGGCTGGGGCTATAGCAGTCGCACCGGAAAAATATGGCGAGCCGTCGATCGTGATTGCTTTCCGACGTTTCCTCACCGCCGACGGCACGCGTTTCAGTGATAGTCACTGTAACCGGGCGTATGCGGTAGCGTGTCGATTGCGATCGCGGTTTGACCGTTCGCATTCAGTGGACTCGTTGGGCCCGTTGGGCTCGTTGGGCACAGCGTGGTCATGGTCTGCTCGTATGTTGTTGGAGTGATGGGTGTTGCTCACGCTACGCTTATATCCATGACTTCCGAAGGACCCTCCTTCCGCGATGAGTATCTGCGCGACGCAAACGGCAAGCTGATCTACGATCGCTTCGGCCGACCCGTGCGCCGTCGCCCTGTATCGAACCCCGGTCAAGCCGGTGGCAGAATCCCCGGCGGTACGGTGGCTGGCAGTGGGTCTACTCGCCCAACGGGTTCCCAACCCGGCGCGAACGCGGGACGCGGCTTGTCCCAACCAGCGCCAACGCGCTTCGAGCAGTTTCCGGCCCAGCGCCCCCAGCAGCAAGCACCCGGTATGGGGCAGCCCGGAACCGTCGGGCAGGTCCGCCAACAAAGCCCCGCCTACTATGGTGGGCAATACGCTCAGTCGCCGCGCCAGCAACAAGGATTAGGATCGGGACCCGGCAATAGCGGGGCCGGCTTTGGAGGACCTAGTCAATTAGGATCGACGCCTTTGGGTGCCACAGCGCGCAGGCTTCCGCAACTTCCGAAGCTGCGAGTGCGGCCACGAGGCTGCTTGACGTCACTGGTGTGGCTTCTCGTGGTCGCGGTGGTGATCAGCATCGGAACAATTTTCTGGGTCGATTCGAAGCTCAATAGGATCGAGGCGTTTCCTTCCTCGCATATTTCCGACACTGCGGGCACAAACTGGCTGCTCGTCGGTTCGGATTCGCGCGAAGGATTCACTGAGGAAGACGTCGCACGGCTAGGTACCGGCGGCGACATTGGATCCATGCGCACCGACACCATCATGGTGCTACACCTGCCAGCTATCGGCAGCCCCACGCTTTTGTCGATCCCGCGCGACTCCTATGTAAGTATCCCCGGCTATGGGATGGACAAAATCAATGCTGCGTTTGCCGTCGGCGGCGCCCCCTTGCTGACGCAGACGGTTGAGCAGGCCACGGGGCTACGCATCAACCACTATGCGGAAATCGGCATGGCCGGTCTAGCCAACGTCGTCGATGCTGTAGGCGGAATCGAAGTCTGCCCGGCAGAGGCGATCGACGACCCCCTTGCCAACCTCAATATTCAGGCGGGTTGCCAGAAGATCGATGGGCCTACCGCCCTAGGCTATGTGCGCACCCGCGCGACGGCGATGGGCGATCTCGATCGAGTCGCACGCCAGAGGGAGTTCTTTAGCAGTCTCGTCGGCAAGCTTACTTCGACGTCGACCCTGATTAATCCCTTCCGGTTCTGGCCAACGGTGTCCTCGGTGGCAGGCTCGTTCACCGTCAACGAAAAGGATCACGCCTGGCAGCTGCTGCGCGTAGCACTAGCGATGCGCGGTGGAGTGGAAACCACGACGGTACCGGTCGGCGGATTTGAGGACACCGACGTCGGAAACGTCGTGCTCTGGGACGATACCGCCGCCCAGGAATTGTTCAACTCGCTGCGATAAACGCCAACAGGTAACCCCGCAGGTAGCTCTCGATCGTGATTGCTACCTGCGGGGTTACTGTTATGGATAATCATTCCGGTTGCGCCGGGGTACCGAGTCTTGTCGCGCTAGTGCGACATTATTGCAGTGCTATTACTTTGTTACGGCGACGTCGCCGACGCGTTACTGGACGCTTTCGGTTTCGAGGACGGATGCCGGGGCTGGGGCTTCACCCGCCTTCTTGACCTTCATCTCCCGGGTGCGCTCCTCCCAGAAGTCAGCATTCTTAATGCCCAGCGCAACAGGGTCGAACTGCGGATCCAGGCCTGCCTTCTTCTGGCGTCGGTAGTCCCACAGCGCCTTGTGCGCGGGAATCTGCAGGAACAGGATCGCAACAATGTTGAGCCATGCCGTAGCGCCGACGCCGATATCACCGATCGCCCACGTGGTGCCTGGGGTATTGAAGGTACCGACCAGTGCGGAGATGATCACCATAATGCGCAGCAGCCAAATGATGGTCTTGCGCGCAGTGGCGTTCTTGACCCAGCGGTTGAGGTAGACGAAGTTGACTTCTGCCAGGTAGTAGTAGGCCAGCACGGTGGTGAAGGCAAAGAACATGATCGCAAGGGCAACGAAGCTAGGTCCCACTCCGGACAGCAACGAGTCCATGCCGGACTGGACGAAGCCGGGGCCGACGGGAACGCCGTCGGGAAGCGAACCGGAGTAGAGCACGGCGCCGTCTTCACTCTCATCGGCGAAGACCTTGTACATGTCGGTGGAGATAATGATAAAAGCCGTAGCCGAGCACACCAGAAGCGTATCGACGTAAACCGCGAAGGCCTGGACGAAGCCCTGCTTGGCCGGGTGCGAGACCTCTGCAGCGGCAGCGGACTGCGGGCCGGTGCCCTGACCAGCCTCGTTGGAGTAGATGCCGCGCTTGACACCCCACATGATGGCAACACCCATCATGCCGGAGAAGGTGGCCTCCTTGTTAAACGCGGAGTTGAAGATCAAGGAGAACACGTGCGGGATCTCCTGGAAGTTGACGATCATAATCACGATCGCGGCGATGATGTAGGCACCCGCCATAAACGGAACAGCCAGGGAAGCGAACATGGCGATGCGCTTGACACCGCCGATGACGATGACAGCCAGGGTCAGCGCAAGAATGACGCCGGTGACCTTCGGGTCGATTCCCCAGGCATTGTTGACAGCAGCCGCCACGCCGTTAGCCTGAACGCCCGGAAGGAAGTAGCTGGTTGCGATGATCATCGCGACAGCGAAAATGATGGCGTACACCAACATGAACGGCCCGGCAGCAGTGTGCTTGTAGGCCTTCTCGATGTAATACGCCGGGCCGCCTCGGTACTCGCCGGTGTCGCGGTCTTTCTCCTTGTAGATCTGCGCGAGCGTACATTCAATGAAGGACGTGGCCGAGCCGAGGAAGGCCACCGTCCACATCCAGAAAACCGCGCCCGGGCCACCGAAAGCGATGGCGGTTGCCACACCTGCGATGTTGCCCACGCCGACGCGGTTTGCCAGCGAGATCATCAGCGACTGGAACGAGGAGATACCGTTGTCGGATTTCTCCCCCGACTTAATTTGCTTCACCATATCCGGCAGGCATCGCACCTGCAGAAAGCCTGTCGCCAGCGTGAAATACACACCTGCGGCAAGGCACAAGAACACCAACGCGGGGGACCATATCCACCCGTTGAGCGTATCAATCACGTTCGCCATCAGACTCCCGCCTTTCTTTTTAACCAGCCTCGCAAGCGAGGAACTACCCCGGATTAGATGTCAGAAACAACGTCACCATCTTAACCATGTGCCCTAAATCACAAAATGGATTTGGGGAGAAACTATCTGATTCATCTCTTCCATCCAGACAAGTGACCACCCGCCACGCTGAGGGTGTAAGTGGCCGACACGATCGGGATTCATTAACTATAAACCTATAGAAAATAGGGTCAAGTCAAATGCTCCGAAAATCTCACCCAATGCCACCGCAAACGATGCCTAGCAACCCCGAAAATACCCCCGAAGACCGCTGTAGTCGACGCCGGTGATCGTCGTAAAGCAAAAAACCGGCCACTCAAAGGCAGCCGGTCACGGGTCGATCGCAATTAGCGGATGGTCACCTGGCGGGACTTGATGTTTTCAAGCTGACGACGCTCATCGGCCGAAAGCTGCGCATCGTTGCCCAGTTCTTCGGCAATCTTCGCATCGAGCGCCTCAAGATCGGAGGCGTAGGAATCGAAGACGCGATCAGGATCGAGGTCCCACACCGGCACGCATAGGCCGTGGGTGCGGAATACACCCGCGAACTTGGTCTCTTCGCCGAGCTTGAGCTCGCCGCGGGCGGCGATGCGTGCCAGAGCGCGCAGCAACACGTCCTCTTCCTCGCTACGAATCCAACGCATGTGCGCCTTTCCGCCTGGGTTGATCCACCACACCGAGCCTGGGACGTCGGCAGTGATTCGACGCGAAGGCAGGATGGAATCGTTGGCGGCCTCGATGGCCGAAGCGTTGACCGGGTCGAGCTGGGCGCCTTCCGGCAGCCACCAATTGAAATCGTCGTACTCGGCGATCTCAATCGAGTCGACGCCCTCCAGGAAGGAAGACAGCGCCGGCTCGGTGCCATCGGCCACGCCGCGCTCCAGCGACTGACCCGGGGTAGCCCCGGCAACCCAATTGAGCACGAAGGCTAGATCGCGATGGGGATTGTTCGAACGCGCCTGGGTCTGCAGTGCGACGAATGCGGCGCCGCCGGCGGCTTCGTCGCGAACCAGGGCTGCAGCACCGCCGGGCAGTACGGTGCACAGGTAGACATCACGATCGATGCCCGTGACAGCGACCTTCGCGGTCGCCGAAGGGACGAATTCCTGCAATGCCACGAGGTCGGTCTCGAAGGACAGATCGCCGTAGGGGCGGGGATCGCGCTCGAGGGCGGCGCGCTCGGCGGCGCGTGCGGCAAGCTTTGCCTGGCGGCGGCTCATGCCCTCAGGCAGTTGCTCGTTCTTCTTATTCTTCTTGGCCATGCCCTCCAACTTACCTGGCGTGGTCTGCTGGATTGCGTTGCGCCCCGAAGCGTCGGCAAGCAAAAAATCCCCAGCCAAAGAAAGCAGCGCGCTAGCGCAGAACCTCCAGCGCCAAATCAGGGAAATCCGTGGCCATGACCTGCACGCCGTGATCGCGGGCAAAGCGCATATCCTCGGCCTCGTTGACGGTAAACAGGTAGGTAGGCATGCCGCGGCGGTTGATCAGCCACGGATCTTTCTTGGCGCGTTCGATCGACATCCCCGCACCGCTGGGCCGGGAGAGGAACACGTCTTTCGGGTTAACGTGCTGTTCCCATTCGCGGCGCAGGTAGAAGGTCTCCAACTTCGGCGCCAACCGTTTCATCCGGCGCATGCTGGCGTGGGAAAAAGAAATCACGTGAATACGATCGCTTGCCTGAAGCCCACGATATCTCAGGCGCATGACCAGCTGTTCTTCGAGCATCACGCCTTGGCGCACCGGGTGTTTCGGCTCGATGTAGATGTGCTTGTCGGTGGCAAAGACCATGTCCAGCAGTTCGTCGAGGGTCAGCAGTTGTTGCGGATTATCTTCCTCGCCGATGTTGCATTCTTTGAGCTTGCCGACGTCTGCAGCCGACACCGCAACGTCGACGCCTGCCACCCGGGCCATGGTGCGATCGTGTGTGCACACCACCACCCCGTCGCGGCTGAGCCGAATATCGCATTCGACTCCGTGAATCGGCAGTTCCAGGGCCTTCTCATAGGCCTGGGAGCTCATCTCCGGATAACGACCATTAAAGCCTCGGTGGGCGATGATGTGCATGAGTGCTAGTGTAGCGCCCAAAGCCGTACCGGGCTTGCCTCAAGCGCCCACACCACCTGCGGTTTTACTTCGCCCAACTGCGAATCTTGCGCAGCAGGATACGATTCTTGCGCTGCGAGCGCCCCATCTTTCGGTTGAGATAAGACAGCACGCCGATCGTTTCGTTGATATGTGGACCCTTGTTGAGCATCACGCACTCCGCGCGTAGGGCATAGGCGGCGTCGGTGATCTCCGCACGCGAAGGCAGACCCGATTTCGCCATCGTCTCGAGCACCTGCGTCGCCAAGATGGTGGGCACGTGTCCCGCCTCGGCGAGCGCCGAAATCAGGCGGGGCACCTCACCCATGCGCTCAAAACCCAACTCGACGGCGAGATCGCCGCGGGCAATCATGATACCTAGATTCTGATAGCGCATGCCCTCGAGGAGTACTTCGCGAATATTCTCATAGGCAGGAATGGTCTCAATCTTGAGCACGAGCCCGGTGTTGTGGGTATCGGCCCCTTCAGGCCCGCCCATCGCATCGATAACCGCCGCAACATCCCCGGCGTTGCGGATGAAAGAGATTGCTGCGATATCGGCATGCGCCTTCACAAACTCCAGATGCTGCAGATCCAGCGGGGTTAGCGAGGGCAGCGGCAAATCAGAATCGGGCAGGTTAATGCCCTTGTTGGCCGCAAGGGTAGTTCCGGAATCGGCCGCCCGGGTGACCACGAGTTTGACCTCAGTCTGATGAGAATCGACGACCTTCGCGGCGATACGACCATCGTCGAACAGCACGCGCTCCCCCGGCTTGATCGCCGGGATGATTTCCGGCAGCGAGAACGGGATACGCAAAGGGCCCGGCTGATCAGGATCGGCAACATCCACCTCGCCCGAGAGGAAGACCTCCTGGCCGGGGAACAATCGCAATCGACGCTCGGTATGCGCGATGCCCGTGGCACGGGTGCGAAGGTAATCGTGTTCGAATAACGTGCCTTCGGCGACGTAGGCGTTTTGCACGCCTTCGGCCAATATTCCATCGGCATCGATGCGAGAGACCGTAAAGGACCGGCGCGAACCGCGATTGTCATAGAAGCGGATCTCGGATCCGAGCTCGAGTTCCTTGTACCAATCGGGCTTGACCCCCACCGGCAATGCCGGACGCCCGGGCAGTCCCGCTGGAGGCTTGGACGACTGACCCTCCGGATAAATCCACAGCTTGGCGTTGGCAATCACCTGGCCTGCCTCGTTGCGCTGCACGCGGGCGCGGGCCACCTGTGGTCCTGGGGTAATCTCGCCGGTGCGCAACTTAGGTCCCGCCAAGTCCATGCTCACCTTGATGCTGGCGCCTGCCTCGGCGGCCGCGGTGTGGACATTGTCGATCATCTTTGCCCACACCGTTTCGTCGTCGTGCGCGCAGTTGATGCGGGCCAATTGCATACCCGACTCGACAAACCCGCGAACGAGATCAAGATCGTCGGCCGCCTCGGAGGGCAAGGTAACCATGATGCGGGAATGTGCCTCCTGGCCACCCGCCCCCAGCAGCGTGGTTGCATGGTGTTCGAGGACTTCGTCGGCAAGCGCAAAAGCGCCTGCTACCTCGGAGTAAGGATAGACGAACCCCTCACCAATGATGGCTCCAAGGATATTGCGTGCGGCTTTCAGGCGTGAGCGGACGTCGGGTTCCGCCGTGGTCAGGCGGGTGGCGCCCAAATCGGACAAACTATCTTGCAGCTCGGAAAGGTCACGGGTGCGCAGGTAGGCGTAGTCGACGAGGTTACGCGCACCAAACGCATGAGACGGGGCAACCTTGGCGATGGCGTCCGCGAACTGTGCCTGCTGCGCGTCTAAGTTGGCCAGCAGCTGGTCAATTTCTGCAGCCAAGACCTTGGCTTGTTCTACTTCAGCCCCAGCCGTGTATGAGGTAGTGCGTGCGTCATCACTCATGGTTTGCCCTCTCCAATATTTATTAGCCATTTCCGTGCTCTGGTGGGCACGCTGCATGCATTTCTTCTCCTGCATTGTGCCCCGTATTGCCCACCTTGGCAGCTCGAGGAACTGCCAAGGTGGGAAAGTTGGGTTCGTCGCGGCCCTATCTTCTGTACTAAAACCGCAGCAAGGCTGTTTCACTTACCTCCTGAGCTGGAATTTTATTCATGAAAGCCCGTCTTAAACCCTCGAGCATACATCCGCTCATAAGACAGTGTCATCAGTCACGTTGCGCCACATCCTTCAAAGTGAACTCACCGACACAACGCAATGCATCGATAGTTCTTTCCCTCGGGGTCCATTGCATGGTTTGTTCACCTAGGTACCGGCAAGCGAAAAAGCGAAAAGGCGCGCAAGCTGCAACAAGATACAGCTCGCGCGCCTTAGAGTCAGGCCTCGCGTGTTAGCGGTTTGTTTGCGCCAATTACTTCTTCTTGGCGAACTCTTCGCGCACGCGAGCACCAAGCTCAGGATCGACGTTGGTCCAGTACTCGTAGACGCGAGCCTCAACGCCCTCGGAGATGCCGGCCATAGCGTTGGTGATGTTGTCTACCAAACGAGCCTTCGCACCGTCATCCATCACCTCGCGATAGAGGATGCCAGCCTGCACAAAGTCATCATCCTCTGCGTGCTTGACATAGGCCGCGCGCACGAGGTCGGTTCCGTGCGGATCCGGGTTGACGTACAGGTCTGCTGCCTGGCCGTAGCTCACGCCGGAGGAAGAGGTCTCGCCGTCATCCAGGTAACCCGCGTCCTTCTCGAAGCGGTTCGGGCTGTAGACCGGGGCGTCGGCCGGGTTGAACTGGTAGGCCATCGGACCCTGGTGCGAGTAGGTGTTGACCGGGTGGATCGGCTGGTTGACCGGCAGCTGGGTGTAGTTCGGTCCGATACGGTAACGCTGTGCGTCGGCGTAGGCGAACACGCGCGCCATCAGCATGCGGTCGGGGCTCAGGCCAACACCTGGGACGATGTTGGATGGGTCGAGCGCGAGCTGCTCGATCTGGGCGAAGAAGTTGCGCGGGTTGCGGTTGAGGACGAAGTATCCGACGTCAACCAGCGGGTAGTCCTTCTGCGACCAGGTCTTGGTCAGATCGAACGGGTTCCACTTGTAGGTCTCAGCATCCTCGAAAGGCATGATCTGCACCTTGACATCCCAGATCGGGAAGTCGCCACGCTCGATGGCGTCGTAAAGATCCTGGCGCTGGTAGTCAGCGTTCTTGCCAGCCATCTCCTGGGCCTCGGCGTCGGTGAAGGTCTCCCATCCCTGGCGGGTCTTGAAGTGGTACTTGATCCACACCGGGGTGCCTTCCTCGTTGATCCACTGGAAGGTGTGGGAGCCGAAGCCGTCCTGATGACGGGAGGTCTTAGGGGTACCGCGGTCACCCATCAGGTAGGTCACCTGGTGTGCGGACTCCGGGGTGCGGGTCCAGAAATCCCACTGAGCATCAGCCGAGCGCAGTCCGGAGGGGCCGACACGCTTCTGTGAGTGAATAAAGTCCGGGAACTTCATACCATCGCGCAGGAAGAAGGTGGGGGTGTTGTTACCGACGATGTCGTAGTTGCCATCCTCTGTGTAGAAACGAACGGCGAATCCGTGAACGTCACGCCAGGTATCCGGGGAACCCTGCTCTCCTGCCACGGTAGAAAAACGCACGGCCATCGGGGTGACGGTACCCGGCTGGAACAGCTTAGCCTTGGTGTACTGGGAAACATCGTTGGTGATGTGCAGCTCGCCGAAGGCTCCGTGGCCCTTTGCGTGTGGGTTGCGCTCCGGCACGCGCTCACGGTTGAAGTGGGCCAGCTTCTCAATCAGATGGATGTCATTGAGGACGTTAGGACCCTGCGGACCTGCGGTGATTGAAATGTTCTCGCTGGCAACGGGGGCGCCGTTGTGTCGGGTGGTGCCGCCGGTGGGGGCTGGAACCTCGCCGTTAGCAAGGATCCGATCGGCCGAGGAAGTCATGCAACTTCTCCTTCTAAAACTCAGTACTTCTGGGCATTCTTGGGTGATAGCCATCACTCTACATTCATTGATCAAACCTTGCAAGTGCTTTTTACAATTAATTATTTCCTTTCAATTGCATTAGCTTAACGACGCCACGGTGTCACACCCTCACCTGAAGGGAAATCCGTTTCCAAGGTGCTAGACTTGTTGCCCATGAGAAGAGGCGAGCACATCGAGGCGCATGACGCACACGTCACCGACCTCGCCCTGCGCGCCGGTCGCGGCGATCGCGCCGCACTGACCGAATTCATCAAGGCCACCCAGAACGACGTCTGGCGCCTGCTCGCCCACCTGGGCGGCGCCGATATTGCCGATGACCTCACTCAGGAGACCTACCTGCGCGTCATCGGGGCACTGCCCCGCTTTGCCGCCCGCTCCTCGGCGCGCACCTGGCTGCTTTCGCTTGCCCGTCGCGTGTGGGTGGACAACATCCGCCACGACATGGCCCGCCCGCGCAAGGCGGCGGCCGAGATCGAGTCGATGGACGCCCCCGCTGAGAGCACGTGGTCAGAGTGGGTTGACATGCGCATCTTGATCGACCAGCTGCCCGCCGAGCGCCGCGAGGCCCTCATCCTCACCCAGGTGCTGGGCTACTCCTACGAAGAAGCCGCCAAGATCGCCGACGTCCGTATCGGCACGATCCGCTCCCGCGTTGCCCGCGCCCGTGCGGACATCCTCGAGGCCTCCCGCGCCCGCAGCGCCGACGACGCAACAGCCGCTTCCTAACACTCTGCTAAGTAACAGAGGCATACCCCTACTGCACCGAGGATCGAAGCGCATTGAAGGCGCCGCCTCAGGAAAAAGAAAACCACCTACCCCGCACACAGACGAGATAGGTGGCAAGTGTCTCCTATGAAAATTTAGACCAACAATTCGGCGATCTGGATTGCGTTAAGCGCTGCGCCCTTGCGCAGGTTGTCGCCGGAGACGACGAAGACCAATCCCTTGTTGTCGGCTACGGTCTGATCCTGGCGGATGCGGCCGACGAGCGACTCATCGCGACCGGCGGCAGCAAGCGGCGTGGGAACGTCGACAAGCAAGACACCCGGTGCGGCCTCCAGGGCGGTCTTTGCCTCATCCACGGTGATGCTGTTTTCAAACTCAGCGTGGACGACCATGGTGTGACCCGTAAAAACCGGAATGCGCACGCAGGTTCCGGCGACCAGGAGGTCCGGCAGACCCAGAATCTTGCGCGACTCGTTGCGCAGCTTCTGCTCTTCGTCGGTCTCCAGCGAGCCATCGTCGACCAGGTTGCCAGCAAATGGCAGCGCATTGTAGGCGATTGGTGCCACATACGGTCCGAGATCAGCGGGCTGGACCACGGAGCCATCGTGGACGAGCTCAACAGCGCGGTCGCCGATCTCAGCGACCTGCTTGATAAGGGTCTCCACACCGGCCAGGCCAGAACCGGAAACAGCCTGGTAAGAAGCGACATGCATCTTCTTCAGGCCAGCCGCGTCGTGCAGTGCCTTCACGGCCGGCATGATCGCCATCGTGGTGCAGTTCGGGTTGGCGATAATGCCCTTGACGGTCTTATCCTTATCGGCCGGGTTGACCTCGGAGACGATCAGCGGGACCTCATCATCCTTGCGCCACGCGGAGGAGTTGTCCACCACGCGCGCGCCCGCGGCCGCGAACAGCGGAGCGTACTGCTTGGAGGTGCCACCACCTGCGGAAAACAGTGCGATGTCGATGTCCTTGAGGGACTCCTCAGTCTGCTGGGCGAGGTCCTCGACCACAATCTGCTCGCCGCGGAACTCCAGGGTGGAGCCTGCGGAACGTGCGGAGGCGAAGAAGCGAACCTTCTCGCAGGGGAAGGAGCGCTGCTCGAGGATGTCGCGCATGACGCGGCCAACCTGTCCGGTAGCGCCAACGACGGCTACGGTAACCATGAATTTTTCTCCTTGTTGATTGCTTTAGCGGCCAGTGCCTGCGTAGACGGTGGCCTCAGTCTCGCCGCCGAGTTCGAATGCCTCGTGGATGGCGCGGGCGGCCTCATCGAGATCGGATTCGCGGATGAGGACGGAGATGCGAATCTCCGAGGTAGAGATCAGCTCGATGTTGATGCCCTTATCGCGCAGCGCCTCGCAGAAGATGGCGGTCACGCCCGGGTGGGACTTCATGCCGGCACCAACCAGGGACACCTTGCCGATCTGGTCGTCGTAGACGATCTTTTCCCAGTCGTTCTTCTCCTTGAGGACCTTCAGCAGCTCAAGGGCGCGCGGGCCGTCGGTGCGCGGGCAGGTGAAGGTGATGTCCGTGCGGCCATCCTCGATCGAGGAGATGTTCTGCAGCACCATGTCGATGTTAATCTCTGCGTCGGCAAGCGCGCGGAACACGGTAGCAGCCGCACCAGGGGAATCCGGGATGCCCAGGACGGTGATCTTTGCTTCGGACTTGTCGGTGGCTACACCGGTCAGGACTGCTTCTTCCACAGGAATATCCTCCATAGAGCCGGCAACCAGGGTGCCGGGGTCATTGCTATAAGACGAACGAACACGCAGCGGCACGCCGAAAGCGCGCGCGTACTCAACACTGCGCAGGACAAGAATTTTCGAACCAACAGCGGCCAGCTCGAGCATTTCCTCAAAGGAGAGCTTTTCCAGCTTCTGCGCGTTAGGGACAATGCGCGGGTCGGCGGTGTACACGCCGTCAACATCCGAGTAGATCTCGCACACGTCTGCCTCAAGGGCGGCCGCCAGCGCAACCGCGGTGGTATCGGATCCACCCCGACCCAAGGTGGTGACGTCCTTGGTCTCACGGTTAACACCCTGGAAGCCGGCTACCAGGCAGATCTTGCCTTCATCAAGAGCCTCGCGCACACGCCCTGGGGTGACATCCACAATGCGAGCATTGCCGTGGCGCTCGGTAGTGAGCACGCCGGCCTGCGAGCCGGTGAAGGACTGCGCCTGTGCACCGAAGGATTCGATGGCCATGGCCACCAGCGCGTTGGAGATGCGCTCGCCTGCAGTAAGCAGCATGTCCATCTCGCGGGCTGGCGGAACTGGGTTGACCTGTGCTGCAAGGTCGAGCAGCTCATCGGTGGTGTCTCCCATTGCGGAGCAGACAACCACCACATCATGGCCTTGCTTCTTAGTGGCAACAATCCGTTCAGCAACACGACGGATGCGTTCTGCGCTTTCTAGCGAAGAACCTCCATATTTCTGTACGATCAGCGCCACGGGCTTCACCCTTTCTTCGACAGGCAGCAATCTTTCAACGCTTGGCAGAAATCTTACGGCACGCTCACTGCCACCGCTCGACTCCGCCAGTCAGTTCATTGTGTTGAACCCCAAAAGCAGGCTGCCTGTGTGATTGTTGTCAGTTGGGTTTTCAGTTTAGCAATACAAATAGCCATACCCCTATTCCGCACACTAAAACGTCATATCTCACATATTGAGATTATGATGGCGCTCTCCCCGCCTTTAACTCTCGCTTTCACCCCGTGCACAAATCCCCGTTACGCTGAAGGGTGTGCATTCGAACCTACTGGCAGCAGCTTTTGCCTTACTCTCCGCGCTGATCATCGCGTGGGGAACGGTGATTCGTCACCGCATTGCCGAACAAGCCCCCGCCGATGGTTCACTTTCCGGTTCCCCTTTTATTTCCGCCTTGTCTCGCCCCATGTGGTGGCTGGGCACCGGCTGCGCCCTGTTTGGTTACGCGCTGCAGGTGGTTGCGCTGGGATTTGGCACGTTGCTTGTGGTTCAGCCCATCCTTGTCTTATCACTGATGTTTACCCTTCCTCTTTCTGCGCGTTACGACGGAAAGAAGATGGCACGCGATGAACTTGGCTGGGCAACGGCACTGACCATCTCAGTCGGCGTCCTGGTCATCATGGGCGACCCCCTGCCAGGAAATCCGCAACCACCACTAGAAAGATGGCTGCCCGCACTGGCTGTGGGCGTCGCAACGCTCGGCATTTTCTACCTGCTATCGCGACGGGCCGAACCCAACAAACGCGCCTTGCTGCTAGGCACGATTACAGGCGGCATTTATGGCTACGTCGCCGTATTATCAAAGGCAACGGTAGATGTTATCGTTCACGAAGGACTTTTTGCCCTCCTCACCACTTGGCAGGGATATTCCCTGCTCGCGGGTGCGATGCTGGGGACGGTTGTACAGCAATACGCCTTTAATGCCGGGCAACTGAAAAACTCCCTTCCGGCCATGACGATCGTCGAACCCATCTTCGCCTTCGCGCTTGGCTACGCCGTTTTAGGTGAGAAATTCCAAGTCAGTGGATGGAATTGGGCATGGATGGCCCTGTCCTTGCTGGTCATGATTTTGTCGACCATCGCCCTGTCAAGCAGGCGCGTGGGTTAACTTTTTGTTTGCTTCCTGTTTTTGTTTAATTTTCCCATTTTTCGACGCTATTGGTATGAAAAATGCCACATTTAAGACTCAAACGGGCATATTCACATACATTCGGGCATAATGGGGTGCAAAGGCACAGCCTCTGTAGCCGGTGCCTGCACACTACTCACACGGCATTTAAAGGCAAATCGCCCGCAGGGAAGGTTCAACATGAAGGAAATCGTCGGAAACAAAGTCGTTCTCATCGGCGCCGGTGACGTCGGAGTCGCCTACGCATTCGCACTGGTCAACCAGGGTACCGTCGACCACCTCGCCATCATCGACATCGACGAAAAGAAGCTCGAAGGCAACGTCAAGGACCTCAACCACGGCGTCGTGTGGGCAGCATCGCGCACCCGCGTCACCAAGGGCACCTACGAGGACTGCCGCGACGCCTCCATGGTCGTCATCTGCGCTGGCGCCGCCCAGAAGCCTGGCGAGACCCGCCTGCAGCTGGTCGACAAGAACATGAAGATCATGAAGTCCATCGTCGACGAGGTCATGGCCAACGGCTTCGACGGCATCTTCCTGGTCGCCTCCAACCCAGTCGACATCCTCACCTACGCCGTCTGGCAGTACTCCGGCCTGGATTGGCACCGCGTCATCGGCTCCGGCACCGTGCTGGACTCCGCACGCTTCCGTTACATGCTCGGCGAGCGCTACGGCGTTGCCCCAAGCTCCATCCACGCCTACATCATCGGCGAGCACGGCGACACCGAGCTGCCGGTCCTATCCTCGGCTACCGTCGCCGGCGTTTCCATGCGCAAGCAGCTGGAAAAGGACCCCTCGCTGGAGCCAGAGCTCGAGCGCATCTTCGAGGAAACCCGCGACGCCGCCTACAACATCATCGAGGCCAAGGGTTCTACTTCCTACGGCATCGGGATGGGTCTGGCTCGCATCACCCGCGCCGTCATCCACAACCAGGACGTCGCCCTGCCGTGCTCCGCCCTGCTGGAGGGCCAGTACGGCCAGGACAACATCTACATCGGCACCCCGGCCATCATCAACCGCGGTGGCATCAACCGTGTCGTTGAGCTCGAGCTCTCCGATCACGAAAAGGAGCGCTTCGACCACTCCGCAGCCACCCTGCGCGCAGTCCAGGAGCAGTTCTTCCCGGCTAAGTAGCCCCTGCTCCTCGCAGCTTACCCACAAGACATAACACAGCTCCCGCGGTTCATCCAGAACTGGCGGGAGCTGTGTCTATTTGGGACAAACTGGCTGTCCCCAACGTCGATCCTGATCGACGCCCGCAATTGTCATCGCCTTGGGGAACACTCAATACAAAACCCGGGCCGCCAGCTATGGGTGGGCTGGCAACCCGGGTTCAATCAGGATCGACTACTTCAGGCCACGGTTGACGGCGGAAGTAATAGCCTTCAGGGATGCGTAGGTAATAGAACCGGCGATGCCCACGCCCCACACCTTGGCACCGTTAACATCGGCCAGGATGTAGGCAGCTGCCTCGGCGTCGTCGCCGGCGGTACGGGCATGCTGCTCGTACTCTTGGACCTCGACGTCGATGCCCAGCTTCTCTAGGGCATTGGCGTAGGCCGCGATCGGGCCGTTACCGTGCCCCTCGACGACCTTTTCCTCACCGTTGAACACCAGAGTGGCAACTACGCGAGCCTCTTCGTTTTGCGTCTGCGCATTTTCGACACGGATCGAAATCTGCTCCAGCGGGCTGGAGACATCCAGGTACTCGCGGGCGAAAATATCCCACATGTTCTTGGAGTTGACCTCGCCGCCCTCGGCGTCGGTGACCGACTGCACCACGCCGGAGAATTCGACCTGCATCGGGCGTGGCAGCGCCATGCCGTGGTCGGTCTTCATGATGTAGGCAACACCGCCCTTGCCAGACTGGGAGTTCACGCGGATCACAGCCTCGTAGTTGCGGCCGACATCCTTCGGGTCGATCGGCAGGTAGGGAACCTCCCAGACTTCATCGCGCAGCTCCTCCCACGCCACGTCGGTGTGGGTAGCTCCTGGGCGCAGGCGGGCGGCCATGGCATCCAGGCCCTTGTTGACGGCATCCTGGTGGGACCCGGAGAAGGCGGTAAAGACCAGGTCGCCGCCATAGGGGTGGCGCTCGGGCACGCGCAGCTGGTTGCAGTACTCCACCGTGCGACGGATCTGTTCGATATCGGAGAAGTCAATCTGCGGGTCCACGCCCTGGGTCAGCATGTTCAGGCCCAGGGTGATCAGGTCCACGTTGCCGGTGCGCTCACCGTTGCCGAACAGGCAGCCTTCGATGCGATCGGCACCGGCCATGTAGCCCAGCTCGGCGGTGGCAACGCCCGTGCCGCGGTCGTTGTGCGGGTGCAGCGACAAGATAATGGAATCGCGACGGTTCAGGTGACGATCCATCCACTCGATGGAGTCAGCGTAGACGTTGGGGGTGATCATCTCCACGGTGGACGGCAGGTTGATGATGATCGGGCTGTCGGGGGTCGGATCCATGACCTCGACCACGGCGTCGACGACCTCCTTGGCGTAGGCAACCTCGGTTCCGGTGTAAGACTCCGGGGAGTACTCCCAGCGCCAGTTGGTGTCCGGGTAATCCTTCGCGATCTCCTTGATCAGCTCAGCGGCGTCGGTAGCCAGCTTCTTGATGGCTTCCTTGTCCTTACGGAATACCACCTTTCGCTGCAGGATGGAGGTGGAATTATAGAAGTGAACGATGACGTTCTTTGCGCCCTCACAGGCCTCGAAGGTGCGGCGGATCAGGTGCTCGCGAGCCTGAACCAGAACCTGGATGGTCACGTCATCCGGGATCATGTTGTTCTCAATGATCTCACGGACGAAATCGAAGTCCGTTTGTGAGGCAGAAGGGAAACCGACCTCGATCTCCTTGTATCCCATTTTGACCAGCAGATTGAACATCCGGCGCTTACGCTCGGGGCTCATCGGGTCGATCAGGGCCTGGTTGCCGTCACGCAGATCCACCGCGCACCACTGCGGGGCAACGGTGATCTTCTTGTCCGGCCAGGTACGATCCGGCAGGCTGAAGTCCTCGACCTCGACGGCATAGGGCTGGTAGCGCTTGACCGGCATGGAGGAGTTACGCTGCTTATTCCACGCAGGCTGGCCCTCACCGAAAGGGCCAGAAGGGGTGGTGATGTCAGCGGGGGCAGAGATAAAGGCGTCGGATGGAGACATGGTGATTTACGTCCTCAGAAAAATAGATAGAAAAACTTCGCAGTGCATGATCGGGGTCTGAGGTGTTCATCAGACAGCGGGACTACTGCCACAACACACATCACACGATGAGGGGGCGGTAATCACGACCGGCGTACACCAAACTCCGCGACGGGATGCCGGCCGAAATTTTAAGCCTGTGACCCGCCGCGGCGAAGAAGGAGAAGTCGTCCGCGGTAATCGTTGAAATCCGCGCGACGCTCGAAACCGCGTTGCATGCGTCACATCATACACCGGGCTAACACAAATCGCCCACTCTACCCAAGCGGGTACCCCCGGCAATCAGGATCGACGACGTCCAATGTGATCTAGACAGCCGTCGGAAAGCTAAGATTTGCACGAGCTTGTAGAGGGGAACCACATGTCCGCAACAGTCACAACCGTAGGCGTCGATAAGCAAAAATGGGCGATCGCAACCGCACTATTCACGCTCACCTCCGCACTGCGGCTTTGGTTTGTCGCGTGGATGAGCGACAAGCCACTTCGCGAGGCCCTACTCAAATGGGACGCATCCATCTACGCCGACATCGCCAATTACGGCTACTTCCGTCACGATGGCACCGCCGCCGCCTCGGCAGAGGTCTGGGAGACCCGACTCGCATTCTTCCCCGGACTGCCCGGCCTCATGCGCGCCATTGGCCAGGTCACAGGGCTTGATGTCACCACCGCCGGATACCTCATCGTCACCGTCGCCGGCATCGCTATGACCGCGGCCGCAATCACGATCGCCGAGGAACTCGGCGCCGACCTCCGCGGGCGCTGGGTGACTGCGATCCTTATCCTCGGCGCACCGATGTCGATCACGTTCAACATGGTCTACACCGAAGCCCCGTTCCTTGCGCTTAGCCTCTGGGCTTTGGTTGCCATGCTGCGCAAGCAATGGGCCTGGGCGGCCTGCGCAGTGTTTTTCGCGAGCTTCTTCCGGCTGACCGCCATCGATTTGTGGCTGACTCTGCTGATCGTGATTGGGATCTACGCCCGCAGCAATATCCGCGCCTGGGCAATGGCGATCGCCTCCAGCCTGCCGCTATTTGCCTACCTCGGCTACGCCTCGTCCTACACCCGCGACGTCGGTGGCTATTTCGGCCTGCAAAAGAAAGGCTGGCATTCGAGCTTCGATTTCGGCGTGGCCACCTGGCGCTGGTCCACAAAGCAGCTGCAAACCACCCACGACGTCGGCTATATCGTGTCGATCCTCATCATCGTCGCCGCCGTAGGCGCCTGCTTTTTTGCTTTCCGACGACTACCGTGGGCGCTGTGGATTTTCGGCACGGGCGTGGTGGCCAACGTCGTGCTTTCCGACGGCATCATGCATTCACGCCCCCGCCTACTCCTGCCCGCCATCGTCTTGCTTCTTCCCGCAGCGCTGAGGGCCGCACGCCTGGCCCGGCGCGACCTTATATTAATTAGCATCGCGTGGTTGCTTTCTGGGGCGTGGATCTCGGCACACATGCTCGTCGTCTTCCAGTGGGCGATCTAGGACAATCGGAAGCGATCCCCATCGGCGAACACCGTCGGACCGCTCGCGTCGATCCCCCGGGCACCTCACTTATCCCCCATGCCTCGGCACGTAGACACTGCGCGCTTGGTCTGCACGAGGGGCAGATGCATGTTCTAATGCCACTATGCGATTGCGCCTGTCACGGAAGGGACGACTCGTCGATTCTCATTGGCTCGCACGGGTGCCGATCAGAGAATCAGAGTCGACTCCCTTGGTCAATCAGCTTCGACGCTTCAATCAGCTTCGACGACTCCATGTGCTTACCCAGCCGCGGTTCGTCCTTTCTCTCGGGCTATTGGTCACCGAGATCACCCCGGGATTACGCCTGCTCCGGCGCGGGCTCCTACCACGCAACTTACGCCCCGGTTTTCTAGGCGCCGAGATCGCAACCTGGGTAGCGCTGTCCCCCTCGCTGCTCCCACGCCCGTGGTGGTCGATCGCGTTGGGTGTCTCCACAGCCCAACTCCTGGGACATGCCACGGGCTCCCTCGTTGCTCACTCGGTCCACAAGACTCACGGCCCCATCACCAGGATTGTCCAATCAGAATCGACCAGCTCAGCTGATATTTTGCTCTCCTGCATGACGGGCGTGTTATGCGCCCGAAGTCTGCAACGTCAGCGTCGGCAAGCAAAAATGGTACAGGGACGCGCAACGGATGTACGGGCGGCACTTTTTGGAATGGGTGCCGGGACGATGGGGTACGGTGCCGGCCTGATCGCGGGAGAAGGCCTGCAATTCCTCTACGGGCAAGGTGCCCGAATGATGCGCACGCCGGTGAAAAGCGTAGCCATCCCAGCATGGGCTGCGAGCATAATCAGTGCAATCACGATCGCCGGCCTCCTCATGACGGTGTCGGACAAGGTCGTTTTTAAGAAAATCATCGAATACCTGACCCAGCGGGCCCAAGCGCTGAACATGCTCGTCTTCCAGGGCACGCGACAGCCCTGGGAACCTGAGCGATCCGGATCGCCGTGGAGCTTCGAGCCATGGACAGCCGTCGGATCCCAAGGGCGCGCGGTGCTTTCTGGTGGGCCACGCGCAAGGCATATCGCAAAGGTCATGAAGCGCAATCGGGTCCATGAGCCAATTAGGATCTACGCCGGTCTCATCCCCGGCCGCAGCATCGAAGCGGCGGTCGAGCAGATCATCCAAGAAATGTTGCGCACTGGGGCGTTGCACCGGGAGGTGATCGTGATCCATACTTCGACTGGAACCGGGTGGGTCAGCGATTGGCATCTCGATCCTGTTGAGTTTTTGACAAAGGGCAATTGCGTCAATATCTCCATGCAGTATTCCTATGTGCCCTCGCCGGTGGCGTATGTGACCGAGCGCGAGCTGCCAATCAGGGCGGCGAAGGCGCTTATCTCGACCATCGTTGATTTATTGGATGGGCTCGAATCGCGTCCGCGGATTTACATCGCTGGAGAATCGCTCGGGGCGTACGGCACCGCTTCCGCCTTCGACTCGCTCGAGGAGCTGCGCCATACAGTCGATGGCTGCGCGTTGTCCGGGCCGCCGTATTTTACGTCGCTTGTGCGTCAGCTCGCCGATTCGCGTGCGCCTGGTTCACCTGAGCGTTTGCCGCTTATCGACGACGGGCGTGCGGTTCGCTTTATTGCGCACCCGAGCCACGTCGATCGTGATTACCAAGGGCGCACCTACGGTGCCGAATGGGAGTTTCCCCGCGTCGCGATCGTCATTCACTCCTCGGATCCGATCGTATGGTGGGATCCGTGGCTGTTTATCCGCCGGCCGGATTGGCTTAAGGAAATCGGCGCCGCCGGGCGTCCCGCGCCGGGGCCGATGCATTCCGACGTCCCCTCAACGATGCATTGGATTCCGATCGTCACGGGCGTTCAGGTGGCATTGGATATGTTGATCGGCACCACTTGCGGCGGTGATCATGGACACAATTACCACCAGACAATGATCCACGTTTGGGCGGCGGTTTTGGGTAAGAAGATGAAGCCGAAGCGTTTTCGTCGGATAGCAAAATGGGTGCGTAACCATTCGGTCCAACGCTAGGCCACTCGTGTAAACAGCACAAATACAGCGAAAAACTACTTTCCAACCAATCAAAATCAAGGCTTTTCAAAAAAGCCCGTTTTGCACATAAAACCACAATAGTGATTCATATCCCCGTAAAAATGCCTATCAAGCTGGCCTTGACAGGTTTGCAAATGTGTAACTTTTGCATTAGCTTGATCTTTAATACCACATGCAAACGATTGCACTCCCTCCGGTTGTGCACGATAGGCAGGAGTGACTAGGAATGCCTCGTTCGACAACCCTCAAAGACGTCGCAGAAGCCGCCGGCGTCTCCATCTCGACCACCTCTCGGGCTTTGGCCGACAACCCGGCCATCTCCGAAGAGACGCGCAGGAGAATCAAAAAGCTGGCGAAACAGCTCAACTACAGGCCCAACGCCCAAGCCCGGGCGCTTCGCAAGGCGAAAACAAACACGATCGGCGTCGCGGTTCCAAGCCTTATCAACCCCTACTACGCGGAAATGGCTACCAGCATCCAGCAGGAAGCCGCTACCCGGGGCTTTGCCACCATCATCTCCAACACCAACGAAAACCCCGATGAGCTTCGCCGCAGCCTCCAGGTGCTGCACAATCAGCGTGTCGACGGAATGATCATCGTCCCCAATGAGGGCACCGAGGATCTCGTCGAAGAGCTACACAACTCGGGCGTACCGATGGTTGCAGTCGACCGTGGCCTCGACATTCCCGGGCTCATCTCGGTCGTCTCGGAGCCATCTCGCGGCATGAACGCCGCTGTGGCGCATCTCGTCGAGCACGGACACACCCCCATCGGCTACCTGTCCGGGCCAATGTCGACCTCCACTGGACGCAAGCGCCTCGACGCCTTCCACGAGGCCTGCAAGCTCGCCGGGCTCCCGCCGCAACCTGTTTACGTCGGCGGCTACAAGCAATCCGAAGGCCGAATGGGTGCAACCGAATTGCTCGGCCAAGGTGTCAAGGCGCTGCTGGCAGGTGACTCCATGATGACCATCGGCGTTATCGAGGCCTGCCAAGCGCGCGGCATCGAAATCGGAGTCGATATCGCCGTCATCGGATTCGACAACTACCCACTGTTCGAGTTGCTGCCGAAACCTATCACGATCATCGATCAGGATGTGGCAGCCATGGCCATTCGCGCCCTCGATCTGGTTCGCCAGCAGATCGAAGAACCTAATCGCCAGCGCCTCGATTCCACTTTCCGCGGCAAAATCGCGACCCCAACTCAGCTCATCATTCGCGCCTCTTCTGACTTCGATGCCAAGTAGCGCACACGACCGGCCAGCCTTTGCATGAGGGCTGGCCTCCTTTTATGACGAAGGGATACCCCATGGGTTTAATTACGATCGTAGGTTCCATCAACGCCGACCTCATTGCCCACGTTCACCGACACCCGACCCCCGGCGAAACGCTGCTTGGCACAACCGCTACCGTATCTGCCGGCGGTAAGGGCGCTAATCAGGCAGTAGCCGCCGCCCTGCTCGGCGCAAAGGTGGCGATGGTGTCCGCGGTCGGTCGCGACGCCTACGCAGGCCCGGCTACCGCTCAATTGCGATCGAGCGGTGTCGATCTGCGCGGCGTCAAGGAGGTCGACGGCCCCACGGGGCTTGCGATCATCACGGTTGCCGACGACGGCGAAAACTCCATTATCGTTATCCCTGGCGCGAATGCCACCGTCGATGCTAATTACGTTCACTCCCAACGGGCCGTCATTGCTGACGCCGACATTGTCGTGTTGCAAGGTGAGATCCCGGCCGACGGCTTCGCCAGCGCCGTGGCTCTTGCGAGTGGACGCGTGGTAATCAACCTGGCGCCGGTAATCGACGTCGATCGTGATCGACTCCTCGTCGCCGACCCCCTGATCGCGAACGAGCACGAGGCCGGCCTCATTCTGGACCAGCTCGGCGTTCCCCACCCCAATGATGCCCCAGCGGTCCTCATCAATCAGCTTCGCGAGGCTGGTTTTAGCAGCGTGGTACTTACTCTCGGAGCCGCGGGGGCATTGGTATCTGATTCCACGGGACTGACCCCCATCCCGACGCCCTCAATTACTCCAGTCGATACCACTGGTGCTGGTGATGCTTTCACTGGGGCGCTCGTCGCTCGGCTTGCTGCTGGCGATTCGCTTGCCGACGCCGCCGCCTTCGCAGCCCGCGTAGGGGCGTTTGCCGCGACAGGCCCCGGCGCGCAAAGTTCCTATCCCCATGCCTCCGATCCGTTGCCCGAGGTGTAGCATCCGCCTCTTGAGGCGACTCTTTCTGCTGCGATTATGATGGCTCTGGTCAGAATCTTGCTCGCCTCACCCGGATGAAGGAGTTGACACCATGACCGCTTCGATCCCTCTTAGCACCGTCGCAACGCTTGACCGTCTGCACGAATTTCGGGGTATCTTGTTCGATCTCGACGGCACCCTCATCGATCACGAGACCGCGGCATGGGTAGGCGCGCAGCGGTTTTCTGCGGAACAAGGCGTCGATCCTGATCCGCAACTGTGGATGGATATCGAAGCAAAGTGGTTCGCGGCCTTCGAACGCGGCGAGGTTGATCACGCGGGGCAGCGTCGCGCGCGCGTACGCGAGTACCTTCGCAAGCCTTCGCTTTCCGACGATGAGGCGATGGCACTTTTCGACGTCTATCGGCGCCATTACGCCGACGCCTGGGAGCGCTACGACGATGCACTCCCCGCCCTGTCCCGTGCCGTGGAGTTCGCGCGCCGCGCCTCAGGTACAGTCGCGGTCTTTACCAACGGCGCCGCTGAGCTTCAAACAGATAAGCTCGTTCGCTGTGGCCTCAACCTCGACGGAATTGTCATGATCGCCGCCGCTGAGCTAGGCGTAGCTAAGCCACAGCCACAGTCCTATCTCCTTGCCAGCCAAGCGATTGGAATCAGAATCGACGAGTGCGTCCTCATCGGCGACAATCCCACCAACGATGTCTCTGGTGCGCGCGAGGTCGGCATGGCGGCGATCTACCTCGACCGCCACCACGACACACCGGACTCCATTACATCCCTCGATGCCTTGCGTTGGCAGCGCTAGCAATTGGCATCGACGGCTACGGTCAACAACGATCACGCCGGCCTGTGGACGTCGGGAAGCTACTTTACGCTTCGGCGATCGACGATAATAGCCGCACCAGCAAACGTAATCCCGATCGTGATTGCGAGGATGAGCGCAGCGGTGCCTCGATCGTGATCGATGCCGGGGAACGAGCCAGATCCCAAGACACTGGCATTGCCCATCGGCAACAGTTCTGTGAGGCGTCGAACCCAATCGGCGCTCGCGAGCCCCAGCATGATTTCGAACACAAACACATCGGCCAACAAAACCATTGCGGAAAAGGTCCCACTGCGCAAGACGTAGGCCAGCAACGCAGCCAAAGGCGCAAATACTCCCCAACGGGCGAGAGCTATATAGATCGGCGTCCACGAAGAAAGATCAACATGCCCACCGAGCGCGGTTACCCCCAGCCAGGCAGCAAGCATGCCCACCACCCCGGCAAGGAGAAAAAACGCCGAACTGATAAAACTCGAGGCGGCGACCACACCAGCGCGGCGGTTGGTGTGAAGGAAGCTCCACGCCTGCGTGCCGCGTGTCATATCCGCGCCGATCGTATTCGCGACGGCGAAGATAATTACCAGCATCGCAAGATCTCCAGCAACGGTGACGGCAGAAGCATCGAACGGCGTATCCATACCTTGCACATAGGCACTGAGGATGGCACCTGCTGCCATCCCGATCGCGATGATCGCGGCATACACCCACGTCGCGCGGATGGATACGAGCTTTCGAATTTCGGAGGAAAAGATATTCATGGAAAAGTCCTTTGGAGTTGGTGCCGATCCGAGGGGCTAGCTTGCTTTGTAAACCACGGAGTTGGCCGTCGTGCTCAAAAACGCGTCCTCAAGGCTGAGGGTGCGCGCCTTCAGTCCAATGACAAGCAGTCGGTGTTCGAAGGCAAGCCTGCCGACGTCCTGCGGTGTCGCACCCCCAACCACCAGCTGCCCGGCGCGGTCGCCATCGGTGACATCAAGCCCTTTTTCGGCTAGTAGTAGCCTGGCGCGATCAGAATCGACAGGCATGACCTCAAGTAGGACCGAGGCTGAGCCGCCGACGAAGTCGGCTACCGTTCCTTCGGCTATCAGGGTTCCCTTTCCCACCACGACGAGACGATCGGCCATGAGCTCCATCTCAGAAAGCAAGTGGGACGATATGAGAACCGCGCAACCGTCGTCGGCAAGCGAACGAATCCGCTCGCGCATCCAGTGCACTCCCTCCGGGTCGAGGCCATTGACCGGTTCGTCTAGCAACACGTGTTTCGGGTTTCCCAGCAACGCGCAGGCCACGCCTAATCTCTGTTTCATGCCGAGCGAAAACCCGCCGACGCGCTTCCCAGCGACCCCTGCAAGTCCGACTGCTTCTAAGCACTCGTCGATCCTGTTTGCAGGAAGCCCCATCAGCGTGGCCTGAATGGCTAGATGCGAATAGGCGGTGCGTCCCGGGTGAAACCACGTGGCGTCCAACAGCGTACCGACCACCCTCCCCGGGTTTTTCAGCGATCGAAATGGCATGCCGTCGAATGTGGCGCTTCCCTCGGTTGGGCGTTCCAGACCGACCACCATGCGCATCGTCGTCGATTTTCCAGCCCCATTGGGCCCGAGGAAGCCAGTTACTTGCCCATCAGGGACGGAAAAGCACAGATTGTTTACTGCCGTTTGACCGCGGTAGGTCTTGGTGAGGTTATGTACTTCAAGCATGCATCCCATCGTCGCTGCTTCTCGCTAGGAAAGCATCGCCCTGCGGGTTGAAGTTTTCTCTCATACCAGGGGCTGACAATCACGATCGACGATAGTCATCGATCACTATTGATGCCCGAGCAATTCCTCGACGCCTACCAGCCCGGTTCGAAAAGCGAACAGCACAGCCTGAACACGATCGCGCGATCCGGTTTTCATAAGTATGTGGCGCACGTGGGTCTTTACCGTAGCCATCGATACGAATTCCGCGGCCGCGATCTCCTCGTTGTTATAGCCTTGTGCGATGAGGCGCAGAATATCTTGTTCGCGTGGTGTGAGTCCTACCTCGTCGTTTTTGCTTAACGACGCCTTCGGTTGCCACATCGCAAGCACCTGCGCGGTTACCTTCGGGGCGAGCACGGCGTCGCCGTTGTAGACCGTTCGCACCGCATGCAGCAGTTCCTCGGGGGTGGCATCTTTTAGCAGGAACCCGCTTGCCCCAGCCTCCAAAGCCCCACGAATGAACTCCGAATCATCGAACGTGGTAAGCATGATGACCTTGACTTGGGAATCAGCTTCGATGAGCTGCTTGGTTGCTGCTATGCCGTCCAAGCGGGCCATTTGCACGTCCATGAGCACGACTGTTGCGGTTGCATTTCGCACTCGTGCGTCCTGTTGCGCGGGAACGACTTCATCACCATCGCTTGCTTCCCATACGACTTCCATGTCCGATTGGGAGCTAATAAGCATCCCGAATCCCGCGCGGACTAATGGCTGGTCATCGGCGAGCCCGACTCGGATAACGTCGCCTTGACTAGGTGAAGTTCGAAAACTGTTCATAGGGGAATCTCTACCTCCACGATGAATACACCGTCTTCGATTCGCTGGTGCATCTTGCCACCATGGGCTTGAGCGCGTTCTCGAATGCCTCTAAGACCAAATCCGACGGATTTCTTCCTATTTCCCGGCTCACTGGGATTCTCGGCGTGGATTCGGATCGACCCATGTAGGGCATCGATCCTAATCATTCCCGGCCCCGAGGCGTATCTAAGCATGTTTGTCAACAGCTCCTGCAATACACGATACGTGGTAAATTGAACCAGCTCAGGAGCTTGTTCTGGGATGTCTTCCAGACCGTCGATCTTTACTTCCAACCCCGCCCTACGGGCTTCGGCGAGCAGTTGTGTCATCTCTTTGACACCAGGCGCTGCGTTGAGAGAACGCCCATTATCTTCTCGAAGGACGCTTAGAAGCCCCCTCATCTGTTTCAATGAGCTTCGCCCTTGGTCAGAAATAGTTTGAAGCGCATCAGTAGCTATCGTGTGGTTTTGCGCTGCGGCGTATCGAGCTCCATCGGCGAGAGCGATGATACCGCTGAGGTTATGGGCAATGATGTCGTGCATCTCGCGGGCGATTCGAGTACGTTCGACGATTCCCGCCATCTCGGCCCGCTCTCGGAGCAGCTCAAGATCTTCGACCCTTCTTCGCTTTTGAATCCCCAACAGCCAAAAGAACCCCACCCCCAGCCAGGAGCTCCCGATAAAAGCCATAACCGTTATCCACGGTGAAGCTTCGGCGGTTCCAACGGTGACTGTTAGCCCCACTCGACGAGCGTCCCAAACTGCCAATACACATACAAGCGCCACGCCAAGCAGCAGTAAAGCCAACCAAACTCGACGCCAAGGTGGTCGCGACCATGCACTAGCTAAGTACGTTGAATAGGCTGTGGGAATTACGACTTCAATCGATGTCCTGGCTATTGTCACTGCCAGGCACATGTACATCACCAAAGCGACGATGAACATTGACGATTCTCGAAAACGAGGATGCACGATCAGCGCGATCGTAATTACGCAACTCGCTATGACGCCGAACCAGCCTTGGTAAACCCCTTCGTCGAACATCCTTGGCAACAAAGAATTTACACAAGCAATCTCGAAGAACACGATCGCCGCTACTCTCCACCGAGAACCGACGATTTCCTCCGGCCATCGGAGTCCACGCAACCAATGCACACCGCGTGATGGTTGCTGTCCACGGTGGGCATGCTTGAGCTGCTGGGGTGTGTCCATCACTCCAGCTTAGAAAAGTGTCGATCGGCGCTCATCATCCCCAAGGATGAAGGCTTTCCACGAGGCGTCGACGCAGTTGTTGATCCCCTGCCTGCTGCTTGCAAAAGAACAATTCAGAATGCGGCGAGATGAACGTCGGCAAGCATCATCGGCGATTCAAGCCAGCAGATCTTCTCCATGGCACGTCCCACAGTGGGAACCAGCCGTCTGTTATTGCCCCGTATCCTTGTCTTCCCCGCATTGGACCTGCGAACTTACGGTGGTGGGACCAGTGACCTTCGATTCCCAACTTTGAACCCTTGACGACTTGTCCTATGGCTTGCCTTAAGGCCACCCCTAAAACCTTTCCGAAGAACTATCCCCTAGCCCGCCAGCCAGAAGCTTTGTTCACAGCAATGCTCACAGCCCATTTCCACAGCCATTCTCACAGCCTCCTTCGCCACAGCAGTGGGTAAGATCGACGTCCTCGGGCACGGTCACCGTTCGGTTGGCGACGATCTGTTCTGCCCAAGGGCCGTAAGGAATGGTGGTGACCTCGGTACCGTCTTGGAGGGTCCAGTAGTCGGTGCCGTTGGGTTTCATGGTGACGCGGATGTAGCCTTTTGTTTTGTTGTTGTGGCAGTGCCGACACAAAAGGTGCAGGTTGTCGAGGGTGGTGGTGCCGCCTTGGTCGTAGGGGATGACGTGGTCAACGTCGCACTTGCTGGCGGCAGCGCCACAGCCTGGGGCGCGGCAGCCGCCGTCGCGTCCGATGACGAGAGCACGCAGTGCCGCAGGGACCGCATATTTGTCGGTGTTAATCGTATCTTCCAGCAGGTCAGTGCTGGTGATGTTGATGCGGTTGAGTTCTTCCTTGCTCAGCCATCCATAGTCGCGGAGGTAGATTTGTCCGCCGGGGTGCTGGTAGAGGTGCAAAATGGCGTTGGGGCGTTCGATGTCGCCGTTGAGGATGGCATAGACCGCTTGTCCTAGACTCCAGCGTCTGGCCTTGGCGGTTTTTCTAATCTTTTCTTGCAACTGGGCGCCCTCGGGCCGAGACACAGTTAAGGTGATGCGGAAGTTGTTGTCTTCGTCGATGCGCATGGCTGCGCGGGGGGTGGATGCACGTTTGATGACAGTTTCCCAGTTTTTCTCGCGTAGGAATTTCTCGAGGCTGTTGCCCAGCGCTTCGGCTTTGACCAGTTCTTGCTTGCCGACGCCCGGACGTAGCAGTTGCGCAAGGTAGCGATCGCCGTGCGGTAGCTGTTCGGAATCGAGGTGGCCAAATAGCCGCCCGATGGCGTAGAGCCGAGACTCGTCGATATGGCCGTACTCAACGGCAAGGCTTACGCTGATGGGCATCTTCGTCATCACAGACAGCCCTCTGAGCAAGTCCCTGACGCTCGATTTATTCACGCTCATCGACGAGGTCCACTTGTCGACGATTTCCTCGAAGTCAACCCCGGCGTCGAGATCCTTTTCCAACGAGGGCATCAACACGGTGAAAAGCTCCTGATTGCGGTGCCTGCGAAACACCGCCGTTGCCTCTTCGTCGACGGTAATCCGGAAGCTCAACTCGGAATCGTCGACCACCGTGGGGCCGACATCGGTCATACTCGTCATGGCACTTGACCCTTCCTGCACCGCACGGTGCCTCCATACCCCGGCCAACCTTGCGGGTGCCCTGCTAAAACGTGTGTTGCCACCGCAGAGTAGGAAGGATGCAAACCTTTGTCATCCCGGCATCAAAAAAAGGCCCGAAATCTGTGGACAACTTCGCGACTTCGCGACTTATCCACAGTTCTGGGCCTTACCACCAGCAGGCGGTTGCGCAGACACAACAAAGCCTGTAGCCTGTTTGGCTTTTCTAAAAAGGCGACGATGGGGGACGAGAAGCCTGTAAGCGTCGGTAAGCAAAAATCGACGAAGGCTAGGCGGAGGGGATCCCGCACGCCACGCCGGTGGAGTGGTGCGGGCAATAGCCACCAGGATTTTTGTGCAGATACTGCTGGTGATAGTCCTCGGCCCGGTAGTAGATGCCGGCGGGAGTAGTCGCGAGGGTGCGCACCTCGGTGGTGATCGATCCCAATCCAACGGCGTGAAGCTTGGGCTGATAGAACGCGATGAGCTCCCGAACGCGATCGGCCTCCTCTTCGGTGTGGGTGTAAAACGCCGATCGGTATTGGGTGCCAACGTCGTTGCCCTGACGGAAGCCCTGGGTCGGGTCGTGAGCCTCCAATGCCTTCACCACAATCTCGTCGAAGCTAATTTGATTAGGATCGAAGACCACTTCGACGACCTCCGTGTGATTGGTAAGTCCAGTGCAGACCTCATCGTAGGTCGGGTTTGGGGTCACACCCCCGGCGTAGCCCACCGATGTCGACTCCACCCCCGGAGTCTCCCAAAACATCTTCTCCGCGCCCCAGAAGCATCCGATCCCTATGTAGACACTGGCCTGCCCCGGCTTCCAAGGGCCTGTAATTGGTGTTTCCAAAACCGTGTGGGGGCGGGGGTTGCTCAACACCGGCTCGTCTCTGCCAGGCAGTGCTTGATCAGGATCGACGAGTGTGGGATTTTGGAAAATCCAGCCCATTGTTTGCTCCATTCAATTAGATATCAATTAGATTCGCGCGCCCTAGCACGGGTGTCGTCGTGGAATCAGGTTCGACGAAATCTGCCAGTACTAGCCGCCACTGCATTCTGCAGCCAACCGCGATCGACGTGGACAGACGTACCCTCTTTCGTGGTCGATCGTAATCGCCGAGGGCCTGAGCTCCCAGAACGCGATCACACCAAACCATTTTGTTGATTTATCACATAAACCCACTGGTAATCATATCCCCGCCGACCACAATCGATGCCTACACACCCCCGAACAAAACAACTTGCCTATAAAATCCCGCGTACTCCATTAGCGAAATTTATAAAGAAAACGAAGGTTAGCCCTTGCTACTTTTCGTTTTTCCCCTATCATGGGTGCCAGTGCGTTAGATCGATTTTTCCGGCGCAATGAATTTCCTACGAAAGGACACAATATGGCTAAGTACGTTCTTCCTGAGCTCGACTACGCTTACGATGCCCTCGAGCCGCACATCTCGGCTGAGATTATGGAGCTGCACCACTCCAAGCATCACCAGAACTACGTCAACGGTGCCAACGCCGCTCTGGAGAAGCTTGAGGATGCACGCAAGAACGGCTACGTCGGCGTCGCAGTGACCGCCTTGTCCAAGGATCTGGCATTCAACCTCGGTGGCCACACCAACCACTCCATTTTCTGGAAGAATCTCTCCCCTAACGGCGGCGGCGAGCCGACCGGCGCTTTGGCTGAGGCCATCAACCGCGACTTCGGTTCTTTCGAGGCCTTCAAGGAGCACTTCTCCGCTGCTGCCCTCGGCCTGCAGGGTTCCGGTTGGGCTGTTCTTGGTTACGACAAGATCGGTGAGCGCCTCGTCATCGAGCAGATGACCGACCAGCAGGGCAACCTCTCCATCGACCTCGAGCCGCTGCTGCTTCTCGACATGTGGGAGCACGCTTTCTACCTTCAGTACAAGAACGTCAAGGCTGACTACGTCAAGGCAGTCTGGAACGTCTTCAACTGGGAGGACGTCGCAGCCCGTTACGAGGCCGCTACCAAGTAAGCACCCCTTTTAGCTTGAGCATCTCAAGCGATCCTCATTAGACCTGGCGCACTGTCGGCATTATGCCTTCTGGTTCGCCAGGTTTTTGCTTTCCGACGCCTACCGTCGCATCACTTGCGGTCGTCGATCACGATCACCCATGTCCGTCAGCAAGCACTACTCGCTCTTACACCCCGATAACGTGGCAGGCCCCACTGCCACCGATCACGACCGAACTATGTCTGATACCGCTTCCCGGCCCTCCGGATCACACGAATTACCTTCCGGTCTGCGCAAAGGTGAGCCCGCGTATAAAAGGGCCGTTATTGCGACCCTGATCGCGGGTCTCGCCACTTTCAATGCACTGTATAACACGCAGGCGATCTTGCCGACGCTCGTCGCCGACTTCCACATCGATGCAGCCACCGCCGCCCTCACCATTTCGGCGGCCACAGGAGCACTCGCGATCGCAATCGTGCCAGCCTCAATCCTGTCCGAAAAATTCGGGCGCGGCCGAGTCCTCATTATCTCCGCCCTCCTAGCCACCCTATGCGGACTCGCGATTCCCTTCTCGCCGTCGATCGGGATTCTTATCGCCATGCGCGCGCTCCAAGGTGGATTCTTGGCTGGGGTGCCCGCCGTTGCGATGACCTACCTTTCAGAGGAAATCGACGCTCGTGATCTCACGGCCGCAATGGGAATCTACATCGCGGGCAATAGCGTGGGAGGAATTACCGGTCGCCTCATCCCCGCCGTCGGACTCGAGTTCTTCGACTGGCGCATCGCGTTGATGTTATCTGCTGTCCCCGCTTTGGTCTTCGCGATCGTCATGGCGTTGATCCTCCCGAAACAGCGTCGCTTCCGACCACGCCCTATCAGTCCCAAGCGCGAGTTTCGCGCGATGACCACTCATTGGCGCAATCCGTCTCTTGCCGCCTGCTTTGTCACCGGCTTCGTGGCTCTGGGCGCCTTCGTTTCGCTGTACAACTACATGGGTTTCCGGCTCATCCATGATTTTGGCTTGTCGTCGGCCCTGGTTGGGGTCTTGTTTCTCATGTATTTCGCCGGCACCTGGTCGGCCGCGCGGGCTGGCCGCTGGACCACGCGCGTCGGCCGAGGGAATCTGATTGTCGCCGCAGCGTTATCAATGACGATCGGCGCATTGCTATTGCTGTGGCATAGCTTGCCGCTGACCCTTATTGGCTTATTCGTCTTCACGGCCGGTTTTTTCCTTCTCCATTCGCTTGCATCTAGCTGGGTGGGCATGCTCGCCGCCGATAATCGGGCAGAGGGATCGAGCATGTACCTGTTTTGCTACTACGTGGGTTCTTCCGTGGTCGGTTGGCTGTCCGGCTTGGTATTCACCCACGTCGGATGGCATGGGTTTGTCTGGTGGGATGTGGCTTGGACGATCCTTCTGATCGGGCTGGCCCTGTTTCTTCGCTCCCGCGCATCACGAAGCTAATTCACCTCGTCCAATGGCGATCGACCAGGTTGCCCTATGCTTTCCGACGCCCATCGGCTCCCTCACTCACCGCCTGCCACCCCGTAGCGGTGGCAGGAAAAGGCGATCGATGCCCAAAGCCGTCGATCGTAATGAGGTTTCCAGGGATCAAACGTCGGCAAGCATGGCTCCCGCCAGCACACCTGCTGCCTTAATGAGACAATTTTTGGAGGTGCACGAAAGCCAGAAAACCAAAAGAGTGATTGTGGATTCGGACATCCATCCGTTACCGTAAGAAAGTATGACTACCCCTCCGCCTTTAGGTGAACCTAGCCAATCAGGATCGACGAAGGAATTTCCCCTGGGCCACGGGCGAAGCTCGAGAGCCCGGATGTCGTGGCATCGAAAGGCGGGGAAGCCTGTCAGGGTGTGGATCGGAATCCTCATCGCGTTCAGCTTCGTGCATTTCCTCGTGCCGGATTATCGCTGGATCCTCATCCACATGTTCACGCTCGGCGTCGTGACGAACGCTATCATGCTGTGGTCACAACACTTCACGGAGAAGTTCCTTCACAATAAGCTTCCCGATTCTGATCGCGTGTGGCAGCTTCGTCGATTCTGGATCCTCAATGCTGGCATCGTCATCACGATCGCCGGTCAGGTATTGGGAAGCTGGTGGAGCTCACACTGGATAGTCACTACCTTCGGTGCGGCGGTGGTTGGCGGCTCCTTGGCCTTTCATGCTTTTTACCTCGGTAGGCAATTCCGCGCTCATTCCAAAGGCCAGCGGTTCGCACCCAGCGTAGCCGCCTACATTGCCTCGGCAGCGTGTCTTCCATTCGGAGCTCTGTTCGGTGCAATTGCTTCGGCACCCATCGATTCTGATTGGGAGACTCGTTTGCGCGTCGCGCACCTTGCAGTCAACATCTTGGGCTTCGTTGGCTTTGCGACGATCGGTTCGCTGGTCGTGTTGTTCGCAGCGGTGTTCCGCACTCAGTCCGGCAACGTTCGAATAGGATCGACGATTTCACTCATGGGCATCGGCGTCGTTGCTTCCGTGGCCGGTGGTCTCCTAGCGTCGAACGTGATTGTCGGCGCCGGCCTCGTCTTTTATCTGGCGGGTTTGTTGATGACTAGCGGATCCTGGATTCATTCGCTGCGCTTAGTGGCAGCCGACCCGCGCGATCGGATCACGTTCGCCTCAGCCAGCGTTGCCGCAAGTCTGGTCTGGCTTTTTGGCTCGTTGGCCGTCCTCACCGCACGAGTGTTCACCGTCGCCGATTTTGATGCCGTTCGCTTGCCGACGATGGCACTCCTGATCGGTTTTGCCGCCCAACTTTTGGCCGGAATGATGAGCTACCTTTTGCCTTCGACGATCGGCGGTGGCCCCGCGGCGACCCGCACGGGGATGGCCATTATGAACAAGGCTGGCTTGTTCCGCTTCGGTTTGGTCAACCTTGGTCTCGCGATCTGGCTCTACACTGACAATTCGTGGCTACGGGTTGGCACCTCAGTGTTATCTATGGGCGCAATAGCTGTCATCTTCTTCCTTATCCCTATGTCGGCCAAGGCACAGGTGGCAGTCATCCGCGGCAACCGAGAGCCCATCGCCCTAGCGCCGTCCCCATCATGGGGTCAGCTCACTGCGTCGGTAGCCGTTTTATCCCTCCTGCTCGCCTCCACCGGCGGGCTGGGAGCAACGGGCACCGCAGGCAATACCCAACTTGCTTCGAGCGCTCAATCAGAATCGACAGCCACTGGGGAGACCACTGAAGTCTCGATTGAGATGAAAGACATGCGTTTTAGCCCTGATGCGGTGTCGGTCCCGGTGGGCAATCAGCTCCGGATCACTCTGACAAACTCTGACGATCAGGCCCACGATCTAGTACTCGCGAACGGGGTCAGCAGCGGTCGAATCCAACCGGGCGAAACTGCGATCGTCGAGGCAGGAATCATCACCTCTGATGTGGAAGGTTGGTGTTCCATCGCTGGTCACAAGATTCAGGGGATGGTCATGCATGTACAAGCCGAGGGCGCCACACAGGATTCGTCGGCAAGCGAAAACGCCCATTCGTCCCACTCAAGCATGCAAGCTAGCGATTCCGATTCAATGGCGCTCGCCGACCCTAGCGATCTCAATCGCGATCTGTTCGTCGATCCGGTCCTCGCCCCGGCCGAGGAGTCAACCACTCACGCAATCACGATCGACATCTCCGAGCTGGATTTGCCGATTGCGAACGCCTCCGATCCCAATGCGGCAGGAACCATCCGTGGCCGCTGGACCTTTAACGGTGGCGTCCAAGGGCCTGCATTGCGGGGCAAAATTGGCGACAATTTTGAGGTGACGCTCGTCAATAACGGCACCATCGCGCACTCCATTGATTTCCACGCGGGAATGGTTTCTCCGGATGCAGTCATGCGATCGATCAATCCTGGCGAGTCGCTGCGCTACGTTTTCCGAGCCGAACACGCCGGCGCTTGGTTGTATCACTGTGGTACGGCGCCGGTGAGCATGCACATCGCTTCCGGCATGTTTGGTGCGGTGATTATCGATCCCCCTGCGCTTGCCGACGTCGATCATGAGTATCTCCTCGTCCAATCCGAGGTTTATGGATTGGAATCGACGAAGGAAATGCCTGTCGATGCTAATCGCCTCGCCGCCGGAACCCCATCAGCGACGGTCTTCAATGGGATCGAAAATCAGTACGTTGCCGCCCCGATCGAGATGAAGGCCGGTGATACCGCCCGTTTCTGGTTGGTCAATGCCGGTCCGAACCTGTCGGAGAGTTTCCATATCGTCGGCACGCAATTCCACACCACATACAAAGAAGGCGCCTACCTCCTTAAAGACGCCCAGGATGGCGGCGGTGCGCAAGCGCTCGATCTGTTGGCTGCCCAGGGCGGGTTTGTGGAGGCGTCCTTCCCCGAAGCCGGCACATACACTATGGTCAATCATCAGTTCATCGATGCCGAGCGCGGGGCGAAGGGCAAGATTGTCGTCAATTAGAATCGCCGCCTCTTACGGCTTCTTTTCGCGTTGGATTGTGCTTGCCGACGCCGCCAGCCTGTTCGCCGACCAGACCACGGTGCCCGGCACCGCAGTCCTCGATCCTGATTGACTAGCCGTCGCGATCAGTCTTGAGCAAAGGTGCACCGGGGGCTTGCTGGTCGAGCCACTCGCGCACGGCCCTGGTGGCCTTGCAGTCGTCGGCGTTGTAGCCCAGTAGCAGCCGGCGGGCGGTGGCAACATCGGCGGTTGTGTCTAGTCCGATTGCCTCCCGGTACAAAGTGATCGATTCCTCACCGTCGATCTCTTCCGACATCCAATGAAACCCAGCGGCGGGTCCGACCTGTTTGAGGCCGAGGCCGGCCGTGCCAATCACGTTCTTTTTGACAAGGGCGAAAACATCCACCCAGTGCCCCGAATTGATGAACTCCTGAATCTCTTCGGGACTTGGAGCACCTTCGATGCGACGGTAGAAGCGTTGTGCGCTGGAGCGGAGCCAATGGTTTTCACCGTGGGCGGAATAGCAGTACACTCCGAAACTCTTCCCCTCGGCGGCGGCTTGCTGACGACTCTCGCTCAACCATTTCCACATTCGGGCGAAGTTTTCTCCTTCACCGGACACCCCTTCTTGGTCGATACCGTCGAAGGTCACAAACGGCCGGTAGGTCTCCCCGTCGAATGTTCCCCACAGGTAGGCGCCCTGGTCAAGGTAGGCTTCGACGTCGAGGTCGATCTCGACGTCGAAACGGGGAATCACGATCGACGGTGACTTTTTAAGGAAAAGTATCCCCTTCCGCCAGGCGTCAGCCAGCCGCGAGGCCTCTCCGAGGTCAGCTTCGACGAGCCCCTCGACGGTGTCGATCCCCTTGGCACGAAAGGCAGCTGCGCGATCGCCGGGTAGATATAGGGAGATGTCATCACGTTCGACCAGCTCAGGCTCGCACACCTGCCAGAATCGGCAGCCGGCGCATTCTTTAATGCGCCGGGCTTCGTGTTGCGTCGGTACTGCAAGCGCTCGATCGAGACCTTGCTGGAGCATGTCGGTATCAAGCAGGAAGGTCAGTTGTCGATCCTGACCGATGAGCCCACCACGCTGACAGCCAAGGCCTAGGCTGTCGAGGCTGCGCGCCGCCAATGCGAGCGAATAGGAATCGATGGCGTGGCTCTTGAGCCTGAAGTTGGCCCAGCCGGAATTGCCGAGCCCGAGCCGAGAGGTGCCCACGACCTTGACCCGGCGCGTCGAATCGGGCCGCGCTACACGGTGGTTGGTCACCAGCACCGGATAGTAGGTTCCATTCTTGCGCCGTACCAGCGCATCCACGCGAACGTACCAGTTCACCCAGCGGACATCGCTGAGATTGCTTTCCGACGCCTCCAAGCCCGCAGTCGTCGATCCTAATTGCGTTCGCCCACCGTGGTCGTCGGAAAGCGTGCCAGAACCGGCGTCGATCATGATTGCACTGCGGCCCTGGAGCACAGCATTGTGGATGAAGTGCGCACCCGCCGCGAGTGCCTCCAGCGTTTCAAGCCAAGCTCGATCGATGTCATCGGGGTCAGTTTCGTCGACTGCTAAGAGGTCGATGCGGAAGAAGTGGCGATTGTCGCCAAGCTGCGGGTGGGAGGGAAACAGTGACGCAACCAATTCGCGGGCGGATTCAAGGCGCCGGCGTCGGTTGATGGCAGCCGCGGTCAATTCCAGCCCGGGATACCGACGTTTTTGAACCTGCCGATACCGGCAGCCAACAAGGTCGGACGGCGAAAGAAGTTGATCAGTTTCCACAAGTAATAAAGCCTATTTCAGTTTCCCAGGTAGTGTGGAATCTAGCAGATCGTCGATTGAAGAGGTTGAAAACAAACAATGGGTATCTGGAAGTCCATCCGCAAGGCTCGTACTCAGCGAAAGGCCGAGATCAAGGCCGCCAAGGCTCGTGCGAGGCAGGAGGTGAAGTCGGCTGCAAAGCTGGAGCTAAAGAAGGATCAATTGCTGGCTCGCCAGGAATCCCGCCTCTTGAAGGAGGAGAAGAAGGCGCAAAAGATTCAGCGCAAGCACGAGCTGGCTTTGGCGAAGACGGAGTTGGCACGGCGCCAGGCCGGCAAGTTCAATAAGGATCGAGTGCTGCGCTATGCCGCCGCTACTCGTGCCTTGGCACCGGTGGTGGTGCCACTGATCTATCGCGGCGTGACGACGGTTCGTGAACAGCTCAACGCACAGCGCGCGGCCAAGCTCGGGGTCAGCAGCGACGAACTTGCTTCCTTTTCCGGTTATGGTGCCCCCTTGCAGGCCCGGATCGCCGGCATGCGAAAGTCGGTGAGCGTGTCGTCGTTGCCGAAGGGTTTTATCACCGATTGCCAGGAGCGCCTCGACGAGCTTTCTGAGGCCGTCAACAATGCCGAGTTCATGGGCCCTGAGCAGCGCGTGCGGGCGCACCGTAGCATCGCTAAGGACTTGGATGCGCTTGGCCAGCAAATCCAGGAAAAAATTGAGAACTAGGGTTTGACCACCGCGTTCACGCATCGAAGCTTAGAAGCGATCCTCATTGCGATCCGCCTGCGCCGTTTGCCGGCCGGGCGGATCGTTTCTTACACACTCTCGGCTTTGCTCGCTTTCCGACGTCTACAGTATGTGGCCTTAATTATCGGGGCTGGTCGTCGATTCTGATTACATGGGCTAAAGGGCTAGCCGATTCCCGTAGAATTCTAAGCCACCAACCCACATAGAAACTTACTACTCCGATATTCCCGAGCGATTACCGCAGGCTCCCGCCCCGGATAACGCGCAAACCCTCGAACGGACAATATAGGCCGACTTCCATGCGCACCCCTTGGCCACGGCCTCAATGCCGATAATGTCTCCACGCGCTCGCCGGTGGCGAATTTATCCCCCAGAAAGGCTACCACCCCTTTTCCCAGGCATGCTGTACGCACACTCCCACATAAAGACTGCTCCACCTCTTTTATTCCCCTTTTCTCGCCAACTTCCCGCAGATCAGCACAGCAATTCCCCCAGCCCCTTTTTCGCGCTTTAATTAATATGTTCATTAATGGGCGTCATTTTTCATTCGAATTGGACGAGGCATTCATTTACCTCCTTTTTCTTAGCAATAATTCAGTGACGTTAATCCCAGGACGCCACAAAGACAGAGGAAACTTCAACTTTTAATCCCCACAAATGGGAAAAATTGAATATACTTCAAAAAGAATTCAAAATTCGCCGTTAACAGAGCCTAAAAGTTGAGAAATTGATAGTTCGCTTTTCTTCCAACTTCCACTTAATTGCGAGCATTGTCCAAGTTGCCCCCCCCTTATTTCTGGGGCATTAGAAAACTTCAGTTAATCAACCAATAGGATGGTACGAGCGATTCGATTTTCAATATTTATAACTATAAAACGAGTTTGTTGGCTGCAGAATAGAAAATTAGGTAGTACATAATGGCACGACGTGAAGTAACCCAAATCTTTGATGACCTCGACAACAAGCCTCTTGACGAGGCCGAAGTTCGAGTTATTCGTTTCGCCGTCAACGGCACCGACTACGTCCTCGATGTCTCGGAGAAAAACGCCAACCGCTTCTACGAAGTCATCGGTCCCTATGTTGAGGCAGCCCGCAAGGTACCGAGCATCCGAACCCATAAAGGTGGCGCGGTGGCCGCATATGATCCTAAACAGGTTCGCGAGTGGGCCACCCGCAATGGCTACGCCGTTGCGCGGCGTGGCAAGATTTCTCAGGAAATCATCGACGCCTACCTCGCAGTCAACAGCTAAGACCGCCAACGCCAAAGCTGTCCTCAATCCAGACCCAAGTGCAAGCCAATCCGGTATCCAATCAGATTCGACCAGCTAGACCCTGGTCGTCGGAAAGCATCCCCCACGTAAAACCACCGCACGCAAGTCCGTTAATGGAAGCACGTGCGGCGGCGTCGATCCTAATCGAGACGCACCCTTTATAAGACCCCTTGTTCACGGGCAGCAGCAACCGCCGACGTCCGCGAGCGCACACCCAGCTTGTCGTAGATGTGGACAAGGTGCGATTTCACGGTAGCCTCAGACAACAACAGCAGACGTCCAATATCTCGGTTGGATGACCCACCTGCAACGAGCTTGAGGACCTCGAGCTCGCGCGGGGTTAGGCTGGTGCGCGGGGTGCGTACGCGAGTCATAAGCCGGTTGGCAACGGTTGGCGACAGCGTGGAGTCCCCTTCCGCTGCCGAGCGCACGGCGGCGAGTAACTCATCCGGCGGGGCATCTTTGAGCAGGTATCCTAAGGCACCGGCTTCGATTGCGCCAAGAATGTCGGCATCAGTGTCATAGTTGGTGACTACGAGCACGTGTGGCGGCTTGTCCATGGTGCGCTTGATCTCAGCGGTGGCATCAGCGCCCGTGGCCAGTCGCGTGCCCTCCACGCCCGCACCAAAGCGCAGATCCATGAGGATGACGTCGATTCCCCCTGCTTGGGCCGCTGCGATGGCTGCCTCAGCGGTGGCGACTTCGCCAATGACTTCGATATCCTCGGCAGATTCAAGGACTGCGCGCAAGCCCATGCGGACGATCTCGTGGTCGTCGGCCAGCAACACTCTGATCATAGGACCCCGGTTTAGCCTTTCATGTCGATTCTCAACCCCACCCAGTCTAGCCTGATTCATACCTCAGATTGATAATCTCCTAACCTTTCGGAGGAAAATACCCCTCCCCTTTGAATAAAATCGATCAGGATCGAGTCCCGGCACATTCATCGTCACCGCTGGCGCGGTGCCTGGTGCTTACCGACGCCCCCAGCGCCGCACGCAGTCCCGGTTCTCCTGCCAGTCGCCGCTTCTTTGGCTTCCGCGCCATTGACCCAGCAGTTTCTAATAAGGATCGCCCGCAACTATTTTCCCTGCTCCGCGGTATTCACTTGAGCCGCGTAAGACGGTGCAGCGTTGGCTTGTTGATCGTCGATCGGGATTGAGATCGACAAGGCGGTCCCCTCTCCCGGGGCTGATTCGACCACGAGGATTCCCCCCTGCTCTTTGGCGCGTTGCCGCATGGCGTTGAGCCCGATATGGCCGAGACCGGCGGGGCGTTCGTCGATTTCCTTGGGATCGAAGCCATCGCCATTGTCGACGACATCGAGGCGGACCTCATCGTCCGCATAGGTCAAGGTGACATGGCAGCGTGTCGCGTTGGCGTGCTTGGACACGTTGCCGAGTGCGCCCTGGCCGATCCGCAGCAGTGCCGCTTCGGTGCGCATGGGCAGCTGACGTTCTTCGCCTTCGACCTCGATCGTAACTTCGGGCCCCACGATGTTTTCGGCCACGCGGTGGAAGGCTCCTTCGAGCGAGGTCTTCGACAACGCCGCGGGTTGCAGGGCGGCGATCATCGCTCGGGCTTCTTGGAGGTTATCCGCCGCTGTCTTGCGGGCAAGTTCCATGTGATTAAGGGGGCCTTGCTTTTCTTCCTCGCTAAGCCCCGTTTTTTCCACTTCTGATTCGGCCACTCGCAGCAGCATTTGGATGCTAGACAGACCTTGGGCCAAAGTGTCGTGGATTTCGTGTGCGATACGTTGGCGTTCAGCGGTCACGCCTGCCGCACGCTCGGTTTCGGCGAGCTGCTGCCGGGTTTCAATGAGCTCATTGATGACCTTCTCGCGGTCTGCGCTGGCCCGCCATAGGGCAAGGAAGGTCAGGTGGATGCCCACGCATACCATCGCAGAGACGGTTGGCCCCATGACCGATCCCATAGTGAAGTGCCCCCATTGACTACCTATGACAACGGCGTTGGCCACCAGTACGCCAACGATGCCCCAGGCCCCCGGCAGCACGCGCATGAACAAGAAGAACATGGAGAATACGAGGTAGAGGGAGACTGGCAGCATAACTACCAGCAGCACCCAGACGAAAAAGACCACGGCGAGGCTGGCGAGTTGCTGGAATCGTGGGGCTGAGAGCACCACACAGTTGCTGTATGCCGCAGCAAAGGATGCGAGCAGTAAGACCACCAGCAGCGCCGTGCGGCGTTCCATCCCGACGATGCCCCCGAGGCAGGTGAGAAGCAGCACGGCAGTAAAGACGTTGACGGCGGTGCGAAACGCGGCAGCGCCCGGTTGATTCTCATAGGCGCGGGATCCCGCAGGTACAATTGGCCTGAGATTTCGCAAAATTGTCTGAAGATCTAGGCTGAAATTCATGAGTCGTACCTTACCGTTTCGCCGTGTCCGTGTGGTCGTGGCCACTGTCATTGCCGGTGTGATCCTTACAGCATGTGGTTCCGGCAGCGAGGATGTCGCCTCCGATGCCACCGATGCCATTACAACCGATGCCACCGGCACGGGCGAGGCACCCGTAAGAGATTCCGGCCTGCCTTTTGATGCTATGCCGGAGGTTCCTGAGGGTAAAAATGGTTTCGTTGAGTGCCCCTATCTGGATAGCACCTTTGTCGCCGACACCAATGGTCAGCGCATGACCGCTCAAGGCATTGACACGCGCTTTGACACCCCGGCATGCGTGTTCTGGTCGTATCCCGATGATCCGCAGGCGACTGTGATCGTGCGCCACATGCCTTCGACCGAGGACGCGATCAAGGTCGTCGATTGGGCCGCCCCGATCAACTCGACCGAGCCAGCCGAAGAGCCCGCTGGCTGGTCCGGGGGTCGCATCGGCAACGAGCAAGGCGCGATCTATGCCGTGCAGAAGGACTCCGTGGCCGTGGTCGTATTCTCCAATCAGGAGCAGTCGCTGAAGGCCGAGTTGCTGGCCAAGCAGGTCATTGCCAATTTGGGCCTGTAGATCCTGATTACTACTCGCTTTCCGACGCCCGCCGGCGCACTTATCCGGCCATATTCTTAGCCGTTGCGGCCGCCGTACTTGAGACGTCGGCAAGCACGATCGACGCCCCTCCCCAGACAACCGTTACGGTTCAAAAGGGGCGCCGATCCTCATTGACCAGCCGCGCTAGACGGCGACCTCGTTGTACGGCATCAGCGCCGATACCCAGGGAAAAACAACCTCCATGAGCAGGAAGAACACCGCTACAAAAAGCGCCAAGAACACCATGGTCTTGACATACCACGGGCCGGGTATTGCCCGCCAAAGAAGTCCATACATTAGCTTTCCTCCAATACTGCCGGGCGGGTATTGCTGCCATCTTTAGGAATCTGTTCTGTGAGCATGCCGTGGACGATCATTCTCTCCGCGTTGGAGAACTGTGGGTGGCAGGTGGTGAGCGTAATAAGCTGCTGCCAGGTAGGATCCGGCGTTTGGTCGGTCTCTTGCCACAGGTCAGTTCCGGGGATAGCGGAGATGGTCGATACGTCACCTGGGGTGGTGATATACCTGCCGGCGACGTTCGCATACGCCCCCGTGGTCACCATTTCTTGCTGTTCTGGGCTTAGACACGAGGCGTCCGCGCGCCGCTGCTCGCCCGTGGAGTCGATCGGCAGGATTCGGTACACGTTCCACGAGGTTTGCGTTTCGACGACAATCGCGTCGCAGGTATGCAGGTTGCCCAGATCGTTAAACGGCGCCCCCTTTCCCACGCGGTGGCCGGCGACAGCAAAGTTGCCTGGCACCCCCGGCATCGGCGTATTGGTGTAGTGACCAGGTCCGATCTCAAGGTTGGCGTCTTCTACCCCCTCTACGATGGCGAATTGGAAATCCGAACCGAAGCTGGGAAAATACATGCGTGCGAACGCATCACCAAGCTCCGGGGTGATCTTCTGCCTAGGGTTGACCCGCTGCTGCCACTGTTCGTCGAGTTTTTCGTCAGCCTGGGCCTGCATCTTCCCGGATTCGATGTTGGTCCAATAGGACTCGTAGAAGGCAAACAGGAACACGATCACGCCGAGGGTCAAAAGCAGCTCGCCGAGAACCTGGAGAAAATCCGGCCGCCGACGCGTGGCCGTTCCGCCAGTAGGCGCGGCGCGCTTCGGGCCGCTGTCCGGTGCGCTATCAGTCAAAGTAGGTGTCCTTACCAATCATTTTCTTAAGTATTCCTCATCTATGGCTCTCCCCAAATCTTAGTCACAAGACCATTAATCACCACATCGATTCCAATTGCCAGGTGCTTCCCCACCGCGCGTAGCTCACCTTGTATGCCCTTGCTTGCCGACGCCGCCTAGGCTGCTGCCACTCCCATCTTCGGGCCCGTCACCGCTTCTTTATGTCTAGTGGCATGCTCATTCACTCACGCAGTCCTTTTCCTGTGTCTGCTGCGGGTTGGGAGGTCTCCTACCCCATTGGCTACGATTTCATTCGAGTGGTCGATCAATCAGGATCGACGACGATCACCAGTCATCGCACTGTTGCAAGTTGTATCCACGAGCCCCGCGCGAAAGGCGGCCTTACTGCCATGCTCGAGTTATTCATTTATCCCGTTTCTGCGGTGATGAAGGTCTGGCACCTTCTGCTGCACAACGCATTCGGCGTAGAGGAATCCATGGCATGGACGCTCTCACTATTTGGGCTCGTTATCACCGTTCGCGGCATTATCGCACCTTTTAGCTGGATGCAGGCAAAAACTGGCCGCTTAAGTGTCCTTATGCGCCCTAAGTTGCGGCAATTTGAGGAGGAGTACAACGCCAACCCCACGGCTGAGACGCTTGCGCACTATAACAATCGCAAGAAAGAACTTCGGGAGGAATACGGCTATAACGTGGCCGCCGGATGTGTCCCGGCACTGATTCAAATCCCCGTCTTCCTCGGCCTTTATCAGGTGCTGTTGCGCATTGCGCGACCAGCCGAAGGGCTCAACGCCGCCACCCACGAACCCATCGGGATGCTTTCTTCCCAGGATGTCACCTCGTTTACTGCCTCGCGCTTCGGCGACATCCCGCTGGCTGCTTATGCTTCGCTTGGCAACGAGCAACTCGCCCACATGGGAACGACTGCCGCCGCCGTCCAGGACTTCGTCCATCCGCTCGTCCTTGCAGCTTGCCTGTTCACGTTCACCAATATGGTGATCTCGGTGTGGCGCAACTTTTATTCCATCGATCACGATTCACCGTCGGCGATCCACATCAACCGGTTCCTCATTGTCAGCATCTTCCTGGCACCGTGGGCGATTTATTCGGCGGGCACCAGCGGTCCTATCCCGGTGGCGATCATCCTTTATTGGGTGGCCGGCAACCTGTGGACGCTGGTGCAGAACTCGATCGTGTTTGCTGGTATCCGCATGAAGTACCCCTACGATGACGAATACATGGCCTTTCACGCCGAGCGCCGCAGCGCCATGAAGCAATCACGATCGCTTCGTTTTAAGACTACATGGCGTAAGCGCATACTTCGCCTCACCAGCGCATTTAGTAGTTCAGCCCGGGAGCAACTGCTTGAACTCAATGAGCAACGTCGCGAAGAAAAACAGGCCGCACGCGACTTGCAGAAAAAAAAGTCTAAGGCACAGCGCGAGTATTCACGGCAGCTTCGTGACAAGCGCAAGCAGGAACGATTAGCCGTCGATCCTGATTCCACCCCGGGCCCTGCCAGCGACGAAACCGACGCCTCAGCGAAAGCAGCGCCCGGCGAAAAGCCGGAAAGCGCAGGGCAGGGGGATGCTCATCACGAGAATACGGGTACGGGGCAATTAGAATCGACGAACGATGACCTTGAGCAATACAAGGGTAAACACGCTACCGAATAGAGCGAAAACGCCGATGGGGATCGAGCAGTATCTAGATGGAATAGTCGGCAGGCGGTGCAGAAAGCAGCTGCACCGCCAGTTGGCGGGCGGTTTTCAGCGATTCGATCGAGCGGTTGAGTCGCCCACCTGCCAGACCGCCGTCGAGGAAAATCATTAACTGCTGAGCCTGCGTGTTTCCTGGGTAGCCATTCTTTTCCTCCAGCAAAGCGGTCAGCGTATCCAAACACCATTTGCGGTGTGCTAAGACTGCAGCGACAATTCCCCGCTCGGAATCGGTTTCCGGCCGTGGGTATTCGCTGGCAGCATTTTGAAAATGCGAGCCTCGGAAGTCCTTTTTGGGTTCTTCCTCAATACACTGATCAAAAAAGGCGAGGATCTTATCCGCCGGATCGTTCATCCCAGCGGTGCGAGCCGCGTAGTCCTCGCGCCACTTAGAATCGAGCGCCTCAAGATAGGCAATGACTAGCGCGTCCTTGCTCCCAAAGAGCGAATACAGGGATGCTTTCGCCACATCGGCTTCCCGTAGAATGCGATCGATGCCCACGACACGAATCCCTTCGGTGGTGAACAGCCTGGTCGCGCTTTCCAGAAGACGCTGGCGGGGGCTTGGACGGTTTCGCCTCTTCGTCGCGGTTTTCGCCGATTTGTTCGCCTTGTCCTCTGCCACAGTGCCCGATCCTTTCTTCAAATGACGCCCGCATTCGCGCGTGCTGCGCGCTGTCCTAAGCTGCACACTCCACTATATACAAACCGGTTGGTCTATTTCATCTCCACCAGTTTGCGCAAAAGAAATCCACCCCATTCGTGGATGGTGATCGCGATCGGCGCCCGTAGTCCCCGAGCGCCCAGCGAAACCGCTTGTGCTTCCCGACGCCCACAGGTTAGAAACACATTGAAGGGCCGTAGCCATCGATCCCGATCGCTACGGCCCTTACGACGCGTTAAAGCTTACTTCTTTCTGCCGCTTATCAGCTGCAGCAACCACAAGAAGATCACTGCACCGAACAGGCAGGTCAAGAAGCTGAAGAAGAACCCGCCGCCTTCGACGTCAAAGCCGAAAAGCTGCAGAACCCATCCGCCCAGCAGGCCACCAACGATACCCACCACCACGTTCGCCAGAATGCCCATTTGAGCATCTTTGCCGCGAATCTTGGAGGCGATCCAGCCGGCGAGCCCACCGATGATGATCCAGCCAATTATTCCAATAGATAGCATGTCATTCGCTCCACTCGTCGATTCTGATTGAATGCCCTGCGCGGGCAGCCATTATTTATCGGCGCCCGGGCGCACGACAACCATCGGGCACGGCGCGGACTGCAATAGTGCGCGCGAGGTCGATCCTAGCAGCATGCCGCGGAACCCGCCGCGACCGTGGGAACCGACCACGAGGAGCTGCGCCTCCTTGGAATTGTCGACAAGTGCACGGATGGGACGATCGCGGGTGATAACCATCTCAACCTCTACGTCCGGGTACTGCTCGAGTAGCGGTGCCAGACGCTGCTGCAGCAGTTCAGTTTGTTCACGCTCGATTTCGGTCCACTCCTGTTGCGCAGCAGCAAGTCCCGCTAGGGACGCTTGGACCTGCATATCCATCCACGTGTGCACGGCAACGACCTTCGCGCCGCGAGCCGCAGCTTCCGCGAAGGCGAACTCGGTCGCCTTTTGAGAGATGTCGGATCCGTCCACGCCCACGACCACAGGGCCATACTTGTTGGCCTCGGTGACGTGATTATCTTCGCGAACTACAACCACCGGGCAATGCGCGTGGCTGACCACTGCACCGGAGACCGAACCCATTACCATACCGGACAGGCCACCCAGTCCTCGCGATCCCATAACCAGCATGGTGACGTTGTCGCTCATCTCAAGCAACATGTCGATAGGGGAGCCTTCCGCGATGGTGTAGCCGATCTTGATATCCGGGGCTATTTCGTGGGCGATTGTGCGCGCCTCTTCGATCTTCTCCATTGTCTCGTTCTGGAGTTCATCGAAAAGCTCCTGCGGAGGCACCATTCCTTCGGCGTAGAGGAATTGTGGCATGGTGTAGGCTGCGGCGAGACGAAGCGGAACACCTCGCTTGAGTGCGGTGTTAGCCGCCCAACGCACTGCATTCTTGGAGGCGCTGGACCCATCGACAGCAACAACAACGATGTCTTCGACAGTCATTATTCGACCTTTCTTGTGTGCACCAGGCAGCGGCCCGAAGCAGAAACCCGCTTCGTTGGCCATGCCCGAACAGCGGGGGCGGAGACCGGGAGTAGAAGCCCCCGGCTAACTAGCACCTTCCATTGTATCGCCATATTTCCACCCATCCAGTCTGGTTATGACCAATTAGGGTATGTTCATACCAATTGCGGTTTTCTTTGCCCTTTGCTTCGCTGCTTACCGACGTCCATAGGCCGCAGGTTCCCCGAGCCCTTCACCCCCACCTGCGCCCAACCACGCAGGGGCCAGAACGCACTTGGGCGCCCATTCAGGATCGACGCCCTCCATGTCGGCGATCCTGATTGAGCGGCCCAGCGAAAGAACGAGACCCGTGCGTATTCTTATGCGCCCGGAGTCAACGAGGCAGCCTCTGCGTTGGCCGGGTACAGCAGGGCATAGACGACCTTCAAGAAGTCCGCAATCATGGCTCCAACGCCGGTGCTAAAGAATTCGAGGATGGGGTTCAAGATAGCATTAATGTCCATGAGCAAAAGGGTAGTACAGATTGCACGCGAACACCCACCTTTACCCATTAAGAATGGGCTCAATCCTTCGCGCGCGCGGGTTCCCGAGGAATTTGATGGGATCCCTGCATTGGATTTCCTGTGGCATTTGATCTCTACCCAACGCCGTCGCAACCCCAGCGATGATATTTCCGCGGCTCGATCGCGATTCAACGCCGATGAGGTGCTAGTGACCTCTGGGCACAGAGGGTGGATTATCGGCCCGACAACACCGCTCGAGGCCGGGCAGGACTTATGGTTTTATCGCACTCCTCTGGAAGAACCAGAAGTACCCTTTAGCTGCTCGATCCTATTCGAAAACGACCGCATTCTCGTAGTTAACAAGCCTCCGTTCCTTGCCACTATGCCCAGGGGCAAGCACATCACCCAGACGGCAACGGTGCAAATGCGCCGCTCGACCGGGATTGAGGATCTTGCCCCAGCGCATCGCCTCGACAGGCTCACCTCAGGCATCCTCGTGTTCACCAAGGAACGCAAGTACCGGGGCGCCTACCAAACGCTTTTCGCGGAGCGAAAGGCAAAGAAGACCTATGAGGCCATAGCACAATCAGATTCGACGCTTGTACCAGGCACCCACTGGCGTCACCGTATGGAAAAGATCGCAGGCGTCATGCAGGCCAGCATCATCGATGGCGAACCAAACGCCGAAACAGTCCTCGTCGATCAGCAACTTCTTTCCCCATCCGATCAGAAACGACTACAGAAGGCACACGGCGTCGATTACGATCTAGCGCGCTATACGCTTGCACCTTTGACCGGCAAGACGCACCAATTGCGCCTCCATATGTTCACCGCCGGAGTTCCCATTCTCGGCGACCCAGCGTACCCGATCCTTCTTCCGGACGTTCCCGACGATTTCACCAAGCGCATGCATCTGCATGCGTGTTCCTTGACGTTCATCGATCCTTATTCAGACGAGCCAGTTGAGTTTTGTGCTGGGGATGTTTGGTAGTGGGGTGGGGCCCGACCCCCGGATAGTAGACACAGAGGATTTAATCAGGAAGCAGATTTCAGGATAGCAGGGCCGCGTTCCTCAAACACTGCAGGAGTGAGATATTTACACCAGGAATGCCGGCGAGTGGTGTTATACCTGGTGCACCAGCGGAAGACATCCCGGCGGCAGATCAACTGGTTGGCAAAGGTCCTGGAATCTTGAAGGACTTCTCTCTTCAGGGCCGCGTTGAACGACTCCGCCAACGCGTTATCTGCACTGGTACCAACTGATCCCATCGACTGCCTGATCCCCAACTTTTTGCAGGTGTCCTGGAACGCGTTCGACGTATAAACACTGCCGTGGTCCGAGTGGAAAATCGAACCCGCAAGGCTCCCGCGCTGGCCCTTAGCCATGGTCAGCGCATCCTGGACCAAGCTCGTGCGCATGTGGTCCGCGATAGAAAACCCCACCAGCCTGCGGGAATAGCAGTCAATGACCGTGGCCAGGTACATATTCGACCCATCCGCGATCGGCAGATAGGTAATGTCGCCGACATAGAGCTGGTTAGGCTTGTCGGCGGTGAATTTCCGGCCCACCAGGTCAGGAAACACCGGGGTCTTTTGATTCGAGACGGTGGTGGTGACCTTGCGTTTCTTCGTGTATCCGAAAAGCTTCAAGGACTTCATGATCCGTGCGATCCGCTTGTGGTTCACAGGAGTCTGATCATCCTGGTCTTTGAGTTCAGCCGTGATCCGTTTCGCACCATAACAACCGCGTTCGGCGGTGAAGACCGTCTTGACCCGAGCACCGAGGATCGCATCGGACATGAGACGTTTTCTACGAGTTGAACTGCTGTTTTTCCATTTGTAATACGAGGACCTGTTGAGCTCCAGGACCTCACATAACCGCTTGACCGAATGGTTTTTCTGGGCGTCATCAACGAACCGGAAGCGGATCACCAGTTCGTCTCTTCCGCGAAATATTCCGCAGCTTTCCGCAGGATGTCACGTTCTTCTTGCAAGCGTTTAACTTGGCGTTCCAGCTGTCTGATCCGTTCGGCTTCGGTCACCGACATCGACATGGATGCCTTCGTGGTGGCTTTGCTCCGGACTCCCGTCCCGTACTTCTTCAGCCAGTTATGTAGGGTAGCGCGGTTGATCCCGAGATCTGCGGCGATGGTTTGAATCGAGGCGCCCGGGGAGTTCTCGTAGAGCGCGACGGCGTCGCGTTTGAACTCCTCTGTGTAGGTCTTGCTTGGCATGGTGTGGAGATTACCTTTCAGTCCCAGATTGTTGGGATGTTAGGTGTCTACCAAACGGGGGTCAGGTCCGTGTTTGCTTTCCGACGGTTCAAGTCACCGGTCACCATGGTGTTGTGGGTCTAGGTGGGTTTGTTGGTGCCTGGGGTGGATAAGTCGTGGGTTGTGGAAGTTGGGAGGGGTCAACAACGTTTACGTGGTTGATTCTTGGGCTTGCATTTTTGGCTGGGGGGTGTGCGGGTGGGTATGCGAAAAAAAGGGCCCTCACCGAGTTGTGTTCGGTGGGGGCCCTTTTTTTGCTTTTTTGAAGTTTTAGTGTCGGCGGTGACTTACTCTCCCACACCCTCCCGGGTGCAGTACCATCAGCGTGATTGGGCTTAGCTTCCGGGTTCGGAATGGGACCGGGCGTGTCCCCAATGCTATGACCACCGACACGTGTTGTTGGAACTATAGGTTGTTTGTTGGTGTTGGTGTTGTGTTAGATACTGCATAGTGGACGCGGTGTTTTTGTTGTTGTTTTGTTTTTAGCAGGATGTTTGTTGTTTGTTGGTAAATTAGTACCAGTCGTCTGCACATCTTGCGATGCTTCCAACTCTGGCCTATCAACCCCATAGTCTGTGGGGTACCTCGAGTGAAACCTCATCTTAGAACAGGCTTCCCGCTTAGATGCTTTCAGCGGTTATCCCTTCCGTACGTAGCCAACCAGCGCTGCTACTGGCGTAACAACTGGCACACTAGAGGTACGTCCGTCCCGGTCCTCTCGTACTAGGGACAGCCTTCTTCAAGTTTCAACGCGCGCGGCGGATAGAGACCGAACTGTCTCACGACGTTCTAAACCCAGCTCGCGTGCCGCTTTAATGGGCGAACAGCCCAACCCTTGGGACCTACTCCAGCCCCAGGATGCGACGAGCCGACATCGAGGTGCCAAACCATCCCGTCGATATGGACTCTTGGGGAAGATCAGCCTGTTATCCCCGGGGTACCTTTTATCCGTTGAGCGACACCACTTCCACACGTAGGTGCCGGATCACTAGTCCCTACTTTCGTACCTGCTTGAGCTGTCACTCTCACAGTCAAGCTCCCTTGTGCACTTACACTCAACACCTGATTGCCAACCAGGCTGAGGGAACCTTTGGGCGCCTCCGTTACATTTTAGGAGGCAACCGCCCCAGTTAAACTACCCACCAGGCACTGTCCCCAACCCAGATCATGGGCCAAGGTTGAGGTGCTCAATCCGATCAGAGTGGTATTTCAACTTGCGACTCCACACCACCTAGCGATGATGCATCAACGTCTCCCACCTATCCTACACAAACCGAACCAAACACCAATACCAAGCTATAGTGAAGGTCCCGGGGTCTTTTCGTCCTGCCGCGCGTAACGAGCATCTTTACTCGTACTGCAATTTCACCGGGCCTGTGGTTGAGACAGCAGGGAAGTCGTTACGCCATTCGTGCAGGTCGGAACTTACCCGACAAGGAATTTCGCTACCTTAGGATGGTTATAGTTACCACCGCCGTTTACTGGGGCTTAAATTCTCCGCTTCGCACACCGCAAGGGTGTGCTAACAGGTCCTCTTAACCTTCCAGCACCGGGCAGGCGTCAGTCCGTATACATCAACTTCCACGTTTTCGCACGGACCTGTGTTTTTAATAAACAGTCGCTTCCCTCTATTCTCTGCGACCACCACCAGCTCAATCAGTCTGTCACCAGCAGTGGTCCCCCTTCTCCCGAAGTTACGGGGGCATTTTGCCGAGTTCCTTAACCACAGTTCACCCGAACGCCTTAGTATTCTCTACCTGACCACCTGTGTCGGTTATGGGTACGGGCCATGTACACACTCGCTAGAGGCTTTTCTCGACAGTATAGGATCACCAACATCCCCAACAATGGGTACGCATCACGCCTTACCCTTATATGTGATACGGATTTACCTATATCACGGGCCACACGCTTACACCACAATCCAATAAGTGGCTTGGCTACCAACCTGTGTCACCCCATCACTTGGCTACTACCAGATCAGGTCCCACGCACGCCCACCACAGATACAACAAGTTGCATATTGTGATGCTTGTGGGTGGTTAGTATCCCCGATTCACCATTGGGCGCGTATACACGGGTACCAGAATATCAACTGGTTGTCCATCGACTACGCCTGTCGGCCTCGCCTTAGGTCCCGACTCACCCTGGGAAGATTAGCTTAACCCAGGAACCCTTAGTCATCCGGCGGATATGTTTTCCACATATCATTCGTTACTCATGCCTGCATTCTCACTCGCACACACTCCACACCATCAAGTTACCCAGGTGCTTCATCGTCGTGCACGACGCTCCCCTACCCAACCAACAAACAAATGTTGATTGCCGCGGTTTCGGCGGTGTACTTGAGCCCCACTACATTGTCGGCGCAGAACCACTCGACCAGTGAGCTATTACGCACTCTTTCAAGGATGGCTGCTTCTAAGCCAACCTCCTGGCTGTCTTCGCGATCCCACATCCTTTCCCACTTAGTACACGCTTAGGGGCCTTAACCGGCGATCTGGGCTGTTTCCCTCTCGACCAACGGAGCTTATCCCCCGCAGTCTCACTGCCGTATTCTGACTTCACTGGCATTCGGAGTTTGGCTGACATTGCTAAGATTGTGGTCCCGCTCAACCAACCAGTAGCTCTACCTCCAGGAAGAAACACACGACGCTGCACCTAAATGCATTTCGGGGAGAACCAGCTATCACGGAGTTTGATTGGCCTTTCACCCCTACCCACAGCTCATCCCCTCAGTTTTCAACCTAAGTGGGTTCGCGCCTCCACAGCATCTTACTGCTGCTTCACACTGGCCATGGGTAGATCACCCCGCTTCGGGTCCAGAACATGCCACTAAAAACACCCTCGTTAGGATTCGCTTTCGCTACGACTACCCCACACGGGTTAACCTCGCGACATGCCGCTGACTCGCAGGCTCATTCTTCAAAAGGCACGCCATCACCCCACAAAAGAGGCTCTGACGGATTGTAAGCACACGGTTTCAGGTACTATTTCACTCCCCTCCCGGGGTACTTTTCACCATTCCCTCACGGTACTATTCCGCTATCGGTCAACTTGAGTATTTAGGCTTACCGGGTGGTCCCGGCAGATTCACAGCAGATTCCACGAGCCCGCTGCTACTCGGGGACACCAACAACACAACCAACACCACCTTCACGTACGGGACTCTCACCCTCTACGGCAGGTCATCCCAAACCACTTCCGCTAACAGCATTGACATTGCGCACCCAGCTGGCAGACCAGGAACAGTTGAACCCCACAACACCACACACACAACCCCTGCCAGGTATCACATGCACATGGTTTAGCCTCATCCACGTTCGCTCGCCACTACTAGCAGAATCACAATTGTTTTCTTCTCCTACGGGTACTGAGATGTTTCACTTCCCCGCGTAACCCCCACACCAGCTATGAATTCACCAGTGGGTAACCGCACATAACCACGGCCAGGTTTCCCCATTCGGACATCCTCGGATCAACGCTTTATTGGCAACTCCCCGAGGCTTAACGCAGCCTTACACGTCCTTCATCAGCTCAAGCTGCCAAGGCATCCACCGTGTGCCCTTAACCAAACAACACACACACAAAAAATTGCCAAAGACAAAAAATACTAAAAACAAAGAACAAGAAAAAAAAATTAATTCTCACCCCACCCACACAACACACAGTCATGCAGGCACAATGAAATTACATCGCGTCCACTATACAGTTCTCACACAACACACCCCACCACCACCAACCACCCACACCCCACAAAAAAAGAGGCACAAAAAAAGGCAGCAGTAGCAGCAAGGCCACCAGAAACACACACATGCATGTTCCAGACACCCAACAGCACACCAACACACACAGTTTGAGAAACACAAAAAACCAGGACTGCAACACACAAGGTGGTGCGTATCATCCAGTCGATGCCACAAACCCCAACACCAGCCACACCCACCGTGTGGCACACATTCGTGTCGGGGTGGCGTGTTCCACCCGGATTAGAAAAAACAAATGGTGACTAACCAGCCACCAACACAAAAAAATATATGCTCCTTAGAAAGGAGGTGATCCAGCCGCACCTTCCGGTACGGCTACCTTGTTACGACTTCGTCCCAATCGCCGATCCCACCTTCGACCACTCCCTCCCCACAAAGGGGTTAGGCCATGGGCTTCGGGTGTTACCAACTTTCATGACGTGACGGGCGGTGTGTACAAGGCCCGGGAACGTATTCACCGCAGCGTTGCTGATCTGCGATTACTAGCGACTCCGACTTCATGGGGTCGAGTTGCAGACCCCAATCCGAACTGAGGCCGGCTTTCAGCGATTCGCTCACCCTCACAGGCTCGCAGCGCGTTGTACCGACCATTGTAGCATGTGTGAAGCCCTGGACATAAGGGGCATGATGATTTGACGTCATCCCCACCTTCCTCCGAGTTAACCCCGGCAGTCTCTCATGAGTCCCCGGCCGAACCGCTGGCAACATAAGACAAGGGTTGCGCTCGTTGCGGGACTTAACCCAACATCTCACGACACGAGCTGACGACAACCATGCACCACCTGTATACAAGCCACAAAGGGAAAGACCATCTCTGGCCCAGTCCTGTATATGTCAAGCCCAGGTAAGGTTCTTCGCGTTGCATCGAATTAATCCACATGCTCCGCCGCTTGTGCGGGCCCCCGTCAATTCCTTTGAGTTTTAGCCTTGCGGCCGTACTCCCCAGGCGGGGCGCTTAATGCGTTAGCTACGGCACAGAAGTCGTGGAAGACCCCTACACCTAGCGCCCACCGTTTACGGCATGGACTACCAGGGTATCTAATCCTGTTCGCTCCCCATGCTTTCGCTCCTCAGCGTCAGTTACTGCCCAGAGACCTGCCTTCGCCATCGGTGTTCCTCCTGATATCTGCGCATTCCACCGCTACACCAGGAATTCCAGTCTCCCCTACAGCACTCAAGTTATGCCCGTATCGCCTGCACGCCCGAAGTTAAGCCCCGGAATTTCACAGACGACGCGACAAACCACCTACGAGCTCTTTACGCCCAGTAATTCCGGACAACGCTCGCACCCTACGTATTACCGCGGCTGCTGGCACGTAGTTAGCCGGTGCTTCTTATACAGGTACCGTCACCAAAGCTTCGTCCCTGTCGAAAGAGGTTTACAACCCGAAGGCCGTCATCCCCCACGCGGCGTCGCTGCATCAGGCTTGCGCCCATTGTGCAATATTCCCCACTGCTGCCTCCCGTAGGAGTCTGGGCCGTATCTCAGTCCCAATGTGGCCGTCCACCCTCTCAGGCCGGCTACCCGTCGACGCCTTGGTAGGCCATTACCCCACCAACAAGCTGATAGGCCGCGGGCTCATCCCTAACCGAAAAAACTTTCCACAACCGACACTAAACGATTGTCCTATCCGGTATTAGACCCAGTTTCCCAAGCTTATCCCGAAGTTAGGGGCAGATCACCCACGTGTTACTCACCCGTTCGCCACTCGAGCACCCAGCAAGCTGGGCCTTTCCGTTCGACTTGCATGTGTTAAGCACGCCGCCAGCGTTCGTCCTGAGCCAGGATCAAACTCTCCACAAAAAACAAGAAAAAACATTCTCATTCAAAAAAGGTCAGGAAAGCCTGAAACCAGACAAAAAACAAACAACCAGCCCACAACACAACAAAATGTGTCGCAAAAATGATTGTCCAAAAAAATAGATGAAAAAACATGTGTGCCGCCATCCGACGAGGAAAAACACGACACACAAACACGTCAAAGAAACAAAAACCATTCCCCAACATGCATCATCAACCAGCATTAATATTTCACAAGCAAGCAACTACTCGCCGGCCACACCAACACCAACCAACAACACACACCACAAGAAACAATCCCTGCTCCCCAAACAAAGCAAACCACAAAAAAGTGATTCACCAGTGCATTGGTACACTATTGAGTTCTCAAACAACATGAACACACGACAAACACGAAACAAAAACTCATTGAAACCCGTTTGAACGCGGTAAGAAAAAACCTTACACAAAACAGCTTCACACTGTCAAACACTGTGCTAAGGAACTTTCCTCGACCTTACGGTCATCCATCCCTACCAGCGCCTTCCCGGCTGCCGTAGCGACTCGCACTAAGTTACACACCACCACGAAACTTCGCAAACCCCCAGCTCACACTCCACAATGCATAGCACGCCACCCTCACCCCACACGTCGGAAAGCAAAAAGACCGCTATCGATACAACCCGCGCGACTCAGCAACCCGATCAAGTAACTCATGAATATCTGCACGCGGAAGCTCCAATCGAACGGCTTCATCGACAAGTGGCACCAGAAAATGCTGCGTAAATTCTTCGCGGCGGCGCCCCTGAATCTTGGATGCAGCATCTTTTGCCACGAACATTCCGATCCCTCGGCGCGGTTCGAGGGTCCCCTCGGCCACAAGGAGTGCTAGACCTTTGCGCGCGGTGGCGGGATTGATGGAATGGAAGCGAGCAAGCTCGTTGGTCGATGGTGCCCGTTGGCCAGCTTTCAGTTCTTGACTGACAATCGCATCCTCAACAAGGGAGGCGATCTGCCTATACAAGGGTGCTTCTATAACTACCGGTGACACTTGACTGTTCCTTCACTTGTCCGAGCACTCTTTTCACCACGCCGGACATGCGGGTGCCATGTCATCTCATCGCCTATCGACACGGCAGGGACCTCCACATCCTGGAAGGAGTTTTCTAGCGGTCTAACACCTATCTGGGTTGGTTAGTTACAAGTGTAACTAACCCTGCTCAACCTCGGAGCACCTCCTTCTAAGTCAATATTTCGACGGTCCTGCTTGAGTACTGGCGGAAGGCAATCCGTATTTTGCCTATCCGTGCCATGAATCCCATGAGTGTGCACGGCAATCACGAAGCATTGTCTCCTCCGTTTTTCGCCCCTCACCTTGACGCCGCATTTTGACAGCTAGCGCCCGCGGATTCTTACACCCGTCCATTCCCCTTAATTGTTCTCCATTTGCCTCACAGTACTTCGTTGAGCTGGGAGTTTGCTAAGCCTATCGACGTAGGCCACCTAAATAGGGCATGCTAGAAAGCGCATAAACCTACTTTATTTTTAGATTTTGAAACGGAATATCAGGAGCCATGCTTGAACGCACACAGATTTTTGTGGATACCAGTTATCTACTCGCTAGCTTTTACAACTCATGGGAGATTGGCGCCCGCGCGCAATTAGAAATTGACCTACCCGAGGTCGTGGCCACCTTGGGATTAATGGTCACCAACCAGCTCGGCCAGCCGGTACATCGTCAGCTTTGGTATGACGGCATTCCTGATTCTGGTCCGCACCGCTATCAGCGCGCGCTTCGCACCTGCGAGGGTGTGCAATTGCGTGCGGGTCAGCTTATTGAATGGGGGGATCGTCGTACGCAAAAGGCGGTCGACACCCGCCTCGTTGCGGACATGGTTCTTGCCGGTGTGCGCCGCGATTTCACCGATCTCGTTCTAGTCTCGGGCGATGCCGACATGATTCCTGGGGTGCAGGAGGCCGTCAACGCCGGCGTCCGGGTCCATCTTTATGGCTTCGGCTGGGATTCGATGTCTTCGGCGCTTCGTCACGCGTGCGATTCAACGACGATCCTGGATCCGCGCGAGGACTTTGCCGAATGCATGCAGCTTGAGGTACTCGAAGGCCCGCTGCCACCGGTTATTCGAATGCCGGACAACGAAGGCCCCCAAGACAATTGCGAAGCGAAGGATTCCGAAGAAAGCCCTGCAGAGCGAGCTGCGGATCTTGGTTCGCAGCGTCCGGCCGACACCAGCGAGCCGGCCGGGGCACCCAGCCCCGGCGTTATCAAGGTGGCCGCCGAAAAGCCTACGCTTTCCGACGTTAACCTGTCCGAAGACGAACTGATTTCTGCCGCCCGCCCGGTCGCACCGCGTCCTGGTGAGGAGGCATTGAGCGCGGAAGACTGCACGGCCGAGCGCCAACAAACCGCGCCTTCTTCGGTGCCGAAGCCGGGTGCACACCGCACCATCACGGTGACGTCGACGCGGGAAGAGTCCCTCGAGGTCTCCGTCGAGACCGAGACCGGTGATGCAGACCCCTCTGCTTCTGGTCAGCAACCAGGCGAAACCCATTCCGGCGAGGATTCCACGGAACACGCACCCGCCGAACAGGCCAAGCCGACACCACCGAGCAAGCCCACGCCCAACCCATCGATGATGGCTCCTCGGCGCAAACTCCGCTCACGCTATGTCCCGCTGCCCAACGAAGTGTGGTCATCTGCCGGTTTTCAGACACCTTTCGACGTCGGGCAGCAATATGCGGTGTGGTGGTATGAAAACGCCGCTACCAGTGAGCAGCGCGATTCCGCTCATCTTTTATCCGGTGGCGGCCTCCCGCCGGAGATCGATCGCCCGTTGCTGCAGTTTGCCTGCGAGACCCTTCACGAGTACACGCTTACCGAGAGTCAGCGCGTGAGCCTGCGCGACGGCTTCCACTCCGGCATCCGCGGGGTGCTGCTTAGCGGTCGCTAAGTCATAAGCCAACACCAAACCCCCAGTTCTCTAGACATCAAAACGGGTGTCGAATCGGGGTTTTTGGTTTGCTTGGCCACCTGTTACTTCTTGTCTTCCTCGACCGGCTGCGCCTCGATAACATGTTCGTCGGCATCGGGATCGGCTGGCTTGTCGAGGGCTGGTGCGTCCTTCTTACCTTCGAGGGCCTGGCCGCCAGCGGTCTCGTTGCGCATCGCTGCACGGATCTCCTCGAGGCGACTGGCTGCCTTGAAGTCTGCACCGCTTGCTTCGATTTCGGCCATGCGTCCATCCATTGTGTGCTGCGTCAGTTCTTGGGCACCGAGCGCGTTGGAATAGCGACGCTCGATCTTTTCGCGAACGGCATCGAGGGTGGGGACGTCATCGTCGGGTGCGAGGGCGTCCATCTGGTTCATGGCCTTATTTGTGGTCTCTTGCATCTTGGTCTGCTGGACTTGTTGGGTCAGCTGGTCGATCTGCGCCATATGCTCTGCCAGGCGGGCCTCGGATTGCTTGACCTGTTCGCTAGCCTGCTTCGCGGCCTGGACAGCCTGGCCGTGCAAAGTCTTGGTTTCTTCAAGCTGCTGTTCGACATTAACCAGCTGGCTGGCATAGATCTCTGCGGCATTGCCGAACTCGGCAGCCTTGGCGGCATCACCCTCGAGGTTGGCTTTGTCGGCTAGCTGGAGGGCTTGGCGGGTGCGGTCGGTAATACTCTTTTGCTCCTCGAGAAGGCGATTGAGCTTCATCTCGAGTTGGTTGCGGTTTCCGATCACAGCCGAGGCCTGCTGTGCAATCTGCGCATGCTGCTCTTTAGCGGCGTCCGCTGCTTGCTTAATCTGGATGAGCGGATCCGCGTTCTCATCGATCTTCTGATCAAGGGAAGCGGTCAGATATTTCCAGCCTTTGGTAAATGGGTTTGCCATGGTGAGCCGTCCTTGAGGTGTTGGTGCCGTTTTGTTGGGCTTCGCCAGTTGAAGCAAGTCAAAACCAGGCGTCGCTGTAACAACCAAGCTTAATGACTTATGAGCATAGATGTCGGAAAGCAAGAAAATTATGTGTGCCTAAAACCGGCCAGCCGCTGGCCTCGTGCACCCCCAGTTGGCCAGATTGATAATGCTCCCCCACCTTGGCGTCGGAAAGCGAAGCAAAGCGCAACCCCGGTGCCACCGCAAACAACGACGGTGACACCGGGGTAAAGGAAGGCCTTTTTATGCCTGGTTCTGCTCAGCAACCTTCGCGCGAACCTCATCCATATCCAGGGCCTTGACCTGGGAAATCAGATCCTCAAGTGCCGCCGGGGGAAGGGCGCCGGCCTCGCGGTAGACGAGGATGCCATCGCGGAAGGCCATCAAAGTAGGGATGGACTGGATCTGCAATGCCGCAGCCAGACCCTGATTTGCCTCGGTGTCCAACTTTGCAAATACCGCGTCCGGGTGGTTTTCCGAGGACTTCTCAAAGGTCGGTGCGAATGCGCGGCACGGGCCGCACCACGATGCCCAGGCATCAACGAGGACGATGCCGTCCTGGGTCACGGTGTTTTCAAAGGTGTCCTCTGTAACAGCAATGGTTGCCACGAATTTGCTCCCTTGGGTTGTAGTAGTTGGGCCTATTGGTCCGTTCTATAGAAGCCTAACCATACAAGACTGAAACTTATTCCCCACCTCTTTTCCTCGTATTTCGCGGTCGTGTGCTTCGCCGCCGCATGCCGGAGTGGCCATACGCGAGGAGCCTATGCAACGCAGCTCTACTACCTGGTTCGATTTTTGGTCGGGTGTGGCGAAGATGACGTTTAAAGACCCCCGGACACCACGCGATAATAGGTATGCGCGCTAAGCTGTTGTGGTTATTAACCTATGAGTTAACCCCGTGAAAGGACCTCACATCATGACCAAGAATTACTACGTGGAGGGCATGACCTGCGAACACTGTGTCGCAGCTGTTACTGAGGAGCTGGAAAACGTCGCTGGCGCCCAGGGTGTAGAGGTCGATCTTGCCAGTGGCCGCGTTACCGTCACCGGCGAGGACTTCTCCGATGCTGATGTCGCGGCAGCCGTCGCGGAGGCCGGATACGCGCTCAAAGAGTGAGCGAGCTTTCTTATTGTTTATTTCAGCCACGATCGGTTCCCGCCGGTCGTGGCTTTTTGCTTTCCGACGCACACCGCCCCAGACCGACCCAGCGCGTGCCAGGCGGATAGCTCCACCTTGCTGCTACCCCCGAGTCTTAGGATGAACATGTGATGAGCTCACCAAATCTAACTGGGCGCAGCGCGCGCCTGGATAACCTCCCCCTCACCCCTAAACACAAGCGCATGCTATTTGGATCCGGCCTCGGCTGGGCGCTGGATGCGATGGATGTCGGCCTTATTTCCTTCATCATGGCTGCCTTAGCCAAGCACTGGGGACTAACCGCCACCGATACCTCCTGGCTAGCCTCAGTCGGTTTCATCGGCATGGCCATCGGCGCGACGTTCGGCGGCCTGCTTGCTGATCGCTTCGGCCGCCGCCGCATCTTCGCCCTCACCTTGTTGACCTACGGCATCGCAACTGGTGCTTCGGCCCTATCGACGGGCCTAGCGATGCTTATCGTCTTAAGGTTTATCGTGGGCTTGGGGCTCGGTGCTGAGCTCCCCGTTGCCTCAACTCTGATCTCTGAATTCGCTCCGGTTAAAGTACGCGGCCGCATGGTCGTGGCATTGGAGGCTTTTTGGGCACTGGGCTGGATTGCGGCCGCTGCCATCGGCGCCTTCGTGGTCTCTGCCAGCGACAACGGCTGGCGCTGGGCCTTAGCGCTAGGTTGCGTGCCTGCGCTGTATGCCCTCTACGTGCGCCTGGGCTTGCCGGAATCCGTGCGCTTTCTGGAATCCCGCGGCAGGCTCGCCGAGGCCGAGCAGGTCGTACGTTCTTTCGAGGAACAGGTCCCCGTAGAAGAACTGAAACGCATCCGCGCGCAGGCAAACGGCCTAGACAAGAGCGCGCCTGTGAGCGTCGGGAAGCACGATGACTCAGAGGCGGAAACCGCGACCTCGATCTGGGCACCCGCGCTGCGCGGACGCACCGCCGCACTGTGGACGGTTTGGTTTTGCATCAACCTCAGCTACTACGGCGCCTTCATCTGGATCCCTTCCCTGCTCGTGCAAGACGGCTTCAGCCTCGTCAAATCCTTCCAATTCACCCTCATCATCACTTTGGCGCAGCTGCCCGGTTACGCAGCGGCGGCGTGGCTCATTGAGGTGTGGGGAAGGCGCACAACGCTGGCGGTGTTTTTGGCTGGCTCCGCGATCGCCGCGGGTCTTTACGGCTTCGTCGACACCACGGCGATGATCATCGTCGCCGGATGCTTGCTCAGCTTCTTCAACTTAGGCGCCTGGGGTGCGCTGTATGCCATCGGACCGGAGCTGTATCCCACCAAGGTGCGCGGGGCCGGCACCGGGGCGGCTGCGGGATTCGGACGCATCGCCTCGATCATCGCCCCGCTCATCGTGCCGCTGATCATCGGCGCCGCCGGCCGCAACGCCTTGTTCCTACTCTTCGGCGCGGCCTTCGTCATCGCTGCGATTGCTGCCTGGACCTTGCCGGAGCAAAAGGGCAAGGTCTTGCACTAGCGTTAAGCTGCTGAAACTAGCCGCGAGCCATGTCCACGAAGCGCGAGTAGTGCAACTGGTGTGCCACCTGCACGGTGTCGATGGGTCCGCCGCGGTGCTTGGCTAGGATAATGTCCGCCTCACCGGCACGCTCGTTGTCCTTGTCCTGAGAGTCAGGGCGGTACAAGAGCATGACCATGTCGGCGTCCTGCTCCAGCGAGCCGGATTCACGCAGGTCGGCGATCTGCGGGCGCTTGTCGGTACGGGATTCCGGACCACGGTTGAGCTGCGAGATGGCAATCAGCGGGACATCGAGTTCCTTGGCCAAAAGCTTGAGCTGGCGGGAGAACTCGGAGACTTCCTGCTGGCGCGATTCCACGCGCTTGCCTGAGCTCATCAGCTGCAGGTAGTCGATCACGATCATCTGCAGATCATGCTTCTGCTTGAGCTGGCGAGCCTTCGAGCGAATCTCCATCATGGTGAGGTTGGCTGAGTCGTCAATAAACAGCGGGGCGTTTTCGATTTGTCCCACCCGCGTGGCCAGCTTGGCCCATGCCTCATCGTTGAGGCGGCCCGCGCGCATGTCGGAGAGCTTGACCTCGGTCTCAGCGGACAACAGGCGCATGACGATCTCTGACTTCGACATTTCCAAGGAGAAGACGACAGCGGTCTTGCCGTGCTTGATGGAGCACGACCGCACAAAGTCCAAAGCCAGGGTGGACTTGCCCACGCCGGGTCGGGCGGCCACGATGATCATCTGACCGCCGTGCAGGCCGTTGGTCAAGTTATCCAAGTCGATGAAGCCGGTTGGAATACCCATCGCCAGGCCACCGTTGGTGGTGATCTCATCGAGCTCATCCATCGTCGGCTGCAGCAGATCCATGAGCACGGAATAGTCTTCCGTCTTTGACTTCTTGGCGATATCGAAGACCTGTTGCTGCGCCATGTCGATCACGGCGTCGATCTCCGCGCCTTCGGTTCCCTCATAGCCGAGCTGGACGACGCGAGTGCCTGCGTCGACAAGCTTGCGCAGCAGCGCCTTTTCGGCAACGATTTCTGCATAATAGCGGGCGTTAGCGGCTGTCGGCACGCTCGAGATAAGCGTGTGCAGATACGGCGCACCGCCAGCGCGCTCAAGATCGTTATTGCGATCGAGGCGCGCGGCGACGATCACCGCGTCGATCTCCTTGTTATCCGCAAACAGGTCAATGATGGCCTGATAGATCAGCACATGCGCCGGACGGTAGAAGTCCTCGGGGCTGAGCAGCTCGATGATGTCGACCACCGTGGACGGGGACATGAGCATAGCACCCAACACGCCCTGCTCAGCCTCATTATCATGCGGTGGCTGACGAAACTCGCCGAAAGGATTGAGATTGGCATTCCGGTTGGCGCCACCGCGCTTGCGATCCCCGCCCCGCCACTGTTGACGCGGACGCGATTGGGCAAACGCCGGGGTGAGCTCAGTGCCAAAATCCGGTGGGTAGTCCAAATCATCGGGCACTGGGGGCTCATCATTGACGATTGGTGGTACGAAGTCATCGTCAAAGCTTGCATTGCTTGCGCCATCTAAACCTGCGGACACAATACCCCACGCCTTCCATGTATCGTTTTCACCCCGTTGCGCCAACGCACAACGAATAAAGACGCGCCCCGAAAGGCGCCCTACTGATTGTAGGACTAAATGCGGCGCGGGTGGGTTCCCTCTCCCCGCAACAAGGTGATCACCACGAAACGGCAGGGCTCCACCCGCAAGGATGCGCCTGCGACCTCTGGTCTTTGTAGTTAGCTGGCCTGCTCTTTTTCCTTCCGGGCGATGGCATCGGCGGCGCGAATAAGCGCAAGGTGGGAAAAGGCCTGCGGGAAGTTTCCCGCCAGGCGCTTATTGATGGGATCGTATTCCTCGGCCAGCAGGCCGACATCATTAGCAACGCCTGCGACCAACTGCATCTTCTCTTTAGCCTCCGCCAGCCTCCCGGAGGCGGCGTACTGCTCGATGAGCCAGAACGTGCAGATCAAAAACGGACTCTCGTCGCCGGCAAGCCCGTCGACACCGCCCTCGGTGCGGTAGCGGAAAACGAACCCGTGCTCGTCCACGAGCTCCTTTTCAATCACCGCCACGGTAGCCAGCATCCGCGGATCCGATGCCTCGATAAACCTGGTATGCGGGAGCTGCAGCAAGGAAGCATCCACCGTGTCACCCTCGTAGAATTGCGTAAACGCGCCCAGGCTTTCGTTGTAGCCGTTCTTGAGAATCTCCTCGCGCAGCCGATCGCGATAAAACCGCCAACTTTCCACATCACCATCGAGGCCGTGTTGCTCGACTGCCCTAATGCCTTCGTTATAGGCCGCCCACATCATTACTCGACCGTGGGTAAAGAAGCGCTGTTGCCCACGCATCTCCCAAATGCCGTGGTCTTTGACGTGAATGTGCGAGGTCTGATAGTCCAGGAGCTGTTTTTGCAGGCCCCACGAGTATTCGTCTTCCTTGTATCCGGCATCGCGCAGCCTTGCCAATGCCAGCATCACCTCACCGACCACGTCGGCCTGATACTGCGCGGCCGCGCCGTTGCCGATGCGCACCGGGCGGGAATCCGCATAGCCAGCAAGGTGGGGCAATTCCTTTTCTTGCAGCTCTCGCTCGCCGCCCAAGCCATACATGATCTGCAGGTTTTCCACATCCCCTGCCACCGCACGCAGCAGCCAATCCCGCCAGTCCAACGCGCCCTCGACGAGCCCGTGGCTGGCCATGACTTCCACGGTCAGGGCCGCATCGCGCAGCCAGGTATAGCGGTAGTCCCAATTGCGTTCGCCACCGAAGTCCTCCGGCAGACTGGTGGTCGGGGCTGCGACGATGCCGCCGGTATCTGAATGGGTCAGCGCGCGTAGCACTAGCAAAGACCGACGTACGAGCCGCGCCCAGGGTGAATCCACCTCGACTGCGGCCAGCCAGGACTGCCAGAAATCCTTGGTCAGCAGCAACGCCGAATGCGCATCCATGGGAACCGGCAGTTGTTGCCACGACGGGAACCAGGTCAGCGACCATGCCAGGCGTTCGCCGGCGGTCATGCGGAAGCTGCCCACCAGCCGTGGCAGTAGCCCGGATTGGCCTTCTTCAAGGTCATCGTCCGTGGCAGGTGTGAGCATCGGCCCGTGCAGCAATAATCCATCCGGCCCGGCTTTACACACCAAGACCTGTTCCCCTGTGTCGGGCAGCACCTGATTGCTAAACCACGGCAATGCGCGCGCATAATTGAAACGCACCCGCAGGTCTTGGACGATGGTGACCTCACCGCTGATACATTCCACTATCCGTACAACGTCTGCCTGCACCGTGGACGGCGGCAGGAAGTCAATCACTTTGGCGGTGCCCGTGGGGCACTCCCAGATTGTCTCGACGATGAGGGTATCCCCCAGATACCGGCGCTCGCGCACCATGCCACCGCGAACGGCCAGGCGCCAGCGACCATCATCGGCGGTACCGAGCAAGGCGCTAAAGACCGCCGCGGAGTCAAAGCGTGGCAGACACAGCCAGTCGATCGAACCCTCTCTGGAAACCAGCGGCCCCGTCTGCAGATCACTGAGCAGCGCGTAGTCCTCGATGGGGGTGATGTGCCGTCTGCGGGTGCTAGCGTCCTTGCCCGCTTGAGCACTTGACGATGATCCCTCAGAATCGTGTGGTGCCGCCCCTTTCTGCTTGCCGACGCTCGCCGGGCCTGGCTTCTTGTCCGCCACCTGGCCGCCAGCAGGTTGGCCTTGATTCTGTGCACTACCTGCTTCCGCAACCTTACCGAGGCCGCGCTGATGAAGGCCCTCAGGGATGGCCTCGTTCGGAGCGATTGTATCCGGTGGTGTGTTGCGTTTTTCCATAGCCCATTTCTACACGATGGCTCCGACCTCGCGACAGGTCTTTTCGAACACCCCCACCCCAGCGGCCTGAACACGTTTCCCCTGAATCCTAAAAATGACGGCGCTAATCCACGTGATTTTTCTTAAGTTTTGGGCAGTCCCCACAGGGTTGTCGACATCGAGTAAGCGTGGTTGTCCACAGAGTTATCCACAGGTGTCCACATTGCTTGGGGAAATCCGTGGTGAAAACTCACACCTTCTGTGGATAAGTGATGGACGTACCACCACCCCGGGTCGAAACGCCTACTATTCCCGCTGGTCACAGCCTTTTTGAGTTTTTCACCGGCCTGTGGAATTCGATGAAAATTCAGTGAACAACCTTGTCACCTGCGGGTTTGACAAACGGAATTTTGGTGTTTTTTAGCCCTAAACCCATATGCAGGGCATTCTTTTTTCAATTTGTCCCCAGCGTTATCCACAGGTAAAAAAATCCAGATGTCAAGGTCGTAATTCTCACAGGTTTGCGGAGTATTCCTTCCTCCGATCTATCACCTAGCGGTGTCTGCATCACGCCAGTTGGGGTGAGAATAAACGAACGGCCCCACTCCCGTTGAAGGGGAGGGGGCCGTTCGTCTGCTGTTGTCGTTGGGCTAGAAATCTAGCCGTTGTTGTTGCCTAGAGATTAGGCAGCAACAACCTCAAAGTTCACCTTTGCTGCGATGTCGGAGTGCAGCTTTACGTTCACGGAGTACTTGCCCGTGGACTTGATCAAGCCCTTAGGAAGTTCGATGGAACGCTTGTCCAGGGTCGGGCCGCCGGCCTGCTTGACAGCAGCGGCGATGTCCTCAGCGGAAACGGAGCCGAAGAGCTTGCCCTTGTCCGAGGTACGGACTGCAACGGAGACACCCTCGAGTGCCTCAACTGCAGCCTTGACTTCGCGTGCGTGATCGAGATCGCGAATTGCGCGAGCCTCCTGAGCACGCTTGATGCCCTCGATCTGCTTCTCGGCACCACGGGTGGCCACGATGGCCAGGCCGCGAGGAAGCAGGAGGTTACGTCCGTAGCCGTCCTTGACCTCCACGATGTCGCCTGCGACACCGAGGTTGTCAACGTCGGCGGTGAGGATCAGCTTCATGATCCCTGCCTTTCGTTTTACGGCCTCTTTCCCTATTGGCACCTCCAGCCCAAGCGGGGCGAAAGTCTCCAGGAAAGAGGAAAGTGTGAAAATCAGTTGATATTAGTGCTTATCGATCGCCTTAGAACGGCGGATCGTCATCGGCACCACCGAATCCACTAGCTGGTGGCGCACTGTTCCATGGGTCTGGTTCGGTGCTGCCACGTTGGGCCTGCTGCGATGAGCCCGGCTGACCCTGGAAGCCGCCCTGGTTGCCTTGGTTAAAGCCACCTTGAGCACCTCCGCCGAAGCCGCCCTGGCCGCCGCCATTGAAGCCGCCACCATTGTTTCCGTAAGAACCACCAGCGTTGCCGCCGCCAAAGTTGCCGCCCTCGCGGGCGTTGCGGTTGACGGTTGCGGTTGCGTAGCGCAGGGATGGGCCGACCTCGTCGACGTCAATCTCCATGACGCTACGCTTTTCACCCTCGCGGGTTTCGTAAGAGCGCTGCTTGAGGCGACCGGTGACGATAACGCGGGTGCCCTTTGTGAGGGATTCCGCCACATTCTCGGCGGCCTGACGCCAGATGTTGCAACTGATGAACATAGCTTCGCCATCGACCCACTGGTTCGTCTGATTATCAAATCGACGTGGGGTGGATGCGACGCGGAAATTCGCCACCGCAGCACCGTTGGGGGTGAAGCGGAGCTCTGGGTCGGCGACAATGTTGCCGACAACAGTGATGTTGACGTCTCCCTGTGCCATGTTCTCTTCCTTAAAGTCGAACTGCTTGTGGTACTTAACGTGGAACTTTTGTGGATTGGATGCGCAAGAAGAAACCGGTTCACTTACGCCAAAAGTTCAGCTTTGCCTCAAATATAGGCGAAAGCGTTACTTGTCGTTGCGCAGAACCTTGGTACGCAGAACGCTGTCGTTCAGGTTCAGAACGCGGTCGAGCTCCAGGACGGTAGCGGACTCGCAGTTGAGGTTCACTACAGCGTAGATTCCCTCTTCCTTCTTGGCGATTGGGTAGGCCAGACGGCGCTTACCCCAGATATCAACCTTTTCCACGGTGCCGTTTTCCTTGCGGACGATCTCGAGGAACTTGTCCAGGGACGGGGCAACAGTGCGTTCATCCTGGGAAGGATCCAGAATGACCATAACTTCGTAGTGACGCACGGACCTCATCACCTCCTATGGTCTTGTAGTAATTTGATTCGGCCACAGCCCGAATTGGCTGTGGCAGGAGGGTTCGTTGCGTCAGCAACCTTTCTAAGATAACGGAAGTCATCCCAAAAGTCCAGCCCACGCGCCCGCATTTGCGCACTTCCGCTCCAACTCTGCCTACTTCACCCGCAGCGGCGAGACAATGGACCCGAATCCAAGGCACGGTTGACTTGTGCGACTGAAAAGAATGTGTGCCTTGGGTACGGCAGGGGACGAAAGTCCGTGCCCGTGGCAGTCCCTAGCTCGGGTTGTTGGCCACGTATATTCCAATGAGCAAGGGCACGATGGTGATAAGCACGATCGCGATGCTAAATAGCGTCCATATCTGCTTCTTTGATTTGTTGTACATGAAGCTGGCAAAAGCCGAACCGAAGAAGAGAAAGCCCACGAATACGCTTCCCATGGTGGCAAACATTACTGGCATTGACATTGCGATGATTTCCTTTGTTGAGTTTGCTTTCCGACGTCCACGGGACGTACTTATTCGGCGACATGCTTGACGTCGCGGGAGGCGTGAGCTTCTGCCTCAAGATTCACGTCAGTAGCCTCGGCTGGTTTCTTCACTGGTGACTGCGACACCACCGGAACGATCTCGTCATCGAGCTCTCCAGCCAGCGGGTCATGCCCATCATGATCCCGGCGCACGGGATCAACTCGCTTGCCCAGCATCTGACGAATAACCAGCACCGCAATGGCGATGATGAAGCCATCCCGACCGAGAACGAAAATGTCGAGGAAGTGTCCCGGCACGCCCTTGTTGTCTTCACCCATCATGTGCCACATCAGGACTGGCCACGTAAGAGCGTCGGTAAGCGCCCAGGCAAAAATGAGACGCCAATTCGGCAAGGCCAACGCCGCGAGGACGACAAGCCAGAGCGAATACTGCGGGCTCCACACCTTGTTGGTCAACAGGAAGGCAGCAACAATGAGATAACACAGCTCGGCCACCCGGGGACGTCTGGCGACCATGATGCCTAACGCCGCAATCGCCGCACACGCTCCCAAAAACAAAATGAACGAGACCGTGTTAAGAGTGGTCGGCGTACCGGGACCGTCGAACCCAGCCCAGCCGAACTCACGGGAGATGACCGCATAAATGGTGGTCCACTCCCAGCCGCGGGTGGTATTAAGGCGGTAGAACTCGCCCCAGGCCTGCGGGTAGGCAAGCCACACACCCACGTTGCACACGACCCACGTGACCACGGTGGCCACGGTCATCTTCACCAACGGCACGAAGTTGCGGCTGCGCACCGACAAAACGAAATACGCGCCCAACAGGAAAAGTGGCCACAGCTTGATGGAGATACCGATGCCGATCCATACGCCAGCCATCCATGCATTGCGTCGACTAAACGCCCACAACGCCAGCGTCGCCGCCAAGATCGAGGGAATGTCCCAGTTGGTGAATGCATGCATGATCACCAGTGGAGAACATGCCACCAGAATGGCGTCCCACACGCGGTTGCCTGCCAGTTCGGCCACCAGCCGAACCACGCACACCCACATCATTCCCATGACCAACGCACTGAGGGAAAAGTAAACTGCAACTTCCGGGATAGCCAACGGGAGTACTTCCACCGCGGGGTAGATAGCACGAGTAATCACGGCCATGATCCACTGGAAAATGCCCGCTAGCACGGGGTATTCCATGTATCTTGTGCGCTCACCCTCCACCCAACTGTAGGCATAGGGGAATCCCGGTGCGTCAAGCCCACGTCCGCCATAGAGCGGAACGATGTCGTTGTAGCAGGCTGAGGTGTATTGGCGATTGCCGGCCCAGTCCAGCACCGCGACCCCGTCGACCATGTTGCCCTGAATGCAGTTGGCCTTGGCAAGGAACCCTAGGCTCAGGAAAGTTAGCGACGCCACAATGAGCACGCGGATGGGGGTCCACAACCGCTGCGTGCCGGCCCGGGCGAAGCGTCCCAGCGGGCCGCCGATGAATGCCGCGAAGTCCGAGGCAATAGGCTCGGTGGCTACCGGGGAGACCCTGCGAGAGGGATCGCTAAGGAAGACGCGCTTGCCGCCCGCCGCCTCATGGGCACCGCCTTCACGCCTGTGGGTCGTGGTTCGTGCTTGCTGTGTAGCCACCGCGAATCCTTCGAGCTCCTAGTGATCCTTCGCGCAGCTGTAACCACAGGGGCTGCAACTGCATTTCTTTTACTAAACCCTAACGCACCCGCGCGACACGCAAACCCATGCGCCGTCCCAGCAGGCCACATGAAGTAACAAAAGGGGGCGCGCCGCAGACGTTGTGCAGCGCGCCCCTGTCTTTACCGAGTGCGGTTTCAAGGACACTTGATTGCCTGTCGACGCGGGCAAGCAACCAAACTATTGCCCGATCAGCTCACCAGGGATGACCACTCCTGGCAAGATCTCCACGCCACCGCCAGTATCGGTACCGGCGTCGGTATCTGCGCCAGCGCCGACTCCCGGATCAACCGGGGCCACCTGCTCGGCGGGCGCATCGGGTACCGCCGTGTCGGAGGTACCGCCGGTAGTGGTCCCCTCAGTGTAGTCACTGTAGCCACTGCCATTGTCGTAGTAGCTCCAGGTTTGACCGTAGGAGCCTTCCTTGTAGAAGCCCATTTCCTCAGCTGGTTTGAAGGTCTCGTTCGGCTTGTCCTCTAAGGCGCCGTCGAGGATGTCCTTCCACGTCGAGGCGGGCAGGCCTGATCCGTACATCAGGCCACCCCAGGAATTGAGAAGCGGAGAATTGTCATCGGTGCCAGCCCACACTGCGGTCGCCAGCTGCGGGGTCGCGCCGATCATCCAGGCATCCTTGTTGTAGCCGGTATCCCCCAGCTGAGTGGTACCGGTCTTCGCGGCAGATTGGCGACCTCCTGCCAAAACGTTGCCATTGGAATAGGACGCAATCGGCAGCATGGCGTCGAGCACGTTGGTTGCCACCCAGCTCGGTACGACCTCCTGGGCGGAGGCGTTGGCATCGTGCTGGTAGAGGACCTCGCCCTCCGCGGTCTCGACCTTCTCAACGAAATAAGCATCATGTCGCACGCCATAATTGGCTAGGGTTGCTAGAGCGTGTGCCATATCCAGCGGACGGGACTGGTACTGGCCTAGAATAACGCCCTCATAGGGCTGGCCACCGTTTTCGGTCAGCGTCTTGTCGATCCCCGGCAAAGACTCCGCTACGCCCAATTTGTGGGCCATGTCGGCGGTGTCCTGCGTGCCGTTTTCCAAGTCATCCTGCAGGCGCAGGAAGCTGGTGTTGTAAGAGTTCAGCAGCGCCGTTTTGATCGAGCAGGCGCCACAGCCACCGCCAACATTGGTGACGGTAATTCCACCGGGCAGGGCGTACGGATCGGAACTGTAGTACGTGGATGTCGGAATGCCCTGTGCTACGGCCGCCGTGAGGCCGAAAACCTTAAAGGTCGAACCGGTCTGCAGTGCCGCGTTCGCATAGTCATAACCGGTGGCGTCCTCACCACCGTAGTAGCCACGGACGGCGCCGGTGGCAGGCTCAATCGAGACTGCTGCCATGCGGATCTTGCCGCTTTCGCCCTCGAGGTTGCTGCGAACGGCATCGACGGTGGCGTTTTGAACCTGTGGGTCGATGGTGGTGGTAACGCGCAGCCCCTTGGTCTCCACGTCTTCCTCGGTGATGCCCACGGAGGCCAGCTCGCTCATAACCTGGTTCCTGATGTGACCGTTGGTACCCTCTGCCTCGGTGTAGGCGCTGGTCAGGGCCGGATCAATGGTCTCCGGATAGACGAGGTTGGCGCGGGTGGTGGCATCGAGCCAACCGGAGCTCACCATGCCGTCGAGTACATAATTCCAGCGATCTTCTGCTTCTTCGCGGTTGTACCACGGATCAAGCTGGGAGGGACGCTGAATGGAGGCGGCCAGCACGGCCGACTGAGACACATCGAGCTGGGAAGCGGGAATATCGAAGTAAGCCTGGGCGGCGGCGTCAATGCCGTAGGCATTGCGGCCGAAATAGATGGTGTTGAGATAGGCCTCGAGCACCTGGTCCTTCGACCACTCATTGGCCATCTTCACCGAGTAGACCAGCTCCTTGGCCTTACGGGTGTAGGAGTGTTCCTCTCCCACCACCATCTTCTTGACGTACTGTTGCGTGATCGTCGAGCCGCCGCCGGCGGAAGCATTGCCGGTAATTTGTCCCAGGGCGGCACGAGCAAAGCCGGTAATGGAGAAACCGTTATTGCTGTAGAACTCGCGATCCTCCGCAGCCAACACCGCGTGGCGGGTGTCCTCCGGAACGGTGTCGAGGCTGACTTCTCGGCGGTTGCCTTCCGGTGGCACGATGCGTGCCAGCTCCGTGGTCGAGTCGGAGGCGTAGATCTCGGTGACCTGCTTGGTCTCCAATTCACCCGGCTTCGGCACGGTGGCTGTGGTGTAGCCGATGCCGAAGGCAACAAATGGGATCAAGATGATGACCAACAAGAGGGCTAGCAATGAGTTGCGCAACGTCTTGCTCTTCTTCTTCAACTGTCGCTTGCCACCCGAGGCCTTGGTGGTGCCACCACCTGCAGTGGAGCCCTCAGGTGTGGTGGGTGAGCTGTTATTTCCTGCCACTTAAAATCCGTGCTTCCTCAATGTGCGCGTTACCGTCAACTCTGACTGCGCGCCGTGCACTGATCGGGTTGCAAACCGACGTGCGGGCGCCTAGCCAGACTAAATCTAAATACTGAGTCTAAAGCCAAGTGGGCTATTTATTAAGGTCGCCACTTCGAAATTGACCTCACCTTGTATCTTTTTGCGTATTCATCACCATTGCCCTGCCTTAGTCGTCTTAGTCTGCCTGCCATGACACGGTGACTTCCTTGAGGAGGTGATTCCAACGACAGTCCGGGCACACCTCCACCGTGTGCATGCGAAAGACCTTGCCTTCAACCGCAAAGCGCTCGATTTCTTCCACGCTACGAGCCGTGGACGACCCCTTCCCGAGGGCATCGCCGTAGACCCAATAGACCTGGCGCAGCTCCTCACTCTCGCACACAGGACAGGGGTAGCCGGCCGGGAACCCGTGGTAGCGGGAGGCGGTCACAAGGATAAAATCCGCATCACATAACTGCTGCCTTGCCACGATCCCCGCCGAATAGTTCGCCAACACCCGAGCCCGGTTGAGCCGGTGGGAGATCTCCCCGCTGAACTGCATCATTCGTCCCAGTCTAACCATCCCCTCTTTCCTGTGGCAGAAGACAGGTTTCAAGCTCATCGCCGTCCGTCCACCCGACGCATAAGCCTTTCCTATTAGGTGCGGCTTGGCTTTCTGCTTTGCCTCTCACCTATCAACCGAGATACTCCTGCACATCTTCCCATCGATGCCACCATTTCGCTGACCGATATCCCCTCCATCGGGCAACGCAGTTCGAAGTTCCGCTCATACAATATATGTCTCCGCCCAGCAGGGTTCTCACGTTCTCTTCCTCATACTTTCCTGCCTCACACTTTCCCCTTCCTGCCTCATCCAGTAGATCTCAGTTCGATTCAGATACCTCACTTGTGGCTTTCGAGGAGATGTTTTTTACCTGCTAGATCACCAAGTAAACGTCGGAAAGCAAACAAAACCGCAGCTTGCAAGACATAAATATCGATTACTTTGTTGTACAAATCTATCTACCGCTGCAGATTCTTATAGAATGCTTACATGACCTCACAGACCCCATTAGAAATTGCCGCCGAGATCCGTCCGGCGCTGACCCAGCTTTACGTGCTGTATTTTCGTCAGGCCGAACAGTCCAAGCTCACCGGGCCGCAGCTGACGATCATGACCCGCCTCGAATCCGAGGGGCCGGCACGCATTAGCCACATCGCCCAGACCGAAGGCATTCGCATGCCCACCGCCTCCAATGCCCTGCACCAATTGGAAGAACGCGGCATGATCGAGCGCGTCCGCGACGAGCAGGATCGCCGTGGCGTGAAGGTAAAGCTCACCGATGAGGGGCGCGCCGAGTTGGCTCGCGTCGGACAGGAACGCACCGAGCACCTGGCCAAGATGCTAGAGACCCTGTCGCCTGAGAGTTTGGAAATGGCTGGAAATCTCGCACCCGTAATCAATGAATTGGCCAAGGCATACTCTGATAACCTTAAAGGTCAGTAGCGCCCTTAACCGATTAGTTATCCGTTCTTAACTGTGGTTTTACGATCGGAGGGGAGCTTGAAGCGCACGACTGGTTTGTTGAGTATCCCCTTCCATGACAAAGAAGAATTCCGCACAGGACCGTACTGCACCGCCCAAGTCCCCGATTAGGGTGCTCGTGGCGTGGTCACCGAACTCCGGCGGCACCGAGACCATCGAGGTTGCCGCTTGGCTGGCCCGCACCACGGAAGTCGAGATCCGCTGTGTGACCACCTTCCTTCGCCCCTGGCCTTCGCCTTCCATCACCAAGCTCGGCGAGAAGTACAAGCGTTGGTTCAAAAAGGAAGCCGCCCGCCTCGAGAAGGTAGTGCGCGCTGAACTATCCAAGGAGGGAATTGAGGAGTCCTCCTTGGCCAAAAAGGTTTCCATCTTCGCCGACGGCTCCAACGAAGCCGCGCTGTTGGCGCAGGCAGCCGCCGATTTCGAGGCCGATGTCATCCTACTTGGTTCGGGAGCCACTGCCCCCAAGGGGCGCTTCCTTCCTTCGACCACGGCGGAAACCCTGCTGCATTCTTCGCCCATCTCTCTGGGACTGGCACCGCGGAGTCCCAAGCTATCCAAACGTGGCATTACCCGCCTCAACTACGCGCATGTCGATGACAGCGATCCCACCCAGCATCTGCTGCGCCTTGCGGCCATGGCCGAAAGTTGGGGTGTTCCGCTGCGCATCGTGGCGCTCTCGCCCTCCGGATTCGGGCAGGCGCCGGTGACCCAGTCGCTCGAGCTGCCAACAGACTTGGCGTTGGAATGGCGCGAGAACACGTGGGCGATCCTCGATCGGCTAGGCGATCGCCTGCACGAGCACTTCCCCGAGTTGGCCGTGGAAACAGAGGTGGCCTCCGGTTCGGGTTGGTCGGGCGCGCTCGACGCGGTTAAGTGGAAGAAGGGGGATCTGCTGTGCCTGCGCTCTACTCCCATGCGTGCCCTTGAGCGGGTGTTCGTGGGATCCCAGGCAGCCGAGATCCTGCCCCACGTGCGCGTGCCCGTGTTGATGCTGCAGGAAGTTGCCGACTAGGAGGATCTGAATCGTGAACGACCACTCGCCTTCCACCGCTCCGATCGCCGTAGTCACCGGTGCCAGCCGTGGCGTCGGCCTGGCCGTATCGCTTGCGCTTGCCGACGCCGGCTACCGCGTCAAGGCTCACTACCGAAGCGCCCTGCCAGAAGGCCTCGATGGAAATGGCGCTATCGAGTGGTGGCAGGCCGATTTCACCAGGCCACTGGCCGGGCAGGTGCCGAGCTTTGAGCAGGTTGATGCCCTCGTCCACTGCGCCGGGGTATGCAGCCTCGGCACCACCGAGTCTTCCAGCCGCGCCGAGTGGGAGCACCACATGACGGTCAACCTCCATGCCCCGGTGGAGCTGACGCAGATGTTACTGCCACAGCTTCGCCAGTCCCGCGGGCAGGTGATTTACATCAACTCCGGTGCGGGAAAGCGTGCCAACCCCAATTGGGGGGCTTATGCGGCGAGCAAGTTCGCCGCCCGTGCGTGGTGCGATGCGCTGCGCGCCGAGGAATCCTTACTGCGCGTGACCGGCATCTTCCCAGGTAGAATCGACACCGACATGCAGCGGGCCATCGTGGCCAGCGAGGGCGGAACCTATGATCCGGCACAATTTCTTGCGCCGGAAACGGTAGGGCGCAGCGTTCTCCATGCCCTGAATACCCCTAAAGATGGGCATATTCATGAGATCATCTTGCGCCCGGGGGCACACTAGGAAGATGATTTTTCTCACGGGGCCGTAGTGGCTTCGCCAGTGTCCGGTAGGGAGGAATTATTCGGTGAACAGCATTCATATGGGACATCCGGAAAATGATCTTTCCTCGGATGCCGATTATGCCAACCGTTTTAGGCCAGCCCCGACGACCTTCGACGAGCTCGCCGACGCCCCCGATCCCCTGCTGATTGCAAAAAAGAACAAGCGCTCGACCAAGCAGGCGATTATCTATGCCTTCGCGGTCATTTTTGGCACCGTGCTCATCGCATTCCTGCTTGCCCTCGTCGCCCGCGCACAGGGCGGCCCGCTGTGCGAGTCTGGGCAGGCGACGTGGATCTGTTCGCGTTCGGCACAGATCTGGTGGCCGCTGGCCACGAGCCTTGTGCCGGTGTGGGGCACGATTGGTTGCGGTGTCATCTTGTACCGCAAGTACATCAATTACATTCGCTGGCGCCCGTGGATGGGCACGTTTTGGACGCTGATTCCTTGGTCGATGTTGTGGATGACCACCACTTTCCAGATGGCGATTACCGGGCATTAGTACCGGCAGCACTTCGCACCAGAGTTTTGCCTCCAGTTCATCTTGCGGTTACTGAAGCTTCTTAACCTTTTCGGGGTCATGAACCCGGATTTGTTTGGAGGCCCTTGTGCGTCATCGTCTCGCTTTATTCAGTGCCGTAGCTACGGCGTTTTCCCTAATCGGCACCGCCACTGCGGTAAGCGCCACCGCCACCCCAGCCCCCAGCGTTGTCATCAACGAGGTGGAGTCCAACGGCGATACCGTGGGCGACTGGGTTGAGCTGCACAACACCGACACCTCCCAGTCGGTCGACATCTCCGGCTGGTCCCTCATCGACGGAGATGCCTCCCACACCCCCATCACCTTCCCCGCTGGCACCGTCATTGAATCGGGTGGGTATTTCGCCTTTTATACCGACACCGATTCTTCACCCGATGGCAACACCTTCGGCCTCGGCGGCAAGGACTCCGTCACGCTTTCCGACGCCGCCGGCGCGCAGGTCGACAGCGTGTCGTGGACCGAACATGCCACCACCACGCTCGGACGCACCGACGCGGGTGCCATCGAGGTGACCTCCGCTCCCACCCGCGGCCTGCGCAACGATTTCACCCCGGCTACCCCGAACACCCCGGAGGATGCCCCCTTTAGCCCGGCTGGCCTTTCCATCAAACCAGTCGAACTCGGCGAATCCTTCGCCGCCGAGGACTTCTCCGGCGCCGATGTCGATGCCGCAGGCCGCGCTTGGGTCGTCAACAACGATAAGGGCGAGCTCTACGCCCTCGATTTCGACGAGGCCACCGGCGCCTACTCGGTCGCAGGCCACTGGCAGCTGCGCTATGCCGACGGCACCGGCGAGCCCGACGCCGAGGGCGTCACCGTCACCGACGAGGGCATCTATGTCGCCACCGAGCGCGACAATGCCACCAAGACCGTCTCGCGCCCATCCATCCTGCGCTTCGATGTCCCCTCCGCTGACCAACCTGCCGAACTCACGGCGACCAACGAGTGGAACCTTGCGGAGTTCACCGGCACGATCGGCGCCAACGGCGGCCCCGAGGCCATCGAGTTCGACCCCGCCACCGGCACCTTCGGGGTGGGCATCGAATCCACCGCGGAGGTCATGTTCCTGAAGCTGGATCGCGCAGGCAATAAGGCCACGCTCACCCAGCGCATCGCCACCGGCTTCGAAGCCGTGGCCTCCCTCAACTATGAGGATGGCGCGTTGCGCATCTCCTGCGACGACGCCTGCGAGGGCCGGTCCGCCATTGTGGGCTCCGACGGCACGCTTTCCTATCAGGCCCGCCCGACCGGCATCGACAACCTGGCCACCGAGGGCTTTGCCAGCTTCGCCACCAGCTGCGGCACCCGGTACCTGTGGGCTGATGACGGCGCCACGCTCGGCTCCGGCATTCTCGCCGCACAGACCTACACCTCGCCATGCAAGCAGGACACCCAATCGGATGACCAGGGCGCGGGCAGCTCCACGAGTGTGCTGGGTATTGTCGCCGTGCTGGGAGTAATCGGCGCCTTGATCGCCGCACTTTTCAACGCCTTCCTGCAGCTGCCGCACCTCGGCTAAGCCTCGAAGGGGGTCACCTCACCCCGTGGCCTTCAATAAATCAAGCCCCTACCCAGCAAGAAGGCAAGGTAGGGGAATCGTCGGCAAGCGCGCTCAGGCGTGCGCCGCTTCGGCCGTCATGCGGGCTGCCACCTCAGCGCACTCGGGCCTGCCGCAATGGCGGGTCTCGAGGTGCTCGTAGCAGTCGGGGCACATGAGCACGAGGTCGCGGCAGTTATCTTCGTTGATGCAGTGCTCGAACTTATTCGTGGGCTTGCCGCACTTGCAGTGCCCCAGCTGGATGAATCCGGGGTCTTCGATGCCTGCGCCGAATTCCATGTGCATGCGTTTGTCGAAGACGTAGAGCGAGCCCTCCCACAGCCCGTCATTGCCATATTTCTCGCCATAGCGGACGATGCCGCCGTCGATCTGGTAGACCTCCTTGAAGCCGCGGTTTTTCATCAGCGAGGACAGGATCTCGCAGCGAATGCCGCCGGTGCAGTAGGAGACGACGGGCTTGTCCTTCATCCAGTCGTACTTGCCGGACTCGAGTTCACGAATGAAGTCGTGGGTCGTGCGCACGTCGGGGACCACGGCGTTTTTGAACTTGCCGATCTGCGCCTCCATCGCGTTGCGTCCGTCGAAGAAGACGACCTCGTCGCCGCGCTCTTCGACCAGTTTGTTGACCTCCTCCGGTTTGAGGTGCACGCCGCCGCCGATGACGCCATTTTCGTCCACCTTCAGCTCACCCGGCGCGCCGAAGGCCACGATCTCGTCGCGAACCTTGACGGATAGGCGCGGGAAATCCTCCGCCCCGCCCTCGGACCACTTGAATTCGGTGCCCTTGAAGCCGGGGTATTCGCGGAAGCGCTTGATGTAGGCCTTGCAGGCATCCATGTCGCCGCCGACGGTGCCGTTGATGCCGTGTTCGGAGATGAGGATGCGGCCCTTGAGCCCCAGCAGCTCGCAGAGCTCGCGCTGCCACAGCATCACCGCCTTGGGGTCGGCGATCGGGGTGAACTTGTAATAGAGGAGAATCTTGCCAACAGTCACGCTCTCATCCTAACCCGTGGCTTAAGATGTTTGTCCATGCCCGAAGGTCACGTTATTCACCGTCTTGCGCGAGAGATCAATTCCCATTTCGCCGGTACCGCGCCGGTGGTCACGTCCCCGCAGGGCCGTTTTTCGGCCGAGGCCTCGCTTATCGACGGCCATAGGTTGGCAGCCGCCGAGGCCTTCGGCAAGCACCTGTTCATCGAGTTCGATGCCCCGACCCCGCAGCGCATCGTTTCCATCCACCTGGGGTTGATCGGATCCCTGCACTTCGACCCGCCGTCCGAGACCAAGGGGCAAATCCGGCTGCACATCGAAGGCGGTGAGGTGGCGGCCAATCTGCGCGGCCCGCAGTGGTGCCGGCTCATCACCGATCAGGAGCAGGCCGTGGCCGTCGGCAAGCTGGGCGCGGACCCGCTGCGGCCGGACGCGGACTTTGACGCGGTGAAGGCTAAGGTCGCGCGCTCGTCGCGTTCAATCGGCTCGCTGCTCATGGACCAGCATCTTTTTGCAGGTGTGGGCAATATCTATCGCGCGGAGACCCTGTTTCGGCTGGGTATTGATCCGATGACCCCCGGCCGGCAACTAGGCCCCCGCCTCGATGCGATCTGGGAGGATCTGGTGGGGCTCATGCGCTACGGCGCCAAACGCGGTCGAATCGATACGGTGCGCCCGCAGCATACCCCGGAGGCGATGGGGCGCCCGCCGCGCAAGGACGATCATGGCGGGGAGGTCTACGTCTACCGCAGGGCCGGGCAATCCTGTTTCGTGTGTGGCACCTCGATCGAGCACGTGGTGTTGGAAGGCCGCAACCTGTTTTGGTGCCCCGGCTGCCAGAATTAGCTCCACGCGCGGGGCAGCCGTGGCATGCCGAAGGAAGAAAAAAAGGGTGCTTCCCTTTTCGGGAACCACCCACGGCATCGGCGTTTAGTCAAGCAGATAGGTCGAGCTTGCCAGCATCAGGGCCAGCACCAGCACAGAACCCAACAGCGAGAAGGCTGTCACTATGCCCCGCTTGCGAGCGCCCAACCGGATAAACAGCACCGCACCCACGACGGCGCCGACGGAGTTGAACATGAGGTCATCAACATCCGAATAGCCCACGGCCAAGGCAAACTGTGCGACCTCGATGCAAAGGCTCAGGCCGATACCGATGACGACGGCCCAGACGGCGGGATGCCGGGTGCTGCTGCGCTGGTTGAGCCAGCCGGTAATCAGAAACGACAGAGGGACAAACATCACGATGTTGCCAATCGTGTTCGTCCACGGACCCCACCACACCGAATAATGTTGCCAACTGTAAAACGGTTGGAGGTTGAGGGAGCGATGCCCGGCGTGCGCGGAGGTAGACCACAGGCCGCCGAGACTGAGCTCGCCTTTGAACAGGGTCAGCGCCACCACGAGTAACGCCACCACTGCCAGCGTTACCGTGATCGCCTTGTGTGAGGCCATTCGTGTAAACGTCATGGGAACCGAGGCTAGGCAGGACTACTGTGAGCAAGCTGTGATTGTTATTCCATTCAACTGCCAACTTGCGGACAACAGCTTTCCCCGCATGATGCCGAAAAAACCTCCTTAATTTAGCTGTCAGCAAAGACGACGTGTTGATGTGCAAAGGGGATCGAATCAGGATCGTGGGCAATCTCGACGATGATTGCCTGCGGCAGGTACGTGCGGATCCCTAAGCGCACCCGAGCCGCAAGCGCTCGATCGAGATGGGCGGTGGGCTCATCTAAAAGCAGGATCTCGGGCTTGGCCAGCAAGGCTCGGGCTATTTCCACACGGGCGAGCTGCCCGCCGGACCACTGCCCCATCGGGGAGTCAAGCCCGCGTTCTGCGACATGTTCGCCGAGTTCCACGATGTCGAGCACCCGCGCGATCTCCGCGTCGGCATGCTTGGCGCCGAGCGTCAGGTTGAAGCGGACGGTGCCGGGGAAGGTCACCGCCTTCTGGGGCACGAACATGACGTGGCAGCGAAGCTGATCGAAGCCAATTGAGCGCACGTCGATGCCGCCTATCGTTACTGTCCCTGCGGCATCCAAGGTCATGGCCGAGCGCAGAAGCCTCGTCTTGCCGACTCCCGATGGGCCGGTGATCACCGCGTAGTCGCCGGGTGCCAGCGTGAGTGGTTGCCCGCCGTTGAGCCCTGGGGCCATAAGCTCACACACCCCACCCGGCCATGGGTGTGGCGGCGTATTCATGGGAGGTTGCGCCAGGTGTCGTACCCGCCGCGCCGATGCCAACGCCGCGGACAGGCTTGGGGCTAATTGTTCGATGGCGGCGACGTGCATGCAGGCGGTGAGAGTGATGAGCGCGGCCATAAGCGCCTCGGGCCACGGCATGCCGATGCTCACCATCAGGGATGCCCCACCGAGGCTTGCGCCGGCGCTCAACCCGGCGCGCACCCCTGACCAGCGGGCAAGGGTGCCAGCCGCCTGGAGGAGGCGGTTGTCGGTATCGGCGATGCGCGCGAGCTGGCCTTCTTGCATGTGGTAACCCACCACCTCGGCGTGCCCGAAGACGACGTCGGTGACTTGGTGGGTAAGCGTGCCCCGGGATAAAGCCACCGCCTCGTTGGCGCGAAACATGGGTGCCAGCCCGGTGGCCGCGGCCACCCACACCACGAGGCCGGAGGCGATCGTGATTGCGGCGGCTGCGCCGTTGCCGGTCGCCGCACAGGTTGCCGCCGCGGCAATGAAGGGGGCGAGCCCGGCGCTGAGAATCGGCACGAGCGTATGGGCGTAGAAGACCTCCAAGCGGTCGATGTCTTTGGTCAGGCGCTCGACGATATCGCCTGTTGTTCGGCGGTCGGTGTCGGCACCTTGATCACCGACGGTTGTGGCCAGTGCCGCAAACGCCTGCGCGCGCAACTGTTCTAAGACCTTGAACGCAACCCAATGCCCGCAGAATTGTTCGCCATATCGCAGCAAGGCCTTAAGCAGTCCGAAACCTATCACCAGCCACACCAGCCGCCAGTCGCGTTCGCTGATGGCGACAACCGCAGCACACACCATCGCGAGGTAGGCAACGAGACCGAGGATTCTTTGTAATCCGCTGGCAACCAGCGCGCCTGTAAATCCTCGCGTGGCTTTGAAAAGCCAGCCAAAGGTGCTCATCGCAGGCCGCCTCCCCGGTGCCCGTCGTTTTCAGCTGCCATGGTGATGACCTGTGCATTCGGCAGGCTGGCGGTGGGGTGATGGGTGACCATGACCACGGCGTGGGTGGCCGCAAGCTGGCCAAGCAGCGCCATGATCTCCGCGTGGGTTTCCGGGTCGAGGTTGGCGGTGGGTTCGTCGCACAGTATCACCCCTCGCCCGGACAACAAGCCGCGGGCGAGGCTGATTCTTTGGGCCTGACCGGCGCTGACGAAGGCGGCATCCTCACCGATCGGGGCATCGAGTCCTCGCTGTGCGACGACATCCTCCATGTGCACTGCGTCAAGCGCTGCCGTGATCTGCTTATCGCTTGCGTCTGGGGCGGCCAGCAGCAGGTTCTCGCGCAGCGTCCCGGTAAATAGCCAGGTGCGCTGGGAAATGAGCGCGCTGCCTTGGCGTGGGCGAAGCACCGTTCCGGCTACCGGATCCAGCGCGCCACCGAGGACGGCGAGCACGGTGGACTTGCCCACGCCCGACTTCCCGCGCACCACCACCGGGTGCCCGGGGCGGGCCTGGAAGCTCATATCCCGCGCAAGCACCTTGTCCCCGCGGGCGATGCTGGCGCGGTCACTGAGGACGGTATCGAATCCGAGAGTAAACCTTGTCCCCGCGGGCGATGCTGGCGCGGTCAAGGCCCACGATGGGTTCGGTCGTCCAGGTAACGCGCGCGTGCGCAGCTGTGGGATCCGTCACCGGTGCGGGGGCATGGCCTTCAGCCTTTTGCGTGCTTTCATGCCTTGTCGTGCCTTCCGTCCTGTGGTCAGTTGTGCCGCCGGGCTCAACACCCACGGCGGCTCCCGTGCCCGCACCGCGACTGGGAGCAACCCGAGCCCGGAAACGCCCCATCGCGGCGCCCGCGGCGCGGCCGGTCATACCGATGTAGAAGAAGCTGCCCACCAACTGCAGGGGGCTCGTCAAAGCGATGCTGGCCAGTAGCAATGCTGCGGCCTGCCCGTTGGTGATCGCGCCTGTTGTCAGCCGCCAGGTTGCCATGATGACGGTGACGGCGATGGTGCACAGTGCAAACGCTGCCTCGGAGACAAACAGCACGAGCTGGTTGCGGGACAGCAGCTTCATGGTGGCCAGGCGATTGCGTTCGCCGGCGTTTTCCAGCTGGGCGTGGATGCGTTCGGTTGCCCCGTGGCGCTCGATGGTCTCTAAACCGCGCACCATCGCGGTGAACTGGGCGGCCAGCGTGGCGCGCATGCGCCGGGAGCGCCCGGCGTCGGCGCGGAACTTCTTCTGAAACCACCCGATAACAACAGGTGCCAATACCAGCGCGGCGGCGGTTGCCAGTGCGCTTGCCCAGTCCACGGCGATTCCCAGCAAAATCAGCACCAGCACCGGGCCTGCGACCGCGCCGAGGATGAGTCCCTGAAATCCATAAGTGTTGTTCGTGTACTTCTCCACGTCGTGGGTCATCAAGGCGACATCGGCACCCGCTCCCGCCTCAGGCGCGCGGTATTCGGGCTGCGACCACAGCGCGCGCAGCAGCCCGGCGCGCACCCCTTTTTCGGCCGCGCGGGGTTGACGCTGCTGATGGTAGGCGGAAAGGGCCTGGGCGAGGGCGTAGCCGAGCACGCCTGCGGCGATGAGCACTGCGGCCCGGTGGCCGTCGATAAGCATGCCAATCCCGATCGACCACCCTGCCCACGCGGCATAACGCACGATAGTCGCGCCCGCTATCACTCGCGCTGCCCGTGTCTTCCACGAGGTCTTCAGCGTTGCCAGCAAAGCCGAACCCTGCTGTGCGGCATGGGGATGACCATGCTGGGTGCCCTGCGGGTGAGCATGCGGGTGCGCCTCCGGATGCCCGGTCTCTGGCCCGCGCGGGTGGCTATGCGGGCTGCTATGCGGGGGCGCCGTGGTAGAAGGCGTGGGCGGGTGCTGCCCTGTGCGGTGGCCGGTCGGGTGAGTCATAACCGTGGATTCTATTCCTCTCATCCCTGTCGGCGTCCTTTTGCGGATCCGTTTTCTTCGCTGTTAGCTCTGTTCGATCACGTCGATGATCTGGCCGAATCCGATTGCGGTATTCAGCGCTGAGATCCCCGAGGCATCGCTTTGGGCAATCACGTGAACCTGATTGTTCTTGATCGCCGGGACCTCTGCCACGGCGGGGTTCTTCAGCAGCTCCTCGAAAGGCGCACGCCCCTGGCCTTGGAAATCCTCGAGGAATAGCACGTCCGGATTGGCGGCGAGCAGCTGTTCAGCGTCGATCGGGCGGGTGTTGGTGACCCCGATGCGGGCGGCGGCGTAGTCCGCACCCGCACGCCCGATGAGCCCAGGCAGCATGAGCGAGTCATCCATGGCCATGACCTGTGGCCCGCGGGACATGAGCGCAAGCGCGCGTGGGTGCTTGCCGACGCCCTCAGCGCGCGCTTGTTGTCGCGCGATGTCTTTTTCGAACTGGGCCGCCTTTTCCTCAGCCACCGCCTGCATGCCGACGGCCGCGCCAATCGCGCGGGTGGCCGTGGCAACGCCCTCCGGGGTGGTGAAGTCGTCGGGGTCGATGACCAGTGACCGTACCCCGGTTGTGGCAAGCTGGTCCGCCAGGGACTTCTCGCCGCCGTGCCGGGTGGTGGCGATGACCAGGTCTGGTTGCAGCGCCAAGACCTGCTCGACCTCGGGGTCGGTGCCCGGAGGCAACGTCGCCTCCACCGCGCTCGCGGCCTGGGCCACCGGGCCCGGCGCGGACTTCAAGCTGGCAGGCACCGCCACCACGCGATCCCCGCCGGTGAGGCTTAGGACGATACCGGCTACATCGCTGGTCACGGCGACGATGCGCTGCGGGGCCTCGGCGGCGTCGGCAGCACCGGATTTACTCGCGGCGCTGGTCATCCCCGCAGGTGCCGCAGCACTGGACTCGGGGCCGCCGTTGGCACCCTGCTCGCCAGGCTCGCTGCTTCCGCAGGCGCCTAAGAACACGGTGACAGTGAGGACAAGGGGCAACAGCCCGCGGCGGGATCGGATGGCATTCATTGGCAAAGTAGAGTCCTTATCTAAATCAGAGTGAGTCTTGTTCTTTCAGTGAAAAGTTCATTGAGCTTTGGCGCGGGGTAGTGCATGCCCCACGGCTGTTTTCTTGCAGGGCGCTACAAGGGATGGACCTCAACAAACCCCAGGCTTGGATGCCTTCCCACGGTGACCTCCACCCCGAAGGCCTGACGGATGTGATCGGGGTGGAGCACCTCGCCGGGGCTTCCGCGATGGGCGATCCCTCCGTCATGGACGAGCAGCATCTCGTCGCAGTAGCGGGCGGCGAGGGTGAGATCGTGGACGACAATGATCACGCACCGGCGCGGATCCGCCCGCACCCACGGGCCAAGCAGTCGCATGACCTGGGTTTCGTGGGCGATGTCGAGGGCGCTGGTAGGTTCATCGAGAAGGAGGATCTTAGGCTCCTGGGCCAACGCCCGGGCCAGGCTGCTCAGCTGCTGCTGCCCGCCGGAGGTCGCGCACACCGGGGTGTCGGCCCATGCGATGGCGCCGCTTTGTTGCAGTGCCTCCGCCACCGCCTGCTCGTCTGCGGCGCTGAGCCCGGCGAAGCGGCGCGAACGTGAGTAGCGCCCCAGACGCACAAAGTCCCGCCCGCTGCATTCCACCGCCTGTGGCAGGTGCTGGGGCACATAAGCGATCTCACAGGCGCGCTCGCGCGGTGACAACGTCCTAGCATCGCGTCCGTCGATAAGCAGCCCACCGGTGCTAGGAACCAGCCCCGCGATGGCCTTGATGAGGGTGGATTTTCCCGCCCCGTTGGCCCCAACAATCGCATGTACCGCACCATAACGGAATTCGTGGCTGACGTGTTGCAGGATCTTCCTGCGCTGGCGCCGGTTGCGGTAGCCTGCGGCAAGATCGTCGATCCTAACCGCAACGGTGGGGTTATCGTTCTTCATCAACCTGCCTCCGGGGACTGCTGATGGGTGGTGTGGCGCATGACGAGGAAGAGGAGGAAAGGCGCACCCACCAATGCGGTGACGGTGCCGGTTTGGAGTGCAACCGGCTGCCAGACAAGCCGCGCCCCGAGGTCTGCCACCAGCAGCCCGGTGGCCCCGACCAGCGCGGAGGCGGGTAGCAGGAGTCGGTGATCGCTTCCCCAGATAAGTCGCACCACATGCGGCACCACCAGCCCGACGAAAGAGATGATGCCGGTGATGGCAACGCCGGCGGCGGTGGTCAGTGCGGCTGCGAACAAGACGATCTGCTTGGTGCGCGCAACCTGCATGCCGGAGGTGTGCGCGATCGCCTCGCCTGCCGCCAGCAGGTTGAGCTCTCGCGCATAAAACATGACCGCAAGCAGGCCCGCGGCAAGGGGGACTGCGACTAGGGCGGCGTCGGCAAGCGTGCGCCCGCTTAAGTCGCCGTTGAGCCAGAACATTGCCGAACGTGCATCCTCGGCATTGACGGCATTGGCGATCACCGCGGCGATGATGGCCCCGAGCAAGGCGTTGAGCGCAATTCCCACCAGCAAGATCGTGTGCGTGCCACCGCGCCCGCCGATGAACTGGACGATGAGCACCGCGATGAGCGCACCGGCGAACGCGCCAAAGGGCAGCAGGAATGAGTGGGCGCAGCCCCCGAAGACGATCATCACCACCGCCACCACCGCGGCGCCGCTGCTCACACCGGTAATCCCCGGTTCGGCAAGCGGGTTGCGAAAGACCGCTTGCATCGCCGCCCCTGCCACCGCTAGGCTCGCCCCCACCATCACGGCGACGAGCGTCCTAGGCAAGCGCACGGCGACGACCAAGGCATTGGCCGGATCCTGTGGTTCACGCAGCGCTTGCCATACGAGGCCCGGTTGAAAACCCAGCGGCCCTAGGCTCGTGCCGATGAACATGGCCACCGCCAACACGCACCCCAGCGCCGCGAGGACAAGCACGCGGCTGCGCCCCCGCGGGGCAGCTATTGCCCGTGCCTGCTCCGTTTCCATCCGCCACTCCCAACACAACCAGCTTAATGAAAATTCAATCCTTTAAGAAAAGTAAGTTGAGGATAGCCACAATAAAACCTGCTTCGCAAACGCGCACGCCACCCCGGACTACGCGCGCCGACATGCTCCGCCAACGCTTGAGGACTCATCGACCCGAACAAGGCCGATGAGCGTCCCCTCAAGCCACCGGCAGGCTAGTTCCCCAGCGGGGAAACCGTGACGCTCATCCCGACCCGCGCGCGGGCGCCGGGCGCAAGCTCCCGGCCATCGAGGCTAGGCCCCACCAGGGTCGGTTCCACGCAGAGGAATTCCCGCCAACCACCGGGATGGATATCCGAAATGGTAGCGGCAAGCTGCTCGCCGGGGTTCCACACCACGAAGGCGTCATTGTCAATGCCACGCACGTCCATGCGCCTGCCCACAACCGGATCGATGATGCTCACCGTCTCCGCTGCGCCCCGGCAGATACGGTCAAACTCCCCACGGAAGGTGGTTTGAGCCGTACCGACGGTATGCGCATCCTGTGCGCGATCGTATAAATCGGCACCGTCCAGACCCGTAACGTGGAGCTTTTCGACGTCGCCCACGCGGAAATACGGATGTAGCCCAAGCTGAATCCGCGCCTCCTTTTCAGACACATTGACCGCGCTGAGCACGACGTCGATCCCCTGCTCGGTGCTCGTAGTCAGCAGTTCAAGCGCCAGCCCATCATGTTCGACGTGGGCGCGGGAGACGCTTGCCCTCACCACGCCCGCGTTGCTACCGCCAGCACCTTGTGGCTGAGCCACGCCCTCGCCGACCACCTCCCACGGAGTAACCCGCGCCCAACCGTGTTTCGGACCGTCCATGAGGTCGGCGAACTGTGGGGCGATCACGGGCACCCCGCCGCGGATTGCCCGCGGGCCGGCGGTTGTGGTGAGTGTGGAAAGCCAAAAGATCTCGCCCATTTCACGGGCGGGACCAATAGCGGTGGCGCTGAGGATGTGGGCGCCGAAGGAAGCGATGTCAATCATGCCCCCATTATCCTCGCGCAAGCAGACTCGGGCGTGTCAGTAAAGCCCTGCCTGGGGCCACACCTGAACCTAGCCAGCGACGATTCAACCTGAAAACGTGGCCGCCCGCCCTGGATTAGAAGCCACCCGCAAGGACTTCTATTCCGGCAAACACAAAGGTCAGAACTATCCCTAGACCTATCCACCACCAGGACTTGTCGGGGCCACGACGCAAAGCCAGCCAAGCACCCAGAAAGGTGCCGAAAGTATTACACATCAGGTCGTCGATGTAGCTGCGCCCGAGTGCGAAGAGGAACTGCAGTACTTCAAGGCACAGGCTCAGGGCGAATCCGATGAGCGTGGCTCGGCGCAGCCGGTCCGCGCGTCCCCATAGTCCACAGGTGACCACAACTAGGGCCCCAAAGGGAACGAAGAGCCCGATATTGCCCACGTATTCAAAGTTGGGGGCAAACCATGACCGGGACATCAGCAGCATGTCGAAGGGGATAGGTTCGATGCGGCGCACGCGCTGACGCTCGGGGCGCCACAGTGGGCCGATGTGATAGAAACCCTTGAAGATGGTCAAAGAACAAATAACCAGCAGATAGCCAGCGAGCCCCCACGTGGTGCTCCACCTCTGCTCGTTAGACATAACGCCCAACGTAGCAGGTAGCTTCGTTGGACGTTGAATGAATTTGGCTTTTTAGGCCAGTGCAGCCTCGAGGGCGGCGAGCGCCTGCTCGGCGGTCTCGCGCTGGCCGTCGGCTGGCACGAACGCGCCCTCAACCATTTCGGTGGCGAGGTTAAACGACAAGGCGGGGGCAACCTCCGGCATACCGAAGCCATTGAGCACTGGCTTCCATGCGGTGATCGCATCCACGCCGCCTGCCCAGCCGTATCCGGCGAGCAGAACTGGCTTTTCCTTCCACTCCGGCCCCAGGGAGTCGACGGCGTTCTTGAAGGCTGCCGGGACGGAGTGGTTGTACTCGGCGGAAACGAAGACGAAGCCGTCCTGGGCGTCGATCTTGTCGCTCCAGGCCTGAGTCTTTTCGTTGTCGTACTGCTTGTTCAGTCCCATCGGCGGGGTGGCGTCGGTAAAAAACGGCAGGTCGAAGTCCTTGAGGTCGAGCAGCTCGTAGGTGGCCTCGGTGCCGCGCTCCTGCGCGATCGCGTTGAGCCATTCAGCAACAGCGGCGCCGAAGCGTCCGTCGCGGGTGGATCCGAGGATAATGCCGATCTTCATACAAGTCCCTTTCGAAATATCGAGAATGAGCAAACGCCACGAGCGCGACGGGGCGCCGACGACGTCGAAAAATGGTATCTGTCGATAGCAATCAACAAAACGGGATGCATCGCCCAGGCTATGTCGGCCTTTATACCGACGGGCAGGCAAACCGATTGTTGTGCTTGCCGACGCCACCAGCGCCGCCTTCGCAAGCGGCGCCCACTGGTCCTCGTGGCCACACCCACGCTTTGTTGACTTATCATATTTATAGTATTCCCGAACTGCGCCACTATCAGATCCGCAGGCTGTGAATTAAGGCACAGGCCGCTCCCCTGCATCGACCGGCGATTCCGGCGCGGCGTTATCGAGGTTTTCGTTTTGCTTCAGCGACGCCCTGCGCACCGAGACCGCCAGCAGCACGAGGCCACAGATGAGGAAGGCTACCGCGCGGGCAATGCCGCTTAAGGCCGCGAGGTCATAGAACACCAACTTCAGCACGGCGATCAGCGCGAGGAGCGCGCCGAGGTTGGTCAGCCGCCCGGCGCGGGTAAGCAGGAAACGCGCGGCCAGCGCCATCCATGCGATCGACACCAGAGCATGGGCGATCAACATGCCTCCGCGTGCGTTGCCCAGCATCCACCCCAGGTGCATGCCCACCCCCACCGTGGCAAGCATGGATAGATACAGTCCCACAAGGACCGCGATGATCTCCGTGGGGGTATCCCGCCTGGTTGGCCACAGCGGGCGCGCGCCAACCGCAGCGATCAGCGCTACCCAGATCACGATCGCAGCCAGGAGCGAATCCGGTGCGCGCTGGCCGAAGTCCAAGGTCAGCACGGGCAAGCCGAGGTCGGCGGTGATTCCGATGGCGCACACCGCCCAGACTGCCGTCACCCATGCCTGCTCGATAAAGCGCATGGCGGCAAGCAAAAGGGCGAAAAACACCACGAGCGCGCCCACCGACCAGACCATCAAGATGGTGGAATCAATAAACTCCAAACGCACCATCGCAGGTCCGCGGGTGGCCCACGCGGCAATCGGCAGCACGCCGATTGCGGCGTTGCGCACCCGCTCGCTGCGAAAGACCGTCAGGGACATCACGAACGCGCCGACTGCCGCAAGCAGCACCAGCCACTGCGCCACATCTAAACGATCTGATACTGCGGCGACGAGGGGTAGGCACAGCGGAGCCGCGGCCACAATGCTTGGTCGCCGCTTGCCACCTTGCACGTCCTCCGGTGCGACCGCACCTTCCTTGCCTTCCGCAGTGCGATCTGCGCCCGCCCACAGCAGCACCCACGTCTGAACCACAACGATCACCGCGATCAGCAGCGGGTATTCGCGCCCATCGAAAAAGATCGCGGCAGCTAAGGCCACTGCAGCGGTGACGGTGGCGATGCCCTGAAGTATCGCATCCTTATGCACCATCCCGAAGCCTGCTATCAGCAAAGGGATGAGCGCGAAGGTCAGATGATCTGGCACCTCGCTGGCCAGCGGGGTGTAGAGGCAGATTGCCGCGGCACCCAGCGCCAGCCACTGGGCTGTCCCCTGCCCGCCCTTGGCGGCAAAGAAGCGCCAGTTGTAATACCCCACCGCGCCGTAGCATAACAGCATGACCATTCCCGCAAGGTTGGGCGGGATCCATTTGTACACGGCCGTGACCGCGTGCGTTGTTATCAGCACTGTATAAAGGCTTGTGGTCATCAATGCGGTCAGCGCCGGTTGCGGCGCGGCATTGCGGTAGCGGTAGCTCGCCCCGAGAAGAACTAATGACACCAGGTAGGCGAGGATGACGCGGCCCACAGGTCCAAGCCATCCCATCTGGATGGCAATGGCCACGAGAAAGGCCACGCCGAGGAAGGTGATGATGCCGCCGCCGATCGCCACGGCACGAATCAGGTTCGACTCGCGATTACGCGTCGCCTGTGCGGTGAGCTCCGCCGTCGTGCGCGCAGCCGGCTGCGATTGCTGGGGCACCGGCGCGGGTCGCGGACCAACCCACCCACGGCCACGACGCTGGTTGGGATCATGTGCCGGCGGCATCGGCCGAAAGGCCGGCGCATCAGGCGACGCCAGCGGCATAGCGACAGGACCTGGTTGCAGGAGCGGCATGTCCTGATTGGCCGTGTGAGGTGGCTGCGGTGTCGAAAGGGATGCCACTGCGGAAGCATCGAGCTGTGCTAGCACCCGGCGCGCGTCCATGAGTGCGTTTTCCGCAACTTCCAGCCGACGAAGCGCATAGCTCACCGCTTCGTTGTTCTGACGGTGATTGTCGTTTCGTGTTTCCATATCCCCTACCTATCCACAACACCGAAGAGTGCGCACCCTCAATGCCTGCTTTGTTATGAATTCGTTGTGTAGGCAAAACATCCCTGCTCGTCGCACCTCGGCATATCACAAACCCCATCGAGCCTCAGCCGTAAACACCCTCTCACCTTGGACATCCACTGCTGCATTCAACAACCCTGCAGGAAGCCTCCTCGCCGCTCTTGTCGTGCGCCGAGCCCTTAAGAGGCAGGAACACTAGCGTGTGCGGCACGTTCGAAGGGGTCGATTGCTGCCACCGAATGAGCCAGGCGTTCGAAGTGCTCAGCCACGAGGCAGATCTGAGAATCCAGTACTGCCTCGAGGTCGTCTCCAGGCTCGACAAAGTCACACCAATACTCAACGTCGCGCTCGTCGCTGACGTCGATAAAGTCCTCCCAGTCTTCCCAATACTGAGCAACCTCGAGGCGGGTGAGATGATCGAGAGCTTCGATGGCGTCGTTCCACATGTGGTACTCGTCGTAATAATCTTTTTCAGCCGTGCCGAGACCGCCTATGAGCTGGGCACGCCCGTGTGCGTTGTCAGCAGAGGCATGCCCCAGGAAAGTAACCGTGAAAGGCCAGATGTTGTCCTCGTTGTAGTGGTAGAAGATTGCTTGGCCGTAAGCCTTCAGCACATTTTCCACACGCTCATTCATGTCTATGGCATGGACCTGAAAATCCGGGGACTCCAGAAGGTTTTCGCGGGAGAAGAAAGAGATCTCTTCCTCCCAGCCGAAGGCCGCGGCGATGATCCGGTGCAGGCCATACAAGGTGGTGCCGCGGGGAACGTCGATGAATCGGTCGACGACGATGTAGCTGTCATGCAGCTCTACTTTTAGCTTCACTTTCTCCATGCGCCGATTGTGCCAACCATTCCTCGCGGGACGGAAGACCCTTTTCTCCATGAGAGGCCGGTTGTCAACTCCAGTTGTCAGGAATGATGTTCTCTTACCTCGCACGGCCATGTCTCGGTACTTTCTTGCCGCCCACACACCTCCGATCGCACCTTTTCATCCCCGCTCGCTACTTGACACGCACCAGCCAACAGTCGCCCGCGGCGGGCAGGTGTCCACGCGGAAGTTTTTTTCACCGCTAAGGATGTCTCATGGATAAACTCGCACGCACCGAATCTCACGGTGGCCGCCAGCGCCCGCCCGGCAGTAGCCGTTCAAGCCGCCTGCACGTGGCCTGCGCCGTGAGCATCGCAGTGCTGACGCCTTCCGCATGTGGAAGCACCGATGAAGATTCCACCCAGCCCGCCACCAGCACTGCTGCGAGCACGACCGTGGCACCGGTGGCGTCGGCAAGCAAAAACGCGGAACCAACAGGGATCCAGGCGGTGCGTGTGGCCTATGAGAAACTGCTTGCGGACCCGGCTGCGGCGCGTGCACAGGCGGGCGCGGAATACACCCCGAGCAGCGAGGATAGCTTTAGTTACGCCATTGGCGAGTTCACTGGCGATGATCGCCCGGAAATGTTGCTGCGCGCGGGTGCCCATGCCGCCAATCCGGTGTTCGTTGTCTCAACAGATCCCAACAATGCCGTTGTTGTTGCCCGCACCATTGTCCACCAGGGCGTGAACGAGTTGGGTCAAGACCTTCAGATTCGCTTCTCCGCGGCGCATGATTTCATTTATCAACTGACTTTTGACACCACACGCTCGACGACCGCTGACACCGCACCTACCAGCATCGACACAGGCATAACCAACGTCGCACGCACTGACCAGGCAGAAGCCCTCGCGCTCGAAGGTGGCGCTTTGTCCAGCGTGGGCGTTTATGGATTTGCATTAGACGCCGCCACAGAGGCAGGCCAGACCGAGAAAGCGACGACGGGAACCGCCAGCACCGCAGCTTCCGATACGGTCCGCGACTTCCTCGACTTTGCGTGGTTTAGCTCCATTGACCCAGCGGGGTTGGATGCCCTCGCAGCGGTGTCCACCACGCATATTCCCGCCGGTTCGGCGGGGCGAGTATCTGACGATGGTCTAGGAAGGCCTACCCCGCAGACCGAATCCACGCCGACCCCCGAGGCGGCGGCACAGGCAGGCAACGTCTTTACCGGGACGTTGGTTTCGTATAGCGCCGCGAACATCGACGGGCAATACCTGGCCGAGGGGGTGGATCCGCAGGAGCGCTTCTTGTTGCTCCGGCTCGATTCACCCATCACGATCGAGGCCGATTCCGGCAATGGAACCTCGCAGGTCACGGCCAGCTATGTGGTCCCCGCGGGCGATTATTGGTCGCTCGAAGGTCAACACGTTACCGTCTATGTGGAAGCCGCGGACACCAATCTGCCTTCCGCCGACAACGTTCCTTCCACGGTCACGCATCTGCTTAATCCAACGGTTTTCCCGGACTAGTCCGGCTTCGCGTCCTGCGTGCCGACGCCGCCAGCCGCGACCTCGTACTCAGCGCTGCCATGCCCGTTGCGGCCGGCTCTGCTTCTTCATCTTCACCATCGCTCGCCTACTCATGCGCGCGTGTGCCCCGTGGCCGTCGGCAAGCGATAGACACCGCACGCACAACCGGGACGTATAAGCAGGGGGGACACGGGCCAAGCGGTGCAGGGTGCGTCGGCAAGCAATGGAAGGCGGCGTTGGCAACCGGATCTTTCACAAAAGCCCCGCTCCCCGCGCTTGTGCGTCGCTGGAGAAACCTCTTAATAGACCGGGCGTTTCGCTTTCCATTCCTCATGTGAAGTGTGATTTATTCACCTTTCACTTCCCACAATAGACAATCCTGTATACACTAACCGAACAAGCTAGTTCGGCTTGACTACTTCCGACGCCGCATGGCCGCCCTCCTTGCACGACCTCGTTCGCGCGGGCAACGTCGCCGGAAGTCTCGAAGAACGCAACACAGCACGAGTTATTCAAGAATCAAAAAGGAAGATCATCATGTCCGGAACACTGTCACGCCGCGATACGCGGATCTCAGTCCTTATCATCGCGCTCCTGTCTACCCTGGCAATGCTGCTGCTGAGCGCTTGCTCGGGTGGTAGCTCCAGCTCGGAGGGCAACTCCGAGTCCAGCGGATCCGCAGCCAGCGGTTCGTCCACCTTCCGCACCTTGGATGAGATCAAGTCCTCCGGCGTGATCAAGGTTGGCGTGTTCTCCGACAAGGCTCCGTTTGGTTCCGTCAATTCCGAGGGTGAGTACGAGGGCTACGACATCGAGTACGCCAAGCGCATTGCAGATGACCTCGGCGTCGAGGTTGAGTACGTGCCGGTCGAGGCCGCTGCCCGCGTCGAATTCGTCGACACCGGCAAGGTCGACGTCATTCTCGCCAACTTCACCGTCACCGACGAGCGCAAGGAGAAGGTTGACTTCGCCAACCCGTACCTGAAGGTCTCCCTCGGTGTCGCTTCCCCGGATAGCGCTCCGATCAAGGACGTCTCCGAGCTGGCCGACAAGACCGTCCTCGTTGTCAAGGGCACCACCGCCGAGTCCTACCTCGAAAAGGAGCACCCGGAGCTCAAGCTGCAGAAGTACGAGCAGTACACCGAGGTCACCAACGCCCTGATCGACGGCCGTGGCGCCGCCTGGGTCACCGACAACACCGAGGCACTGGCATGGGCTGGCCAGACCGAGGGCTTCTCCGCAAGCATCACCTCCCTGGGCGATCCCGACAACATCGCGGCAGCCGTTGCCAAGGGCAACTCCACCGTCTTGGACTTCCTCAACGAGGAGCTGGTCACCTTGGACTCCGAGAAGTTCTTCTTCGATGACTTCGAAAAGACCCTGCTTCCGGTCTACGGCGACCAGATCAAGCCCGAAGAGCTCGTTTTCTCCGCTGAAGAGCGCTAAACCGCGCCATTTATTAAAAACCCAAAACACATGGATACTTCGGTTGTTTTCGACAACCTTCCAATGTATGCCGAGGCGGCAGTTCTCACTGTGAGAGTTGCCGCTAAAGGCATTCTGGTTGCCTTTATCGTGGGGCTTGCCTGCGCCACGATCAACCTGTTTCGCACCCCAGTGCTGCGTTGGATCGTTGCCGCCTATGTCGAGCTCTCCCGCAACACCCCGTTGCTGGTGCAGCTGTTCTTCCTTTACTTCGGACTGCCAAAGGTAGGCATCACCTTGGAGTCGGAGACCTGCGCGGTGGTAGGCCTTGCCTTCTTAGGAGGTAGCTACATGTCGGAGGCAATCCGCACCGGACTGGAGGCGGTTCAGCCGATTCAGATGCAATCGGCGGTTTCCCTGGGCATGTCGCGCCTGCAGGCGTTGCGGCACGTCATCTTGCCTCAAGCCTTCACTATTTCACTCCCAGCCATCACCGCCAACGTCATCTTCCTTATCAAGGAGACCTCTGTGGTCAGCGTGGTGGCCCTGCCCGATTTGGTTTACACCGCCAAGGAACAAATCGGCCAAAGCTATGAGACCCGCGAGGCCTTGCTGCTGCTCGTGGTGTTCTACCTGATTATCTTGCTGCCCATTTCTCTGGGTGCTGGCTGGCTGGAAAGGAAGGTGCGCGGCAGTGTTTTCGGATCTTGACGTCCTCTTCCAAGGGAACAACTTCTTGCGCCTTTTGTCAGGGCTGTGGGTATCGGTGGAAATCGCGTTGTCCTCCATGGCCTTGTCCATCGTGCTGGGCACGATCTTGGGTGTCATCATGACCTCCCGCAACCGCGTGGTGCAGGTAGTCACCCAGATCTACCTGCAGTTTGTGCGCATCATGCCGCAGCTGGTGTTGCTGTTTTTGGTGTACTTCGACCTCACCCGCGGCTTTGGCATCAACCTTGACTCCAAGCTCGCCGCGATCATCGTCTTCACCTTGTGGGGCACCGCCGAGATGGGCGATCTGGTTCGTGGCGCCATCAAGGCCACCCCGCAGCACCAATTCGAATCGGCCGCGGCCTTAGGCATCGAGGGCATGAACCTCTACCGCTACGTGGTCCTCCCGCAGGCGGTACGCGGCCTGATCCCCCTGACCATCAACCTCACCAACCGCATGATTATGACCACCTCTCTGGTGGTGCTTATCGGCGTGGTTGAGGTACTCAAGGTCGCCCAGCAGATCATCGACGCCAACCGCTTCGACTACCCCGGCGCGGCCTTGTGGATCTACGGCGTGGTGTTCTTGCTGTACTTCCTGGTCTGTTTTCCAATCTCCGTGGCGTCCCGCAAACTCGAAAAAAGGTGGCAAGCATAGTGAGCGTCCCCAATTCCCCCGCCTCCAATGATCCCCAAGCCGGAGCACACCAGGCTCCAACACATCAGGCTCTAGGTCCCCAGACTGCACCAACCGGCCCGGGCCCTACCCCGCTCATCGAGCTCAAGGACGTGGACAAGGTTTACCCCGGCGGCTTCCAGGCTCTCCATGAGATCAACTTGGCGGTGGCTCCCGGTGAGGTCATCGCGATCGTCGGGCCCTCCGGCTGTGGCAAGTCGACCCTGCTCAAGACCGTCAACGGCCTTGAGGACATCCAGGGTGGCACCATTTCGCTCGATGGCGTAGTCATTTCCGCCGGTGACCCGAAAGCGGTCAAGACTAAGTGGAAAGACGTGCGCACCCAGGTCGGCATGGTTTTCCAGAACTACGAGCTCTTTCCACACTTGACGGTGCTGAAGAATCTCCTGCTCGCCCCGAAGGTCGTGCAGGGCGCGGATCAGAAGGAGGCCGAGCAGCGCGCATTGGCACTGCTCGAGCGCGTCGGCTTGGCACATAAGGCCCACGCGAAGCCCCGTGAGCTCTCCGGTGGCCAAAAGCAGCGCGTTGCGATTGTGCGAGCGCTCATGATGCAGCCGAAGGCCTTGCTCTTGGATGAGATCACAGCCAGCCTCGACCCAGAGATCGTCCGCGAGGTCTTAGACGTGGTGATGAACCTGGCCAAGGAAGGCATGACCATGCTGGTGGTCACCCATGAGATGCCCTTCGCCCGTGCCGTTGCCGACCGCATCGTATTCATGGACGCCGGCCGCATCGTTGAGGTGGCCCCGCCGAAGCAGTTCTTCACCAACCCTTCCTCGCCGCGCGCACAGGCGTTCCTGAACACCTTCGTATTCGAGTAATTGCTTGCCGACGCCCACGCGGTGGCTTCATTCCCACGATGCACGGCTACTACCTGGAGTGATCCCGGTACCCCTCCTGCGCCTCGGTAAGCAGATGCTGCGGATCGAGGTGGCTGAGGCTTTCCTTGACGAACGCAACCAACGTGGGGTGCGGGGTTTGTTGCTCGGGGAAGAGCGGGTTGGGAATAAATGGGTACATCTCCAGCAGGCTATCGCGCACCCCACCGAAGCGACGGAAGATCTCCTGCAATGGCCCTAGTTCGACAACCTCCGGATCCAGGTGCGGGAAGTAGAGTCGCGCCAGGCCCTGATAAAACTCGGTAGTTTCCATCATCGGATCGTGATCGCGCAGCTGGCCCAGAGCGCGGGCGGCTTCTTCCCCATAGGCGAGAGTAAGCAGCGCGATGATGCTGGTGATGAAGTGCTCCCCGCGTTCGGCGGGCATGCGCCTGGCCACCTCGCGGGCAAAGGTAGCCGGGTCGCACTCCAGGAGCCTACGAGTTTCAGGCACGGGGATGAGTTCCTCGCCTGTCCACGCCAAAAACTCGATGGTGAGGAAGAGGTATTCGAACTCGTTGTGGATGGCATCGCCCACGGCCAGCGGTTGGCCAAGCAGTGTGGCCAGTGCTCTTTCCTTGGCCTCCCGCGGATCGTCGTTGAGCATGATGGCATAGACGGCTTGGATCTTGGTGCCGAACAACTCGGCGTGGGTGTCATTGAAGTGTGCCGAGGATTCCTCCTGCATGGCGATCATCTCATTGAGCAGAGAGAGCCCAAAGTAGTCGCCGACGACGCGCAGCACGCCCCGCTGCTGGGCGCGCTCGTACAGGCGCTGTGGAATGGTATCGCCGTCGAAGGGTGTGGGCTCCTTGATGAGGGCGTCGTACCAGCCGCTTTCATAGAGGTCGAAGTCATCATCGTCGTCCTCGCCACCGCCTTGGCTGGTGCTGATCAAACCGGCGCCCTTGGCGGCGCTGATGGGGTTACCGATGCTCACACTGCCCGCCTGCGCGGGATGCTCATAGGCATCGAAGTTGGCGTTTGCCAGGTCTTCGGACGTCAACGGCTTCATGTCGAGGTGGAAAGTGGCTATCTTCTCGTTGATGACATCCACGGCATCTTGCGCGCTGTAGCCCATGTCCATGAGCCCGCGCGCGAGCAAAAGAGAGGTGTCGAGGGCCTTGTCGAAGCTGTCCTCGCCGAAGTCTGGGTAGTCGTCCGGGTTCGGCTCCGCTGTGGGATCGGCCTTCTTGACCGCGTTGATGTCTTCGCGGAAGTATTTCTCGTGTGCCTTGTCCGCCCAGTGCTTGATGATAGTGGCGTGCTCGTTGCGGAAGATGAGCCGGTAGCGTTCGCGGTCATGAAGCTCCTCCCAGCGCCCCTCGGCGGCAAGGTCGATGTCTTCTAAGATCTCCGCCCAGGCCTCGATCCCGCCGATATCCTCCATGGGAGTCAGGCCCGTTGCACTCTTTAAGGCGGCCTTTTTCCGGGCACGGTTGTCGGTGCCCACCAGGGTGATGGTGTGGTTCCACTGATCGCCGAAGTGATAGGTGTAGGCCATGGTGTCGCCGACCTGCGTCAAGAGTTCGGAAACACGCACACCTGCCTCATTGTTGGTGTCGGGCAGCCGCGCTGGGCACCAGATTTTTTCACCTTTGGAAAACAGGTGCAGGTGGGCGTCTGCCCAGCCAAAAGCCGCCTGCACGAGCAGGTGCAGTCCGTGCAAGGTCGTTTCAGCCGGGATATCGATGACGCGGGTCACCGGCCGCGGCGCCTCGTCGAGCGTTACTTGCAGATTCAGGCTAGGCATGTGGCCATTGTGCCCAAAAACGTCCCCACATTCACCCCATTACGACAAATTCCTCATCTCGTGTTCAAGAAATTTGACCACGAAGTGTGAAAGCGACACTCACCGTGCGTGACAACCCGCCACCAGACCGAGCCTGCTGGCGGGTCGTTTCACGCCATCTATGCGCTTTTAATACGAGCGCCTCTTCGAATCTGTTCCTTCCTCAAGTGACAAAAACCAGCGCGCATCGACATGACGCAGGCACTGCCGCATGAACGCGAGCACTGCGTCGTCCTGCGGACCCGCTTCCGCATCATCAACGATTCCCGCGTTAATGCGAGGCAAAAAATGGTGTGTGTCCTTGAGCAAGTCGATACACTCGGTGGCCGCATCGACCTTGTCGATGAAGGCGACTATCCGCTGATACTCCACCCCGGGATAGACCTCTGGTGGGAAGTAGATCGCCGATAGTTGGTTGTAAAACTCATCGAGGATGGCTGCAGGCGACATTCCCCGCAGCCATGCAAGCTGCTCGCGCGCTTGTCTTCCGTAGACCTTGTTAAGCAGCCCCACAATTGCCGTTATGTAGGAAACGCCTTGGTGAGCGGGGATCCGATGCGCCATGGCACGGGCCATGTCCTCCGGCGGCATTGCCAGCATGCGCGCCGTAGTGGCATTGGCTACCAACGCAGCGTCGTCCTGCTCGGCGTGCCCGTCGGCGCACCCGGTCACGAGGAACAACTCCTCGAGTCGTTCCCACAAATTGGCATGCACCCTAGGGTCATAGCTTTGGCCGTGGTCCGCGAGGTACTTATCCTCGATGGATTCACGGCTGTGCCCCAACGTCACCAGCGCTAGGAGCCTTTGCAGCCGCTGGCCAATGACGCGCGCGTGCTCGTCGGAAAGCTCGCGATCGTCCTCGCCTTGCAGGCGCACCATTTCAGTAATCATGGGGTTGGCAAAAAAGTCGGCGAGCGCCGGCAGTGCCCCGCGAGTGTCGGCGCGCTGCGCAATTCTCTGGGTTACCGCCGCGTTTTCAATATCAGGAACCTGCCTCGCCATGAAGTCCTGCAGCGCCTGTTCGGCAGCGCTATAGGAGTCAAAGCCGCCATCATCGTCGATTCCTCCGACTACAGCGTCTGCCCCAAATTCTGGTATCTCCACCGCGCGCCCGTAGCGCCGCGACCACCGCAGGTGCGTGGTGGTCCACCCATCAAAAGGCTCCTTTTTATATAGCTCAAACAACTCTTCAAGCTGTTCGGCGTCGAGCGCGGGATTCTTGTGCGCACGTTCGCCAAAGCAATTGATGGCAGCCACGGACTTCACCCACGTCGCCTGATGGATAGGACTTACCTCGGCGAAGCTTCTCAGCAGCTCATGCGGGGTGTAATCGGAGAAATTTTCCATGTAGTAGTCGAAAAACTTCTCCACATCCGTGTTATTAAGCGCGGCTTTTTCCACCTCGGCGACGAACTCTCCCCAGGCCTTGGGCCCGCCGACGCCTTCGTAGGCGGCCGGCCCGACGACCTCAAGCAGCCGCGCTGAGGTGGGGCGAGTCGGCGGGGCGGCCAGAACCGTTATGTGATGTAACCACAGGTCTACGAAGTCATACAGGTAATACATTTCGTCGCCGGCCTTGTTGACGATGTCATTGACCCGCACGCCCATGGAATCGGCCTCGTTGTTGTGGCGGGGCCACGGCATCCACCGCATTCCGTCTTGCGCGAATTGATATAGGCGAGCGCTTCCCCAACCGAATGCTTCTTGAATCACACGGTGGAGCGCATAAAGCGTGGTGTCTGACGGGATCTCTACCACACGGACAACGGGCCAAGGCATGTTTTCGAGTTCGATCTTGAGTCGGAGCGAAGCCATGCCCACATTGTTGCAAAACCGCGCCTAGCCCGCGCCCATTTGGAAATTGATTTTGCTTTCCGACGCCAAGGTTGCTCGAACAGGAAAGTGGAACCGCGCAGGCTTCGTTGTTTCAGGGAAACAATCTGTTCTCAACACCCTTCGCACACCTAGCGAGTAAGACCAATCCTGGCCACGTCCAACGTCCACTTGTGACCAAATAACTCGCCACAGTTTGCGTTCACATAATTCGCAATCTCCCCCTTCACAGTGACCTTAGGTGTGAGATTGCACAAATCACATTCGACCCCAAACAAAAAGGAACTTCCTTTTCTATCAAGGTCAATGCATAATCAGGACTCCGAAAGGTGCGATCCACCCGCGCACATGTGTTCTTGCAAACCTTTGCACCTATACACAAACAATCGCTAGTGGTAAGTCTTAAGGTGTTAACGCTTACATCTGAGGCGAGACACATGTGAGACCACAGGAATCTTGTACAACACAGAAAGTGGGAGACTTTCATGTCCATGCTCAACGAGCTCTTAGCTCCCGGGGCGGTGAATCTGCACGGCCAGGCGCGCACCTGGCCCGAGGCCATCCGGCTTGCCGGTGGGCTGCTGGAGCAGGCGGGTACCGCCACCGCCGACTACACCGAGGCGATGGTTGCCTCGATTGAGGACAACGGCCCCTATATCGTCGTCGCACCGGGTTTTGCCTTCGCCCATGCGCGCCCCTCGGCCGCGGTCAAGCAGACCTCGATTTCGTGGGTGCGGCTTGATGCGCCGGTGGAGTTCGGCCACAAGTCCAACGACCCGGTCAGCCTCGTGGTCGCCCTCGCCGCCACCGACGCCACCGCCCACCTCAAGGCGATGCAGGAACTGGCCAGCCTGCTGGGAAATAAGCAGGCGCGCGCACGCCTTGATGAGGTCGCCGACGAGGCGCAGCTGCGCCAGGTGTTGGAGCAGGTAGCCGGTGGCGCGGCGGGAAACGTCGGCAAGCATGCTGCGCCAGCGACTTCGACCGCAGCCAAGCCTGCGCGCGCTCATGCGGCGAACACTGTTGCCTCCAAGGGCAAGATCTACACCGTGTGCGGCAACGGACTGGGCACCTCCTTGTTCCTGAAAAACACCCTTGACCAGGTGCTCGATGCCTGGGGATGGAGCAAGTACCTCACCGTGGAGGCCACCGACACCATCTCCGCGAAAGGCCGCGCCAAGGAGGCCGATTTCCTGCTGACCTCCGGGGAGATCGCCGCCACGCTCGGCGACGTGGGCGTACCCGTCCACGTCATCGAGGATTTCACGTCCCTGTCCGAAATCGACGCCGCGCTGCGCGAGCTTTATGACGTGTAAAGGACCCTCATGAACGTCTTATTGGCCATCGCCAACTTCCTTGTCAACGAAATTCTCTCCGTGCCAGCATTCCTTATCGGCATCATCACCGCCGTCGGCCTATCCGCCCTCGGCAAGTCCGCGGGCCAGGTGCTCGGCAGCGCCATCAAGGCCACGCTGGGCTTCCTCCTCATCAGCGCCGGCGCCAACCTCGTGGTCGCCTCCTTGGATCCGCTGGGCGCCATGATCACCGGCGCCACCGGCGCCCAAGGCGTGGTTCCCACCAACGAGGCCATCGTCGGCATCGCCCAGGAACAGTTCGGCTCCCAGGTCGCCTGGATCATGATCTTAGGCTTCGTGGTTTCACTCATCCTGGCCAGGTTCACCCCGATGAGCTACGTGTTCCTCACCGGCCACCACGTGCTGTTTATGGCAACACTTCTGACCATGGTTTTGGCCCCGGCGGGCTATTCCTCCTGGGTGGTCATCGTCTTCGGTGCGGTGCTGCTGGGCATCCTCATGGTGTCGCTGCCCGCCATCGCCCACCCCTGGACGAGGCGCATTACCGGCGACGATTCGATCGCTATTGGGCATTTCGGCACCGCGGGCTATCTGGCGGCTGGCGCCGTCGGCAAGCTGGTTGGTGGCAAGGGACAGAAGATGTCGGCATCGACGGAGGAGCTCAAGCTACCTGAGGGGCTGCGCTTCCTGCGCGACTCCATGGTCGCCACCGCACTGTCCATGGCCTTGATGTATGTAGTCTTGGCCGTGCTGTTCATCGCCCGCGCGGGCACCGACGAAGCCTTCCAGGCATTCGAGGGCGGTGCCACCGGCGTCGGCGACTACCTCATGCAGTCGGTCACCCAGGGCCTGCAGTTCGGCGTGGCCGTGGCCGTGATCCTCTTCGGCGTGCGCACCATCCTCGGTGAGCTCGTGCCCGCCTTCCAGGGCATTGCCGCCAAGGTCGTCCCCGGCGCGATCCCGGCGCTGGACTGCCCGATCGTGTTCCCCTACGCACAAAATGCCGTGCTGGTTGGTTTCATCTCCTCCTTCGTCGGCGGCCTCGTGGGTCTGGCCGTACTGTCGCTGTGGCTGAACCCGGCCTTCGGCGTGGCCTTGATCCTGCCCGGGTTGGTGCCCCACTTCTTTACCGGCGGTGCGGCCGGCGTCTACGGCAACGCCACCGGTGGTCGCCGCGGCGCGGTCTTCGGCGCCTTCACCAATGGCCTGATCATCACCTTCCTGCCCGCCTTCTTGCTGGGCGTTCTGGGCTCCTTCGGCGATGCGAACACCACCTTCGGCGACGCCGACTTCGGCTGGTTCGGCCTGCTGCTGGGCTGGTCGTCCAAGGCAGGCGGTGCGCTTGGCCTGGCACTCATGGCCGTGCTCGGCCTTGCCGTGCTCGCCGTGGCGTGGCTGGTTCAGACCAAGCTTGTCGACGGCGGCTGGGACCCCACCCCGAACCGTCCGCGTCCCGGCGCTGCCGCAGGGGCTAAGGATGACGCTGCTCCCACCGCCCTTGCCGCTGGTGCTACGGCCGCCTCGCGCAAGTATCCAAAGATTGCACCTCCTGAGGGTGCGCCAGTGCCGCCGAAGCCGGTGGCCTAAGGCTCAAGCGGTCCGCTTTCGCGGGCCGCTTTTCTTTGTGTGCGGGCTGCGCCCGTCAATCCCATGATTCCTCGGCTGGGGCTTCACATCTGCGGTCGAACGGAAACAGTAGAACGGAGTGCCAAAAATACCCCAGGGGGTATGAAAACAGGCCCTTTTCGACCATGCCTATTCGACCGCACATGTGAAGCCCTTCAAACCGGCCTAGGTCACCCCTTATTACCACAGCCCGCTGAGATCAGTGATCGGCAGCCAATTGGGTTCGATATGGTCGGCCGGATAGTTCGTCTTGTCAAACGATTGCTCACTGACTTTCACTGGCATGGTGCCCTGCAGCTGGTAGTTTTCAGAAAGGGCACCCGGTTGGGGGGAGTCGTAGGACACCTGCCACACACCCAATTGATTGGCATTGAAAAGCACCTCGTAGCGTCCACCGCCTGCAGAGGCCGCACCGTTGACAAGCGAGGCCGTTGCCTGAATGACCTGATAGTTCTCGTCGCCGGTCACCATGGTGACCGGCGAATGCCCCCTGTAGAAGTTCATTATCAACATGTCCGGGCGGCTATCGCCGGTAAATTCGCCGATGGCGTAGTAGTAGCCTGTGGAAACCTCATCCGGTCCGTGCATGACAGTGTCCAGCTGTGGGGGATTGGCCAACACGGAAGCATACGCCGCACTCAACTTGTGAAAATTCGTACCCGAGGTCTCCTGACCACCCGCCTGCTCAACAGTCGCAATGGGTGACTCCGGCGCAGCCTGTTCGGGCGTGGCCTGGTCCGGCGCAACGGTAACCGTCACGTACACTACATCCTCACTAGAGCCACCGCTGCAGGCAACCAGCGTCAATGATGCCAACGCAATCAGGGCGATTCGCTTACTCACACGCATGGCTTCAACCTTTCCCGAGAACATCATGCATCCATTTCCAATAGCGCACATAATACGTCCGGAAACTCGCCCTAACACCTCTTTTAGTTATCAAGACACGCGATTTTGATAACTTTGCTCCGCGCCAAGGCCCCTATATGTGCAAAAAATGGCACCGATTCGACATATCCAGCCGGCTGTCCGCGGATGCTCGCGGGTGGTGCGACGGTGGGCGTCGGTAAGCAAGAGTGAACAAGGCTGCAGCCTAGTACTTGAGGACCTCCGCCACGATCTCGGCCAGGTGCTTGGCGCTCACGCCGGTACCTTGGGCGATCTGCGTGCGGCAGGAGAATCCGTCGGCAAGCACGGTGCCGCCGTTGTCCTTGTCCATGGCGCGCACGCGGGGGAAGAGCTCGCGCTCGCCAAGCTGCATGGACATCTCGCCGTGGCCCTTCTCAAAGCCCCAGTTTCCGGCAAGCCCGCAGCAACCGGTCTCGATCTGGGCCTCGCTAAAGCCTAGGGCATCAAGGATTGCCGACGCCTCGGCGCCGCCGCCGGCCGAACGCTCGTGGCAGTGGACTTGGGTGAGCACGTTGCCAGCCGCCTCGATGCGCTGCGCGGGGATCGCGCCGGTATCGACGAGCTCCCTAATCTTCGGTGCCACAACCTCGGCGAAGCTCTTGGTCGCGGCCGCAAGCGGTGCGATATTCGGGTTAAGCTCTGCCGCTTCGCCGCGCAACATCGTGGTACACGAGGGTTCGATGGCCACCACGTTAAGTCCCTGGTCAAGGTAGGGTTTCATGACCTTCGCCGTGTGATCCAAGACCCTGTTGACCATCCCCAGCTGGCCGGTGGAATGCCAGGTCAGCCCGCAGCAGACGAACTCCTGCGGGATGATGACCTCAAATCCTAGCGCCTCCAACGCCTCCACGGCAGCGGTCGCGGGCCCTGTGGCCAGCGAACTATTGAAGGAGTCCGGCCACAGGACGATCTTCTCCCCGCCGCCTTGAGGGGTCCGCGTGCGCGCCCACCGACGTAGGCCGGTGTGGGCGAAGCGGATCAGTGGGCGAGAAGAATCGAGACCACCGAGTGCGGCGACCGCCTTCGGGAAGCGGGTCATGATGGTGTCGATGAGCGTCGGCAAGCCGAAAACCTTGTGCGCGATGAAGCCGGTCAGCGGCAGCCACCCCATCACGTAGTGCGCCATCGGGCGCAGTTTCCCCTTGTAGTGATGGTTGAGGAACTCCGACTTGTAGGTGGCCATATCCACGTTGACTGGGCACTCCGAGGAACAGGCCTTACACGACAGGCACAAATCCAACGCCTGCGCCGCATCGTCCCCGGTGACGGTCTCACCGCGGAAGAGCTCGGACAGGATCCGCGAGCGCCCGCGGGTGGAGTGCACCTCGTCGCCGGTGATCTGGAAGCTGGGGCACATCGCGCCCTCCATCGATCGACAGGCACTCACCCCCACGCAGCGGTTGACGGCGCGCAGGAAGTCGCCGCCATCGTGCGAGAAGGCATGCGCCTGAGTGATGTCCAGGTTGCGCTGGCCGGGATCCATGCGCAGGCCCTGGTCCACGGGATCGGCCCAGACCAGCACGCCGGGGTTGAAGATGCGCTCGGGGTCGAAGATGAGCTTGAACTGCTCGAAGAGTGCGCGCATCTCGGGCGAATACATTGTGGACAATAGTTCCGAGCGCGCGCGGCCGTCGCCGTGCTCGCCGGACAGCGATCCGCCATAGGAGGTCACCAGCTCCGCCGCCTCACGCATGAAGGCGCTAAAGACCTTGATTCCCTCGTCGGTTTGGAAGTCGAAGCTGATCCGCACGTGTACGCAGCCTTCGCCGAAGTGCCCGAAGGGGATGCCTTTGAGCTGATGGCGATCCATGAGCGCGTACAGGTCGCGGAGGTACTCGGCGAGGTTTTCCGGCGGGACGGCGGAGTCCTCCCAGTTCGGCCACGCCTCGCCGCCGTCGGGCAGGCGCGTGACGGTGCCTGCCGACGCTTCGCGGATGCGCCACAGTTCGCGCATCGCCTTGGGGTCGGTGACCACCACGAACGCGCGGGTGGGCACTGAGGCCGCTACCTCCTCGGCGCGCCTGCGCGCCGCAGCTTCGGTTTCCGCGCCGACCTCGCAATACAGCCAGCCGCCAGCCCCCGGCTGCCCGGGCAGGTTCTCACCGGCATGTTCCTGGCCGTTCTTGCTGCGCAGCGCATCCAGCAGGTCGCCGCCCATGCCCTCGATCGTGGCCACCCCCTCAAGACGCAGGGCTGCTGCGTGCCGGGCGGCCTCAAACACGGTGTCAAAGGCGAGCACCGCCAGGGCGGTGGCCTGAGGCTTAGCCACCAGCTTGACCTTGAGCTTGGTGATGATCCCAAGAGTGCCCTCCGAGCCCGCGATGGCCTTGGCCATGTCCGCGGCGAGGTAGTGCAGTCCGTAGCCAGAGACCTGGCGGGGGAAGCGCCCGAGCTCGGCCTGGATCAGGTCGGCGTTGTCATCAAAGAGGCTGCGCAGCTGGGCGTCAATGACCGGGTCGCTGCAGCCGTCCTGGGTGACGGTGACCTCACGCCCGTCTGCCAGCATGAGGGTGATCTCCGCTAGGTTCTCGGCGGCGGTTCCATAGGCCACCGAGTGCGAGCCGCAGGCGTTGTTGGCGACCATGCCGCCGATCGTGCAGCGCGAATGCGTGGACGGGTCAGGTCCGTAGGTCAGCCCGTATTCGGCCGCCGCCGCGCGCAGCTGATCGCAGACCACGCCCGGCTCCACCTCGGCGGTTGCGGCGACGGGGTCGATGTTCAAGATCCGGTTGAAGTGCCGGGAGGTGTCGATAATCAGCCCATCGCCGATGGCGTTGCCCGCCACCGACGAGCCACCGCCGCGGCCCACGATGGGCCAGCCCTTCTCGCGCGCATAGGCAATCGCCTCGCGGATGTCTTCGACCGTGTGCGGTTCCAGCACTGCTGCGGGCACGCGGCGGAAGATCGAGGCGTCGGAGGAATATGCCGCCCGGGTGGGCATATCGCGTCGGAGTTGGGAAGGAACCTTTGTCTGCACAGGTAGCATGTTACTCCTTTCGTTGGGCCGCGTGGCCATGTATGGGAAACTGGTGTGGTGGAAAGTCTCACCGAGAAAGTGATGGATTATGTGCGCGACGGGGTAGCGCAGGGAACCATGGTTCCCGGCCAGTGGTACTCGGTGTACAAGCTCGCCAGCGAGCTAGACATCTCCCGCTCGCCCGTGCGCGACGGACTACTCCGGCTCGAAGAAGCGGGCCTGATCTCCTTCACCCGCAATCGGGGCTTCCAGATCGTGCCTACCAATCCCGCCGATGTCGCCGAGCTTTTTGCCCTGCGCCTGGGCATCGAGCCGCCCGCCGCCTACCGCGCCGCACGCCAGCGCACCCCCGCCCAGCTGGCGGAGGCCCACCGCCTGGTCGAGGCGATGACGCAGGCCGCAGGCCGCGGCGATGAGCGCACATTTTTCGCCCACGACCGGGCCCTTCACCACCAGATCCTGGTAATGGGCGGCGCCCGCCGCGGCGTCGCCATCGTCGACCGCATCCGCGACAACACCGTGCTCCTTGGCCACTCAACGGCGGGTAGGAGCCGTTCGCTTGCCGATATCCTGGCCGAACATCAGCCGATCATCGAGGCCATCGAGCGCGGCGACGGGCTCATCGCGGCCGCCGCGATGCGTAGCCACCTGGGCTCCACCGGCAGGCTGTTGCTTGCCCAGGCCGCGCACACGGCCGGGCTCGATGAGCAGGCCACCGCCACGATCTGGGCCGACTACACCGCGGGGCTGCTCTAGGCCCGCGATGCCCACACAGGCAGCAAAAAGGCAGCACACAGGCAGCAAATAGGCAACAAGGAGCCGACCAGCCGCCGCTACTTCTTCGGCGCGTAGGTGAGGATGAAGGCGCACACCGCGCACAGCGTGGATGCCCAGAAGGCATAGGGGGCGATACTCTTTGTCGCCCCGGTCACTAGCTCATTGCTCAAGGTAAATAGGCCCAGCGCCTGCACGCCCACGATGGCCACACCGCCGATCAGAAAGGCCGCGAGGAAGAGATAAAACAGGACTCGAACAAGCTTGAAAATCATCTAGAGCACCTCCGGTACATACACTGGCAACCATCCCATGCCCACCAGCCAGGCAAGCAGGATCATCGGCAAGACAAAGTAGATGATGAGCGGGACAAACATCTTGGTGGGGTTGGCCTCCGCGATGGCGGAGGAGAGGTAGATCGGCGCACCCACCGGCGGCGAGGCCCCTTCGGTGGAGGTGCACAGCAAGATCACCACGATCGCGATGGTGGGGTCGATGCCCACGGCGGTCAGCGCCGCCACCGCGGGCGCGCCGATGGCCGCAGCCGTCGCCGTGGAGGACAGCGGTGTCGCGACGATGACCGACAGGATGCACACAGCCACAATCATGAGCCACTTCGGCAGGGACATGGAGTTAAGCGCATCCGACAGCTGCGGGCCCACGCCAAGTTCTTCCATGATGGTCGCCGCAGCCAGCGCCGAGAACAAGGAGATGCCGACGGTGGCAAAGCTGGGCAGATCCCGCTTGATCTGCGCGGCAAAGTGCGCCCGGTTTTGGTTAATGCGATTGGCACCCTCGACCAGCGCGATGAGGGTGATGAGGATGGGCACCCACACGATAATCGAGATCGACTTGATGCCATCGGCCCCCACGCGATGCTCCTCGCCGAGCCAGCGGGCCAGCGGACCGATGGTCACCATGACGGGGATAATGATGCCTAAGAAGATCAGCGGCGAGCGCCATCCGTTTTTCAGCGCACCCAGGAAGGGGACGATCTCCGCGGCGGGCGTGCGCGGCACCGCGTCCTTCCGCGACCACATAAACACCACGGCCAGGCGGTAGAGCACGGCGTATGCGCCGGCGCAGGCCAGCGCCACATACACCGACGAGGAGCTTGCGCCGGCGGCGGCGGGCAGCGCCAGGATGATAAACATCGTGGAGTTCGGCGGCAGGGCAACGCCCAGGCCGGAGTTACCTGCCACCAAGGTGGCCGCGCGTTCGCTGGACCAGCCGGTTTGTTTCATCCAGGGGATGGTAACCGAGCCCACGGTGGCGGAGTTGCCCGCGGTCGATCCCGCAATCAGGCCGATCATGGCCGAACCCAGCGTCGACACATAGGCCGCGCCACCGCGGAGCCTGCCGAAGATCGAGTTCAAGATGGTGATGAGCCGGTCGATCAGCCCGGTTGACTGCACGATGATGCCCATAAACACAAAGGCCATGCCCGCGAAGGTCACCTCGGATTTTCCCGCTGTTGTTATCCCGTGCCACAACAGCTGCGGCGCGTCTTTGCCGCCCACCAGCGCCACGCCGATGAGCCCCACGAGCAGCGCCTCGGAGATCTCGCGCTTGAGAAACACGTTGACGATCACCGCGATGGCGATGAACACGACAAGCGCAACAATTCCCATCTCTCGCTCCTTTCCATCGATTACGTTGGGTCTTCGTTCTCATCCAGCGACCAACCTTTGAGTTAGTCAGCTCAATACGACACCCTTTCGGTGATGTAGAGCACAGTAACATGTTACTTAATCGTTTGTTAAGCGGGCGCGCATATGCGGGTGTGACCTAGGACAAATTCATTACCCCTCCGGTTTCCCACCCACAGCGTTTGCATGCTTGCCGACGACCACAGGTCGCGCACCCGCGAACACCGAAAAAGCCACTGGGCGCCCGGCAGGTGGTGCGGGCGGCCAGTGGCCGTCGGAAAGCAAAAACCAGCCAACAACAAGCTAGGAAAGCCGTATATCGCGCACGTCATAGACGCGCAGCATACCCAGCGGCAGGCTGGTATCGGACGGGTACGTGCCCGCAATCGCCGGCACGGTGATGGTCACGTGCTTGCCCTCGTAGTCCCAATACTCGCCCGCGGTAATGCTCACGCCAACATCCATCGTGCGCGTACGCGTCGTCCCCGGCCTGCCGCTTTGGAAGCCGGTGATGTCTTGGGACTGATCCAGCATCAAAACCCAGAAGGAGTTTGCAAGATCGACCCCCGGGTTGGGATCCGCCGAGCCGAACAGTGCACCCTGCCGATCAAGGTGCCGCATCGTGCCAGATAGCTCGATGGTGTCCGTCTCCGACGCACCCTCAGCCTGCGCCGGCTCGGGTGTTGCCTGCTGCGCGGGTTGCTGCGCTTGCCCGTACTGCGCCGCCACGGTCGACAACGCATCCAGCCCGCTGGGATCAGTGGTCGGGCGCCAATCCACCTCGACGTGGGTCGATGGAAGATTCGGCAAGGGGACCGTTTCTTCGCCCACCTTTGTCGGCATCGTGCCCACCAGGCGGTAGCGTTCCGAACGCCCGGAGGTAGCGTTGGCGTCATAGAGGATTTGGAAAACGCCGTCGCCGTCGCTGCTGAATGCCACCTAGCCGCGTTCACTACCGCCGCTGGCCCCATCGAGCAGCGAAGCTGTCGCCTGCACAATGTTGTAATCGGCATCGGTGGTGATCATGGTGATCGGCGACCATCCCCTGGTATCTCGCCTAATGAGCAAGTCCGGGCGGTTATCGCTGGTGAACTCGCCGATCGCGTAACCGTAGGTGGCCCCGAACGCTTCAAAATCTTCATGGGTCAGCGTATCCAGGTCCGGTGGCGCGGCCAGCACCTGTTCATAGGCGCTGCGCAGCTTGCCCAGGTCCACCCCTGAATCCGACTGTCCCTGCTGATCTTGTTGCTGCTCCTGCGGTACGTCTAAAGGTACGCCGGGGGTGCTGGTCACGGTCACCACCACGACCTCGTCGCTGCCACTGCCGCCACAGGCCACCAGCGACATCGATGCAAGCACAGCCATCGCGGCCGTGCCTATGGCCCGGAGGATTCCGCGCATGATGACGCCCCTTTTTTTAAGCGAAGGAATCTCTTTTCAACTTTATAGCGCCTGCACGCTATCCGCCTGCAAAATCGGTCCTTGGCACCCCTTTTTGCTTGCCGACGCCCACCGCCGCAAGCCCTGGGCGCACCTTTCATGCTGCTGGAAAATGACTACATAAGGTGACAACTGATTACTGATTCAAATCTCTTAGGGTAGCGGCTCTGACGCGGGCTAATTTGCGCATATTTTCTTCGTGGAGTGTTCCACTGGGAATTGAATCAAAAAGCGGACGAGTGGGATACAGGATCTCAGAGTGGTTGAGGTCGTCGACAGCACGAAAATGCAGTCTGAGTTTAGACTCATAAGTAAAGGACCCACGGGCGGTAGAGAGTTGTTTTGCCTTCGGGATCCAGTTGTAACGTGAGTCTTCTACAAGCTGGAACTCGATCGCTCGCTTCGCGAGAGAACAAATCCAATCTGCGAATTGGATGTTTGTAGACAGGCCACTGTCGATGTGCATGGGTGGCTCGATAATTCTTTTCATTTCCCTGTGTTCCGAAGCCCGCCCCAAGATGTGCGCATACATTGTGGGTAATCGTTGGATACGTGACTTTTCATTGATCTGATCCATCATTACCAGAACACGTGAGTCGTGGAAGTCGGCGTGGCGCGCGATACGGTTAAGTGTTTCACGCATGGCAGTTTCTTCCCGCATTCTGAATTCCGCAGGTCCACAGTTTGTTTCTTTTGGGCTACCTATCGGCTTTTCTTCGGCATAGTAGAATAAATTGCCGTCAAGGCGCTTCAGCTTTGAGATTAGAGAACCCAATAGGCGAAGGTTTTGAGGCATTTCCTCGGCAACACGCGCGAATAGAAGGTCAGAGCCTTTCTTTTCCCACCGACCGGGATCAGTATCTGCAGGGATTTCGTTCCTGAAGAATTCCTTCTTACGCTCAGCAAAATAGGCGCCAAACTCGCGGGCATTTTCTTCAGGGATAATGAAGCCTCCATACCCAAATGCAGGGCTGTCACTGAAGCGGGGGTGACTTGGATGAATGAAAGCACCGGTACTGCCGATTTCATCAATGTATGCCAGCAACATTCATGTGACCCTTCTTTTGAAAAAGCACAAGGACCCACATGCTTGCGCACTGAGTCCTTGGAGTTGCTGCCCGGGGCATTCTTGCTTGCGCTCAACCCTGGCTCACAGTGGCCATGTTACATAGTGTTACGAGCACTCACAACCAAGTAAGCAAAGTCATGATGGAAGATGCCGAAACGACTCTTTTGAGAAATCCCAGCATCATCGCTCACGTTAAACAGATATCCATCAAAAGCTCATCAATCCGCTGCCATAAGTCGCAAAACCGATGCACCGCCAGCATTCTCCGAGCTCCAACGATTCGCCTCACCCGCCCCATGCCCAAACCCCAGCTCGCGCAACGCCATGACAAGCGGCCAGGAGCACGCGCATAGCCCGCCCGTGTACAACTATGCCGCGTTCTGGCACACTCTTGGTGTGCCTTCCTTGAGAATCAATGCCGAGCTTATCGATGCCACCCACCCTGTTCAGCGCGTGCTTGACATTCCCGAAGAGACCACGCTTTTCGGAATGCATCTGCTGCTACAAGAGGCGTTTACGTGGGAAGATGTCCATCTTCACGTCTTTGATTGCGGTTCCACCCGGTACTCCAACGCACCGGAGCAGCTGGGCGCGCAGCACGAGGATGACCTGCTGGTGTCCTCCCTCCTCACTGAGATCGGGGCGCAGATGCGCTATACCTATGACCTCGGCGATGATTGGGCGATTCAGTTAACCCTTGTCGGCACAGACCGTCGCCCGCGCAAGAAGGCTACGCTTGTCGACGCCTACGGTGTCGCACCCAGGGAAGACGTCGGCGGCGTCCACGTCTGGGATCAGATGCTTGATGATATCGATCTCGCGGCGCAGGGACGCTTCGATGAGGTGGAGAACCTTGAGGCCATTGAGCTGAACTTTCCGGGAATGAGCTCACTGGAACTCAAATTTAATCTCTTGATGCTCAATGATCAGGAACTCACCCGGATAGGAAACCGAATCAAGCGGGTGGAGGTGACCGCGGTGCCCGAGGAATCCGAAGCCTTCTTCAACCCGGCGGAGGCCGTCATTGCCAGCTTGCGCGACTTGGTCGAAAACCAGGGGCTTTCGCCGGAAGACGCCATCGCCCAGTACAACCAGCAGTTTGATGTGCCGACTGCGAATACCCCTTTCGATGACTTCGATCCTTTTGACGACGATTCCGACGATTTCTTCGATAATCTCTCATTTGAAAGCTCCTTCCTGGAGGATGAGCTGGTTGCCAAGCGCCTGTACAAGAATGCGGTGAAAAATGGCGTCGTCAACGCCATCGCTGAGCATTTCAATAGTCCCCTGGTCACTGAGATGGTGCGCCGCCAGTTGGCGGACACAAAGGAGTTTTCCGACGCGCACGCGCACCTTGTGGGTTCACGGATCCAGGACGTGCTGCGCACGATGTTAAAGAAGCGTCCTTTGGAAAAGAAGGCCCGCGAAATAGTAAAGATCCTCGATTTGGATCCTGACCTCATCACGCCGGCCGAGTTGTGGATGACCTTCTCGGGCTTCTTTCTTTGCGCTCGGGTCGCCGATGCGTCCATCGATTCCCTGCTAGCTACCGACACCACCACACGGATGCTGGCGCTTAGCCCTGCGGAGTTTGCCCGGGAATTCACCACGATGCTTCCCGACGAACAGGGCGAACAATACATCACGTCCATCTTGGCCCTGCTCTACTATGCCTACAACCGCGATGCTGCACGCAGCCTCGCCGTGGTGCATGGCACCGACCCGGATCAGGAAATTGAAGCGTTCCTCATGGACGCCATCGATACCTACTTCGGCCTCGACGACGCGGACAGGGCCGAAGAAAAAGCCGATGAGTTTCTCTCGCGATTCCAATTCGAGATCGAGCCATTCAAGCTCCTGCTCCCGTTCGTCGATAGCCCCTTCGCACCAGGCGATTACCGGGAACCGCCCGCAATGGTCGCCTTCGCACGCGAGTGCCTGCGCAACCTCGACCCTCGCTGGCTATTGCCGACCTCAATGGGCGAAACTCGGAATCCCTAATTCTTCGTGGCTGGGGTGTTCCCGCGCCTCGAGCCTGGAACCATGACGCGTGAACATGAAAGGTACCAGCCATGGACGCCGTGTCCGCCTGAATTCTTCCCTTAGGCGGACACGGCTTTTCGCGCTCGCGGTGGGCGGCTTGCTGAAAGCGATGGATCGCTGCGAACTAGCAAGCTACTTCGCCACGGTGGACCCCATCACGCAATGATTACCCGACCGTGAAACTGGGCGATTAAGTTTAGAGCAGTACGCATTTAGCTTCCCCAACTGACAAATTCTTAATTCTCAAACTATAGAATTTGAGGCGGCTATCTAATCTGTTACTCGGAAGCACTTTGATCAGCCGCAATTACTAGCCATTTACTAAGCTTCGGTGAAATTCATGCCTACCAAGAAGACTTTTCCCAAACCAAAGGTCGTAGTCAAAGAAATCGACTACTCTAACGAGGCTCTTGCTTCACTGTTAGATCCACTGCAAAATGGCGAACTATCTGCCGAGACACGCGAGCTCATTGCTGAGTATCCAACCGTCTATGTTATTTCAAGTGAAGAAGGTCAAAAGACTTCTTTCCGATCTTACGTTGGAGAAACCAACAACATCGTTCAGCGAACCAAGACTCACCTCGTCTCTGACCCACGCTCCGCTTCCCAATCTCAGCGGGAAAAGTGGACCTACTTCCGAGAAAGCAAGTCAAGCCGCCTACATATCATTGGCCATAATTACTTCAACAAGTCGCTTACCCTAGACATTGAAGACAAGATGATGCTCTATTTAACAAGCTCAGAATCATCGCACTCTGTTGACTCTGATCTACGGGAGTCTGCGAATGCACGGCGAAACTCTCAGGGAAAGTACTTTACCAGCAATTTTGTTGATGAAATTTTTTCGCAAATTTGGAGACAACTTAATCTTCTTGACTCAGATCTATTCCCCGCCGAGAAGATTATTCGGGACTCAGCACTATTTAAAGCTTCACCCTTTCACCGCCTCACCCAAGAACAATTAGAAGCAAAAGCGCTTATTCTCAATGCTATAGAGAATAAGTTGACAGATACAGCTCCAAGTGAGGAAGGCAATCTCATTTTTGTTGAGGGAGCAGCTGGAACTGGCAAAACGGTATTACTGAGCAGCATTTTCTTTGAGCTAGCACAAGGAAGTGCTTTTGAAAGCAATCAAATCGAACTGCAAAATTTGGATTGCTACCTACTTTGCAATCATCACGAACAACTACGTGTTTATGAGGAAATCTCCGAAAAGCTTGGTATTTCCAGAAAAGACGAAGAACGAGTTCTTCGCCCCACTCGATTCATTAATAAGCATTCATCTGAGGATAAGGTAGATGTCGTCTTGGTCGATGAGGGGCACTTACTACTAACTCAAGGAGATCAGGGTTACAAAGGCAAGAATCATCTAAAGGATTTACTCGAGAGAGCACGACTGGTGATTTGCATTTTTGATCCGCTGCAAATTCTCAATAGAAAAGGGTACGTGACAACCAGCCAAATCGACGAGATTAGGCACAGCGCAAATACCACCCGAATCGAGCTAAGTCAGCAAATGCGAGTTTCCTCTTTAAAGGCAACAAATTGGATTCGAAGCTTCGTTGACGAAGGACAAATCACCGAGTTTCCGGATGACTATGACTTGCGCGTCTTTGATGATCCACAGGAACTCTATTCTTCGATTTCCGAAAAGGCATCAGAAGTTGAGCATGGACTTTCCCGTCTTCTCGCTACCTACGATTGGGAATGGAAAAGCAAGAAACCTGAAGATGGTGGAACTTGGGATGTCGTGATTGGGGATTTTCGAATGCCCTGGAACTACGCTTTGAAGCCAGAACGAACCCTTTCAAAGAGTGCATGGGCTGAACAGCCACAAACAATTAACGAAGTTGGTTCTACATTCACCATCCAAGGTTTTGATCTCAACTACGCTGGCGTCATTCTTGGGGAGTCGGTCAAATGGGACGAATCTACCCAGCGCGTCATCACGGACAAGAGCAAGTCCTTTAACAAGAATGCGACTTCCAAGAGGACAATCGGTGACACCACGGTGGATGTCTCAGACGAGTTGCTGAGAAATGAGTTGAACGTGCTTCTCACTCGAGGGGTCCATGGCCTCTACATCTACGCAGTTGATCCCGCACTCAGAGCCAAGCTCCTTGAATTTCAGGCTCAATCAACTCCTGGCTCTTAGGGTCCCACCTTTCATTAAGGTGCCGCAGAGTCCAGTTAGGGCATACATCTAGAGATCCACTCAAATAGGCCATTGCCGTAACTGCTCACCATTGATGAAATCCAACAAACCCTATCCTATGAGGAGAGTTCTACCTCATCCAGCCACAAAACCCTCCTTCAGAATCACAGAGCGGCGTTTACGAAACATATTATTCAAGACGGGGACGAGGTGATCATTGAAGTCGTGAACGTTGGCTTCGCGCAAATTGGCCGCCACCTCATCGGCGTCGCGAGTAATTCGCCCAATTTGTTGAATAATGTTGCCTTTAAACCGTGTGGGAGCAGCAAGCACCAGAGTATCCAAAGTAGGGAGATCAAAGCCTTCACCAGCAACTTTATCAATGGCTACTAGGCAGAAACCGTCAACTTCAGCAAGCTTTTTGCGCGTTTCCTCCCTTTCTTTCGACTTTTGACCACCGTAAAGGACGAATGTTGGTATATCTCTCTCCCTTAGTGCAGCAGCCAGCGACTTTACATGGTCCACCCGGTTCGTCAAGAGCAAACAATTCTCGCCTTTTTCGAATGCTTCGGCGGTTACCTTCACCAACAGCTGATTTCGGATCCCATCGTGCGCAAGGCGGTTATATACTCCCGCGATACCTTCCTCAGTCATCACGTTTTCGCCAATTGTAAACTCAGTTTCGTGAATGTGATAGCGGCGTGCAAGGCTCGCAGCATCCCTCTCCAGTGTGATTCTCACAGGTCGGCAGAGCATCGTGATAAGAGGATCCAACCCATCCGAACGGTAAGGAGTTGCCGTCAGACCATACAAATTGCGAACGTTGATTTGATTTAGTGCTGCCTCCATTCCAGGAGCACCAACATTATGGCATTCGTCGACGATGAGCAGCCCGTAGGAATCCAGAAAGCTAAGGTCAGCATCCTTTCGAGCAATGGATTGATTCATAACAAGGTCAATCTTGCCACCCGGTTTCCGCTTGCCAGCGCCCACTTGACCAATGTCGTTTTCTCCTAAGTTGAGAAATTGCATCAACCGCTCACGCCACTGGGATAGTAATTCCTTCTTCGGCACCAAAATCGCAGTCCTAACCCCGAGTCTTGCAATGATTGCGCAGGCCATGACAGTCTTACCCATACCCGGTGCCGCCTTGAGGATTCCCGTCCTCTTCTCCAACATCGCCTCGACCGCCCTTCGCTGCTCAGAGCGCAGCACGCCGGTGAACTCAACGTCAATTCCGGCGGGTTTCGAGTTCAATGTTCTTCGCTGCACTTTATAGCCCGCAGTCTTGACAATCTCTAAAGCCTCTTCAAAACAGCCACGTGGCAGTTTTAGCTGCGTGCCAATCTGTTCATATCGAACAATAAGCCGCGGTGTGCCATAGGTAGACAAGCGTTGCGCCTGCCTACGATAAAACTCCGGATTGTGGATGGCAGCCAGTCGCTTGAGTGCGACGACAGTCGTAGAGTCGATTTGCGAAATATCAATCGATACCTGGGCACCTTGGTGAATCCGTACAGTGGTTCCAGCATTGCCTTTTGCAAGGCCTCGCAGCGTTGCTTTGGTGGGTGCTGCAGGAAGCCCCGGCTCATTTCCGGATTCAATGAAATGAGTGTAGAGCTTGTGTAATTCTCCTGGAGTGGAAGGCTTGATTTCTGCCAATGCGGCGAATTGATCGGGGTAGGGCTCAAACCCCATGGGATCGACAAATACCGTTCGCCCCTCACGCCGCCGATCCCCCTGGAGCGGTAAAGCGATCAGGTTGCCGTAACGAGCCTTTCCACTGGCGTGGCTTGGTAATGTGTCTTGCGCAGGGAAAAAGCGATCAAAGCTGGAAAAGTCGAGGCTTGAATTCCTCATAGCCTCTTGTAGGATTCCCATTCCTACCACTCTCGCTTTGTGCGCGGAGACAGCGTCACTAAAGAATATCCACACGTGCGCGCCCTCGCCCGAGCGCGAAACTTCGATCAGCGGATCAAGTCCATGATTGTCTGCGGCTTCAGCAAAAGAGCGCGCATTCTCCTGCCAGTTCTTATCGTCAAAATCGCAGGCTAAAAGCCGACAGTTATCGTCGGCAAGCAAAACATACAATCCAATATGCAGAGGATTACGACTGCCACCGGTTAGATGCCGGGCAATAACATCATCAGTAAGCGGTACCGGACGACCCTCAACAAGTCTGGGTGACCAGCCTTTCTTGTTCTTCTCCGCCCATTCCCAGGCATATGCGTACACGTCCTTCCGCCCAGAAAACCGGCTACGAAAAAGGGCAATCTTTTCTGCGCTGGATGAGTGCGAATTTATCGGGGGAGATGGTGGCAATTGCTTTTGCCCCGGAGCGCCGGCAGCAGGTGCATGGCGACCAGCAGCCAACTCCAACAAAGGTTCGGGACGCAACCCAGCTTCAAGTATTTTGATGCGCTCTTCGAGTTCAACTTGCTTTAGCTTAAGCTGATCAAGTGCCGCCCGTAGTTGAGCGACTTCACCGATGAGCTCGTCCTTAGCAATCATGAACAGAGTATAACTGTGGCGGTCAGACGTGTTGACGGTTTTAAAGAGGCCCAGACAATGCGGGAAAGGGCGGATCTCAAAAGAAACAAATGAAGACTTGGCGGGCAGAACCGACCTCAGTTCTCCCAAGCACCAAATTCGTAATCACTTTCTTTTCAAGGTTCTTGCCCATCCGCACATGCGATTGCTATCCAAAACCAGCAAGAGCTTCCCACTGGAAAAACTGTCACCTTAAAGGTATTATTAAAGTACCAATAGAACGGAGTAGAGATGCACGTAATTCACAAAGACGACCACGTCTTGTCCATGTCTCCAGAACATCCTGCAAAAGCAATTGCCAAAAGCGGAGAACGTCTTCTGGTTCATACCATGGACTGCTTTTCAGACTCGATTGTCGATGAAAGTCAACTTTTCAGCTCAGTCGGATGGGAATGTATCAACCCTGCAACAGGGCCAATTGCCATTGAGGGGGCCGAGCCTGGGGATACTTTAAAAGTTGAGGTCCTTAGCATCAAGGTGGGATCAGTCGGAACAATGACATCGCACCCCGATTTTGGAGCCCTTCCGGGAACGGTAGAAGAACGTACCCGCAAGATCAAAGTAATTAATGAAGTCATTCAATTTGACGACCGATACAAATTCCCATGTCGCCCCATGATCGGCGTCATTGGCACCGCTCCACAAGTTGATACCGTTCCAACTGGCGAACCCCGTGAACATGGCGGCAACATGGATACGAAAGAAATAGTTGCTGGATCGACTTTGTATTTGCCCGTCAATGTCGAAGGCGCAAATCTAGCCCTAGGGGATGTACACGCCATTATGGGCGATGGTGAGGTTGCAGTTTGTGGCCTAGAGATTGCGGCAGAAGTAGAAATTGAGGTCTCTCTAATTAAGGGACAACCACTTCCTTTGCCCTTCCTAGTATCCGGAGATAGCGCATACACAATTGCATCAGATCGCAACCTTCACACCGCTGTGCAAGAATCTGTTCGCATGATGAGAGACTGGATTTCGTCCAATTCAACTTTGGATCCCACAGATACCCTGCTTCTCTTATCACTAAGAGGGGACACCCAAATCAGCCAAATCGTCGACCCACAGATGACAGCTCGTTTCAGAGTCCCACTTGACCTCATCGGGGCATATAACATCGAGTTGCCTTAGAAATTAACACTCACATTCAGTGCTCGAGCGAACTGCCCGGGCACTTTTTTCTGCATATCTTCGTGCCGATTCGATCATCTCTAGGTCAATTTGGGCATGAACTTGAGCCAATCTCGAGGCCTCCACCGTCATCTTCTGCCTGATCAGGTCAAGTAGCCTTCTATGATCCTGCAAGGCACGAGCCTCCATTCTGGCATGTTCCTCTCCAATCCCCCAAGGATGATGCGGCGCCGAAAGGCTTACCCGCTGCTCAAGAAACATCAAGGCATCCGTCAGCGCAGGAACATGAGCAGCTTCGCAAATCGCCATATGGAAATTGGAGTCAGCAATCTGTTTGGCACGACCAGACTCGGCAGACTCAAATTCCGATAACCGCAGTTCCAGCAGTCGAAGGTCCTCAAAATTACGATTCTCAGCCGCAGCCTCACAGATCGCACCTTGGATTCGAGAGGCACCATCAATAGCTGCCTTTATTTCTGCAAACCTCTCTCGAAGGGCCCTGGCAGCAGCCGTATCGTCTACACGATTCGTAGTGACAAAGTACCCACCTCCCCGTCCAACTCGCACTTCCAGCAGACCCGCCGAGCTAATCTCTTGCAGAGCAGTGCGCATAGTTACCCGAGACACCGACAGCCTCTGAGCTAGCTCTCTTTCCGCCGGCAATCGCGTCCCCGGCAAATACTCACCCACGAGAAGTGCGCTGAGTAACCGATCTCGCACTTCATCGGAACGAGTTCCTGCTTGAATTCGCATTCCTCAAGCTTTCTTCTGAAACGACCTAGACAATCAACTTGAGGATACATTCCCTACCCCTCATAGCCCCATTTCCCTCAAACCTATTGCTTAATAGAAATATGGACGGTATAAAAGGTATTGCGGCTATTCCTTTAACGAACTTCCCAGTTCAGAAAGTGAGGCTTCCGAATGTCTAATGTCGTAGAACGACAAATTCCCTTCGCCAATGGTTTCACCTGGGTGCGCATCACAGAGCCAGCGAATCCCACTGAAACCGCGTTGCCGCTAATCGTTCTTCATGGCGGCCCTGGCTTTTGCCATAACTACCTTCGTCCTCTCGAAGAACTCGCCGATTTAACAGGCCGAACAATCATTCACTATGATCAGTACGGTTGTGGAAACTCGACTCATGAACCGGACACATCAGCCGATTTTTGGACACCTGCATTATTTGTTGAGGAGTTTGAAAACCTGGTCACGTCGCTAGGCATCAATAGTGCGCATATTCTAGGCCAATCATGGGGAGGAATGCTTGCCGCAGAACTTGGCGTACGAAAACTTCCGGTAATAAAGTCGCTCATGATTTGCAATTCACCAGCCTCGATGCAGCTTTGGTCCCGAGCAGCCGACGAACTACGTTCTCATCTTCCTAGCGAAATCCAAGATACGCTCGCCAAGTACGAGGCAGCAGAGGATTATGACAACTCAGAATATGTCGAAGCTGCAGAGTATTACGACAGTCAGCATGTGATTCGGATCCCGGGAGGTCACCCTGCCTATGAGGAGTCCAAAAGGCAGGTTGAAAAAGATCCCACTGTATATCACACAATGAATGGTCCAAATGAATTCCACGTAGTTGGAACCTTGAAGAATTGGTCAATTATAGATCGGCTGCCTCAGATTAGTGTGCCAACCCTCGTTCTAGCAGGCGAGTTTGACGAGGCACAACCTATTGTGTGGCGACCTTTTGTGGAACGAATTCCAAAGGTTGAATCCGTGGTAATCGAGGGAGCTAGTCATGCTTCTCACCTAGAAAAACCAGACCAGTTTAACGAAATTGTCTCCCGATTCATGTCGGATCATGATCTTTCTTGAGAGAGGTTCTCATGTCAGAAATGCTATCTGCTGAAAAGGCCACCGCACAGTTAGAAGAGTTCGGATATAAGCAGGAACTTTCTCGAACTGTTTCTACGTTTGACCTCGTTGTTTACGGCCTTGTATTTATGGTTCCAATTGCTCCTTGGGCCATTTTTGGCACTGTCTACAACGAGTCAAAAGGTATGGTTCCACTTGTCTACCTCATCGGCGTGATCGCGATGATCTTCACCGCCTTAAGCTATTCACAAATGGCGAAGGCATTTCCTCTCGCCGGAGGTGTATTCAGTTACGTCGGTCGCGGCATCAACCCAAGCATTGGCTTCTTTGCAGGTTGGCTCATGCTGTTGGACTATCTTCTAATTCCGACATTGCTTTACATCATGGCCTCGGAATCTATGGTGGGACTGTTCCCGGGAACACCACGATGGATGTGGGGCTTGGTCTTTGTCATACTCAACGTATCGGTGAATCTCATGGGCGTTTCTTCCCTCAAGATTATGAACCGCATCTTCCTTGTAATGGAGCTATGTTTCGTCATTGCCTTTTTTGCCATCGCGATCATTGGACTCTCCGGAAACAAACTTCCCGAAGCTCACTGGTCTATGGATCCGATCTGGAACAGCGACTACGTAACTCCATCCCTGCTAGCAGCTGCACTTTCCATTGCGGTCCTGAGCTTTCTAGGATTTGACGGCATTTCTACCCTTGCCGAAGAAACCACAAGTGGTTCAAAGGCTCCGGGCAAGGCTATGATCATCGGTCTTATCACCGTCGCAGCCCTTTTCATTTCCCAAACTTGGTTAGCTTCGATGCTTGCCGGTAACTTCCACGAGGTACCAGAAGACAAAGTCGGAAACTATTTCTTCGATCTAGTTCAACAAGTTGCTGGAACTGGCGTTGTTAATGCCTTCTTCGTCTGCAACGTCCTGGCCGTAGGTATTGCAAACTCTATGGCGGCTCAAGCTGCAACATCACGACTCCTGTTCTCAATGGCTCGTGATAAGCAGATCCCAACCTATTTGCGACACATCAATTCTAAAAAGGTTCCAAGTTATGCCATCCTTACGGTGGGTGCGCTCTCGGCTGTTTTAGTTGTCGCTTTTGCTGGCCAAATTGACACAATGAGTTCAATGGTTAATTTTGGTGCTCTCGCTTCTTTCTCGCTCCTCCATATCGCCGTCATTTGGTATTACCTTAAGACAAAACAGTCCAGGAACTTCATTTCTCACCTGGTATTACCACTCATTGGTTTCTGCATTATTTTTTACGTGCTAATCAATGCAGGGGTTGAGGCACATGTAGCTGGCGGTGCATGGTTCCTGGTAGGTTGTGGCGTATTTGCTTACAACAAGCTCAAGGGCAATTCGATTGAGATTCGCGGGGAAAACGAATCGGTCGATTTCTAGAAATAGCATTTCACCAAGCGACGATTTTCCGATATCCGACTAGATTTGAAATCGTGTGAAGATTATGAGCTTCAGCCCTGTGTGCCACTGACTGCTTCATAGCAGCAGTCAGTGGCACACAGGGATTACTTTTTGCTAGTAAGTTTTCCTATTCACTAAAAACAGATCTAACACCTGTTAAGCAGAGTTGGCACCTAAAGCTAGAACCCACGCAAGCCAGTGAAGACTTTAGTGAAGACCTTAGACACTTTAGACACAATGGGGCAAGCACCCGGCCTTAGCCGTCAGTAAGTTGGTGCCGGTACGTATTTAGGCCAGGTTTGACAAAAATATATCAACATTGAGTTCGTCTGCCCTTAACGAGGGTCGCAATCAGCCGTCCTCGTAGACAAATTTGGCACCTCCTTTTAGATGCAAACAAATTTCTAAAGACCATTCCCTCTTGTGCCAGTCAATAAGCCGACCTGCGTTTACCCTCAATCTGTACACACACCCAATTAGTGTCTTTCGGCTACGCATACGTTGTTAGATGGGTTTGGATGCAGGGCTGTCAATTCAAGCGGAAAAAGGCGGTCCCCGCATCTTTGCAGGGACCGCCTTTGTTGGGGAGTTATCTTCCCGTTAGCACTTCGCGGATGGCAGAGGAGTTTTGCGCAATGCGCACTATAGAAACTATTAATTCGAGATAGATTCGGATCAGCATCATCACCAAAGACGATGCCGGTCGTGGAATTGAAACTGTAAGAAGAAAGCAAGGCCTGCTCGTTCACGAGCCAGCTCTTGCAGACCTCTCTGATGTCGACCGCACCTTCTTGCTGTATATGGCTCAAGACGATGGGCCGTCGAAGATCTCGGATATCGCCGAACGCTTCGGCAAGCAGGGCAGCTACGTCGGCAATTACCGCCGCCGCCTCATTGACGCCGAGATGATTACCCCAACCGCCCGCGGCGAGGTCACGTTCACCCTGCCGTATCTCAGGGATTACCTGCGCGAACACGCTGCCAGCCCCGTTGCCGATGTCTGATACTGCCAAGCCGGGAATGAACCCAGCTCAACCGCACACCCGCCGACGGCGGGCATCGAAGAAATGCGTGAAAAGCGGCGGAGTAAGAACCGCTTTAGCCGGTACTAGAAGGCCATAGGGGCCAAGAGAATTCCCCCACTCATAGTGGTGATTTAACCGAGCCTTCTTGGTTGCACCACCCAGTGGGTAGGCAACGGAGCGTCGAGGCCATTCAGCCGGATTCTACTTCCACTTTTTGAATTTAACGATTGACCTATAGAAACTCATTGGTTTAAGCTTTGTGCTGATCACCGTATGTTGGTCGATCGCAGAATCTTTTTATCAATACCTTTTCATAACTCACAAGCGGGCCGGCACCACGCGCGAAGCGTCGCCCTGCCACCGCATCGTGAATTCCCTTGCGCACCCCAGGGCGTGCGAAGCCACAAGACTGCACGGGACTTCCGCCGAGGGGCCGCAAGAACAACAAATCAATGAAGGAGTGGGGAGAAATGGCTATTCTTGCCCCGAACGTATCCACGCGCGCCGCCGAGCCGGGCGAGAACACCCAGCTTTCGGCCGGAACCTTGGGCGTGGGCTCGATCGTTTTCATGGTCATCGCCGCCGCGGCACCGCTGACCAACATCGGGGCGGTGGTTCCGCTGGGGATCATCAGCGGCAACGGGGCCGGTTTCCCGGCCATGTACGCGATCAGCGCACTGATCCTCCTGGTCTTTTCGGTGGGCCTGACCACAATGGCCCGGCGCATTAGCGAGCCCGGGGCATTCTTTTCCTACGTGGAGGCATCCATGGGGCGTCGGCTCGGAATGAGCACGGCCTACCTTGCCATCTTGACCTACACCGCCGTGCAGTACGCGGTCTACACCTATCTTGGATCCCAGCTTTCCCACTTGGCATCGATGATCGGGATTGACCTGCCCTGGTGGGTCTTTACCGTGCTCATGGTCGCCGTCGTGGGAACCCTGGGGTATCGGCACATCGAGCTCAGCTCCAAGGCATTGGGCGTTGCCCTCATCGGCGAAATCGGTATCACGCTGGTCATCGTCGCAGGCATCGTACTCAAAGGCGGTGCCGAAGGGCTGAGCATGACCTCCTTCGAGCCCTCGACGATTCTTTCCGGCACGCCCGGCGTGGGCCTCATGCTGGCGTTCGCCTGCTTCATCGGCTTCGAGTCCACCACGGTCTTCCGCAGCGAGGCCAAAGACGCGGACACGACCATCCCGCGGGCAACTTTCGTCGCGGTCAGCGTGATCGGTGTGTTCTACACGCTGTCGGCCTGGGCGATCGTCGAGGCCTGGGGACCGAACCACGTCGCCGAGGTGGCCGCGGCCGACCCGGAGGCAATGGTGATCACCACCGCCGTGGACTACGCGGGCCCCTGGGCCGGAGTTGTGGTACAGATCCTGCTGCTGACCAGCCTTTTTGCAGCCGCGCTATCCTTCCACAATGTGATCTCACGCTACCAGCACGCCGTGGCACGCAAGGGCTGCTTGCCCGGCCCCATCGCGCTTATTCACTACCGCCACCACTCGCCGCATAACTCCTCCCTGCTGCAGTCGGCGACAGTTGTGGTCCTCACGCTGGTCTGCGCCGCGCTGGGCTTCGATCCGGTCCTGGAGCTGTTTACCTGGGGCGCAGGCCTTGCCACCTTCACCATGGTGTGGCTCATGCTCGTCGTCGACGTAGCCATCCTCCTCTACTTCCGCACCCACCCCGCCGGCAAGGACAGCGCCTTCAAGCGCATCTACGCACCCTTGCTCGCACTCGCCGGCCTGGGCATCGCGGGCTACTTCATCACCACCAACCTCGTGAGCCTGGTCGGCGGCTCCATCACGGTGGCCTGGGTCCTGGGACTCTCGGCGCCGGTGGTCTTTTTCGCCGGGTGGCTCGTAGCTAAGTTCACCGAAGAGCCGGCATAGAGCCCGCGTGATTTCGGGCCGCAGTCGCGTCATTGACGCACTGTGGCCTGTTTTTTTGCTTTCCGACGATCAATGAAGGGCCTCCCGCTGCGCGGGAGGCCCTGTGTGTAGGGGAGCGTGCCGCCTTGGCCGTCGGCAAGCGTAATGCAACTACTTGAGGTAGTCGATGATCGACAGCGCTGGCTGCTGGGCATAGAGCAGCTCGGAGGTGGTCGAGAGGAAGGCAATATGGGGCGTGAGCAGCACGTCCGGTGCGCCCGTCAGTTCGGGTGCACCCTGCGGGGGCTCGACGGCGAGGACATCGGCGACGTAGGCGCGCAGACTCCCAGCCGCAAGGGCCCTGCGGATATCGCCCTCGACCACTAAATCGCCGCGCGATACATTGCACACAATCGTTGATGGTTGGAGCCTCGCTAGAAATGCCTCATTTACTATCCCCCTGGTCGCGGGGGTGGAGGGGACATGGAGGCTCAGCACGTCGCTGGCCGAGAGCAGCCGGGCTTCGTCCACCAGCCGCACACCCGCGGGGACACGTCCGTGCGGTGCGGCCGCGACGAAGGGATCATAGGCCACGATGTCCCTAAACAGGGGCGCCGCGAGCCGGGCGAGCTCAGCACCGATCCGGCCCAGGCCATAAAGACCCAGCGTGAGCTCGCTCAACCGGCGCGGCCGCCAAGAAAACTCCTCGGTCCAGCCACCTTTTGCTACGGTCTGCAGTCCAGGGATCAGGCCGCGTTCGGCGGCAAGGATGAGCGCGAGTGCGTGGGAGGCCACCTCCTCCGAGGCCACGCCCGCGAGGTTGAGTACGGCGATGTTGCGCCGGCGGGCAGTCTCGACATCGACCATATCGGTACCTACCGAGCAGGTGGCAATGACCTTGAGGTCCGGGAAAGCGTCCATCACCTCGGGCGTGATCCGCGCCCAACCCACGATCATGCCCACGGCCGTTTCAGCACCCGGCGATAGAGTTGGAGTGCCGGTGTGCATGGCGCCGGTGGGAAGGTCCAAGCGAAGCGTCGAATATCCGGCCCCATGAAGTGCAGCTTCGGCTGGGGCCGGATCGAGATCAGTGATATCACTGAAGACGATCAGACCCCGGCCGGTGGGTTCCATGCTCACGGCTACTGGATCCCTTCTAGCTGCAGGAACTTCCGGGTACGCTCGGCCTGCGGGTTGCCGATCACTTGCTCCGGCGCGCCCTGCTCCACGATGTATCCCTTGTCCATGAAGATGATCCGGTCACTCACGTCGCGGGCGAAGGGAATCTCGTGGGTCACGATGATCATCGTCATCCCGTCGTTCGCCAGGTCACGCATGACGCGGAGCACATCGCCCACCAGCTCCGGGTCTAGCGCGGAGGTCGGCTCGTCGAAAAGCAACAGATCCGGTTCCATAGCCAGCGCGCGGGCGATGGCCACGCGCTGCTGCTGGCCGCCGGAGAGTTGGGAGGGATACAGGTCCGCCTTCTCCTTGAGGCCGACCTTATCCAGGAGTTCGAGGGCGTGCAGATGGGCCTCGTTGCGCATTCGCTTGCGCACAATGATTGGGGCCTCCACAATATTTTCGAGCGCCGTCTTGTGGCTAAACAGGTTGAACCGCTGAAACACCATTCCCACGGCACGGCGCTGATCCGCGATCTCGCGTCGGCGCAGCTCATAGAGCTTGCCGTTCTTCTCGCGGTAGCCCAGGTACTCACCGTTGATCTTGATCTCTCCCGAATCCGGCATCTCCAGCCGGTTCAGACACCGCAGGAAGGTGGACTTTCCAGAACCCGAGGGCCCCAGGATGGAGACCACCTCGCCGCGTCTGACGGACATAGAGATGTCGTGCAGCACCACATTGTCCCCGAAGGACTTGCGGATGTGCAGCGCCTCGATCACGGGCGTGTCACGACTAATCATGCTGCTTGCTCCTTTCGGGAGGGGACGAGTGCCCTTGCATAGGAAGTAAGACCCCGCTTGGTGGGCGTTAGCTGCCCCTTGCTCTTTCCGAGCCGCTTTTCTAGGTAGGCTTGGCCGACGGTGGCAACGGAGGTCAGTGCTAGGTACCAGAGGCTCGCCACGATAAACATCTCCATGCGAGTGAAGTCGGTAGCACCGACCGCCTGTGCGCGAGTCAGCAGGTCACCAGCGCCGATCACGGATACCAGGGAGGTCTCCTTCAAGAGCGTGACCAGCTCATTACCCATCGGGGGAACGATGCTGCGCATCGCCTGCGGCAGGACGATCCGCCGCATCGCTTGACCGTCCGTCATGGACAAGGCCTCGGCCGCCTCCTGCTGACCAGAGTCAACAGAAACCAAGCCCCCGCGGATGATTTCGGATGAGTATGCGGCCTCATTCAGCGACAGCCCTAGGATCGCCGCAAACAATGGGGTGATGAATTCCGTGGTGTTCACCGAGAAGAACACGAAATCGAGGGCCGGAAGGAACAACGCCAGGTTGAACCAGATGAGGATCTGCACCAGGATCGGCGTTCCCCTAAACAGCCACACGAAAAAGGAGGAAATCGCGACGAGAACCTTGTTTCGGGAGATACGCATAATCGCTAAGATGGTACCGCCGATTATGCCCAAGACCATGCTCACCACAGTGAGGACCACGGTGATCCACAGGCCATTCATCAAGGTATCGAGGAACATCCTGCTTCCGATAACGTCCCACCTGATGAGGCCATTGGCCTTAATATCAAAGGCCAGCTTGACCAGCAACAGGATGATTAGGGCGGCAGCAACAACGTTTCCATAGTGCCGGAGCGGGACGACCTCCTTTGGCTTCCACTCGGCACCTTGAGGCTTTTCGCTTGTCATGAGAACTGACCTACCTTGATCTAATTCGGTTCCCGATCGGGAATCCGGCTGATTTACTTGCCGCCACCGTTAATGGTGGCCTCCGTCAATGCGCCGGTTGCCACATCGTGGGACTGAAGGATCTCCTCGTAGGTACCGTCATCCATGAGCGACTGCAGGGACGCCTGGATCGCCTTTTGAAGTTCAGTGTCGCCCTTGCGGAACACATAACCCAGGGGCTGCATGGCCGCAGGCTCAGCGTTGGCCACCTTGAACTGGTTGCCGCCGCCGACGTTCTTTGCGTTGTACTGGGCAACCGGATCCTGGCTTACCACGCCCACCGCGCGGCCGTTTTGTACCTGGAGAAGTGCGTCATTATCAGTCTGCAAGGCAAGGATGTCGATCGGGCTGTCTTTGCAGGTGGTGGAGTTGAGCTCCTTGAGGAACGTCTCCTGCGCCGAAGAGGTCAAGACACTGACAGTCTTCCCGCACAGGTCCGGGAAGTCAGTGATGTTATTGGGATTATCCTTGGTGACCACGATCGACTGGCCGGCCGAAAAGTAATCCACGAAGTCGTAATTAGCCTGACGCTCAGCATTGTCGGTCATGGCACCGACCACCGTGTCGAAACGCTTGGAGTCCAGAGATGGCAGAAGCGAATCGAAGGCGATGTTTTCCATGGTGTAGCTCACGCCAAGTCGATCCACCACCGCCTGGAATAGGTCGGGATCGAGGCCGACGACGGTATTTCCATCCTCGGCAAGGTACTCGTAGGGCGGATAGAAAGCTTCAGTTCCTACCTTGATGGTTCCGGAATCTTTAATCTCCTGAGGGAGCATGTCATGCAGTGCCGAATCGACTTCGACGGAAACGCTTGCCGCTGCAGCTGAGGTCTCAGTCGAGCTGGAGGAATCGGATGAACAGCTTACTAGGGAAAATGCGGCCGCAGATGTGGCAATGATCGAGCCAACAGCCTTGAAGAGTTTAGAAGCGGGCAACATCATCGTGTGCTCCTTTGAGAGGGTCCGTGAAGGTTGTCTGGGGGTTATTGCTGATGCAACAACCCCCAGAATATCTATACATCGACCGTTTTACAAGTGCGCAAACAATATTTACTTACAGGCAATTTATTAATTGTTTCTCCACGACCTTGCCGAGGCGCCGAGCACCCTGGATCAACCGCTTTTCCGGTACTTGAGAAAAGGCAAGGCGCAATTCATTGCGACCTTCCGAGCCTGCATAAAAGGCAGTGCCTGGAATAAACAGCACTCCATCATTAATAGCCGACTGCAGCATGACCTCGGAGTCGCACCCTTCAGGCAAGGTCAACCAAGTAAAGAAACCACCTTCAGGGTGAATCCAGGACACTCCTTCGGGCATAAAAGTGTCCAAGCCTTCAAATAGTGCCTCCATGCGCCTGCGATAATGCCCCACCGCCACCTCGAGATTCGACGCCCAGTCCGAATGCAAGAAATAAGAAGTGGCCAATACCTGGCTATACACAGACGGGCAGATAGCGGCGTTCTCAGCAGCCGCCTCCAGCAAGACCCGAAGCTCGACCGGAGCCGCCACCCATCCCAGCCGGAGACCAGGGGAGAATATCTTTGAAAGGGAACCGAGGTAAATGACGTTTTCTGGATCAATCTCCTTGAAGGATTCCGGCCTATGGTCGGTAAATGAAATAAGACCGTAAGGATTATCCTCGACGATCACTATTTCGGCCTCGCGACAAAGCTGTGCAATGACTCTTCTACGAGAATTCGACATGGTCACACCCGTAGGATTGGCAAAAGTTGGAATCAGATAGAGAAATTTCACAGCGTCGCCATTGCGGCGGCAGCGCTCGATCTCCTCCCGCAAGGCAACTGGGCAAATCCCCTGCTCATCGGATCGCAACTGAATGACCTTCGCCTCCATGCCTTGAAACGTATTGATGGCACCGGGGTAGGTGGGAGAGGTCGTAAGCACGACGTCGCCGGGATTAATAAAAAGCTTTGAGATAAGGTCGAGCCCCATTTGCGAACCACTGGTTACGAGGAATTCCTCCGAGCTTGCAGAAATCCCTTCGAGATTCATCAGCTCGATCATCTGCTCTATGAAAGGGTCATAACCTTTTGTTGCACCATATTGGAATGCAATTTTCCCCTTTTCAAGGACGGATTCTTGGGCACGTGTGGCAAGCTCCTCAAGCGGCAGGAATCCAAGATCTGGGTTTCCCCCAGCCAGTGAAATGCAATCCTCGCCCAGCTCTAGATTGAACACCGCACGGATGGGCGAGGGCTTATAGAAATGAGAACGCCTAGCTAGGCGCGTGGAGAACGTGCTCATCAGACTCCTTTAACTGTCATTAGTTAGATACTCTTTCGCACGCTCACCCCCTTACGTAGGGGACAACTAGTGCGTCAGAAACCTGAATTCCACGGGGCGGGAATGAGCGTCCACATGATCCGCGTCTCCACCGAGGGATCAGCAGATCGCCACGTGTGCGGCTCCCTACCACTGAAGGTCAAGGTATCGCCCGCCTTCAATGACCAGTGGTTTCCATTGAGATTGAAATCCACCTCACCACTTAGCACGGTCAAGACATCTACTTCGCAGTTGATGGTGTACAGCTCATCGCCACCCGAACCCGTTTCACCCTGGTCAACCACGGTAAGCACGATCTGACAGCGACGCTCCGAGCGTGGGCTCAACAAGTACTCAGTGACATGCTCGCCACCAAGGTTAATGCGTGGCGCGCGCTCCAATGAGGTCAAGTGAGAGTCCGGCTCATGAAACAAATCCCCTACGGAGATATGCAGAACGTCGCAAATCTGGACCAAGGTACTCACACTGGGCGAGGTTTGGTCACGCTCAACACGAGAGATAAAACCCTTGCTCAACCCCGTGACCTGCGAAAGCTGGTCAATGGTCATTTGCCTCGCTTGCCTAGTTGCGCGAATGCGGGAACCGATTGCACGTCGATCCGGACGAGGCTCGATTGGTGTGGGTCGCAAGATTTACCTCCAACTAAGAACAGATGGTTGATTTCAATTTACCTTGCCAAGTCTTGAGGTAGTTACTATATTTACCAGCAGGCATCATTGATTGCCTATTCCACAACCTATCAAATTATTGAATAGAGGGTAAGAAATGGGACACGAAGACCCAACCGTACGCATGCCGGATGCAAAGTTTCACCACATCTTGGGCCCTGAACCAGCGCCTGCATTTCTCGAGGAGTCGGAATTGCAGTCCGTGTGGGGTGCCAAGTGGGGTGCTGCCGACGAGTTCAGCCGCCTGCGTACCGTCATGGTTCGCCGCCCGAGCAAGGGGTTGGAGGAGGTTGCCCAGCTGGGCGAGTCGGCCTATCGCCCGGACCTAAATTGCTACCTCGACCCGAATCACCACTGGTACTGGGGCGGCCACGAGCTTCCCGACCTCGAACTCCTGCACAGCCAGTGGGACAACTTCATCGCTGCAATGAAAAGAGAAGGTGTCGAGGTCGTCGAGGTCCCCGAGGCCGAGGCTCGTTTCACCAAGTCAGTATTTACCCGTGATCCGCTGTTCACCATCCCGGGTGGTGCCATCATCGGCCGCATGGCCGCCCGCATGCGTCGCGGCGAAGAACAAGCAATCACACAAACCGTTGCCGCGCAAGGCCTGCCGATCCTCGGCACCATTACCGGCACCGGTCTCGCCGAAGGCGGCTCCTTTGCCAAGGTTCGTCGCGACCTCGCCTTCTTCGGCACTTCGGTACGCTGCAATGCTGAAGGATACCGTCAGCTGGCGAACATCCTTGAGGAACAGGGCATTCGCTTGGAGCGCGTCTCCATGCCGGGCTACCAGATACATATCGATCTTTGCTTGGCCATGCTCGACGATGACCTAGCTCTCGTAAACTCGAGGATCGCTCCGTATGACTTCCTTAACCGCTTGTCGGAGTTGGGGATCGAAACGGTGGAAGTTGAACCCGATGAAGACTGGGCTTGCAACCTGCTCTCCCTCGATCGTCGAAAAATCTTCTTCCCGGCACACCTGGTGAAGACCGCCGAGAAGCTGAACTCGAAGTACAACGTGGACATCATTCCGATCGAGTACCGCGAGATGAACAAAAACGGTGGCGGCCTGCACTGCTCCACGATGGAGCTTCGGCGCGACTGGTAAAAAGCAAAGTCCATCCCGTTAGGCCAACTACTCTTCACTTTCGAAAGGCAACCTATGTCCGCTAAGGCAACTTCTTATACCGGTGGCGACCTAGTCATTGATACGCTTGTGGCGTTGGGAGCCACCCACGTAGTTGGTCTGCCGGGCCAACACGCCCTACCTATTTTCAACGCCTTAAAGGACTCGGGACTGCAGTACTACGGTGCCCGGGTAGAAAACAACGCGGGGTTTATCGCTGACGGTGCTGCTCGGGCTACCGGAGCACCCATACCTCTCTTACTCTCTGCAGGTCCCGGCGCGTTGACCGTCCTGCCAGCCTTGCAAGAAGCTTTGACAGCTTCTTCCCCTGTCATCGTCATCGCCGCACAGATTCCGCGGGCTGGATTAGGCTCCCATAGGCGTGGATTTTTGCACGAGCTCGATGACCAAGAAGGGCACTTTCGAAATGTTTGCAAGAAGACCTGGAGCATTCGCAGTGTAGAGCAGATTGTGCCAATCCTCACTCAGGCGTGGAATCTTTCAGCGGCAGCCCCCTATGGTCCGGTCTTTGTCGAGATCCCCTACGATGTCCAAATTCAGAAGCTTTCCTCCGCTGCTTCATTTCCATCAGCACTTTCCCTTAAGGAACTTGGCTCGTCACCAAAGCAGCTTGCTGCCCCAGCATTCCTCCAAGCGGCCATCGACGTCCTCAACAATTCGAAAAACCCGCGCATTTATGCAGGTGGCGGAGTAGTTCGTTCCGAGGCATCAAAGGAGCTTCAAGCAGTTGCAGAACGCATCGGGGCGCCCGTTGTGACTACTTTCGCAGGCCGCGAAGCACTGCCTTGGAATCATCCATTGTCAGCACAGGGATGGATCGAAGATATCGCGACCACCGAATTCCTTGAGGAAGCGGACGCACTTCTCGTTATCGGTACCGGATTGGGCGAGCTGACAACTAACTACTTCACCTTGCGTCCGCGGGGAACAATCATCCACATCGACGCCGATGAACGCGTCTTAGGTGCTCATTTTCCGAGCATTGGCCTGTGCGGTGACGCTCGGATGATTCTCCAACAATTACTTCCTCAACTAGAACAGAAACACACGTGCGCCCGTGACGATATTCAGGAACTTCTGAACACGGTAACGAACCGACTCGACGCCCAAGACCTCGGGATGGAACGCACGCTGCTTTCTAGCATGAGAGCCTCAGTTCCTGCCTCGGTCGGTACCTACTGGGACATGACAATTCTCGCCTATTGGGCATGGTCGGCCTGGGACGCCCAGGGTGGACAATTCGAGAATGCGCAGTGTGGAGGCTTGGGTTTTGGACTTCCCGCTGCCATTGGGGCAAGCTTCTCCGGACAGGACGCGGACAACCCTCATGGCCTAAAGGCGGTTGCCGTATCCGGTGATGGTGGTGGACTATATTCCATTGCCGATCTTGCGTCACTTGCGGAGTCAGGGTTAGACGTGACGTGGATTGTTATCGATGATGGTGGCTACGGTGTGCTTCGAGGTTATATGGATGGTGCATTTGGCCAACACATGGGAACAGACCTCCAGGTACCTGATTACGTCGGCATTGCCCAAGCTATGGGGATCCCTGCGCAAAGAGTTCGCGGCGAGGAGACCGAGAAAGTCAGCTCCGTGATCGCAGAGGCTATCAAACAAGCAGGTCCTCGGGTCATCGTGATTGAGGCACATCCTGAGCTTTTTGCCGCAACACACCTTGATCGGGTTCCTCTGTACTGATGGAACCAATGTTTCACCGGATGGTTTTTGAAAAACGGCAAGCGTGTGATCGGTTCATTCTGCCCTAGGTTGGCGCAGAAGCAGTCCATACATCCAATTCAAGGTTCACGGGAACGCACCTTTTTAGGACGAAAGAAGCAATCATGACTTATCCGACTTCGGATCAGCAATTCCTTTCTGATTTTCAAACTATGTCTTCTCACGGCGCGACCGCTGGTGGTGGTGTCGAACGTCAGGCAGCCAGTGCCGGCGACATTGACAATCGTGCGTGGTTTAGCACGGTGTTGCAATCAATGGGCGCCCGCGTCATTTACGACGAAATCGGTACCCAATATGGTCTTTTCGAGTTCATCGAGGATGCACCGTTTGTCGGGCTAGGATCTCATCTTGATTCTCAACCGCTGGCGGGACGTTACGATGGTGCCTACGGCGTACTCGCAGCAGCCCACGCAGCCGCCAGAATAAAATGCAACATCGAAGCAGGCCTTATCAAGCCTAGGTTTAATCTAGCGGTCATCAATTGGTTCAATGAGGAAGGATCTCGCTTTGTCCCTTCCATGATGGGTTCCGGCGTATTTACTGGAGTGTTGTCTTTAGATGAGGCGCTTCGTTCTCACGACCTCGAGGGAGTTTCGGTAGATAAAGCGCTTGCAGCGGCAGGATGGGGTCCCATTGAGAAGCAACCTCAAGTCGTTTCGTATGCGGAAATCCACGTGGAGCAGGGTAAAGAACTTGAGATAGCCGGAAACACCATTGGCTTGGTCACTGCAACATGGGGTGCAAAGAAGTTCGAGGCTATTGTCCACGGAGAACAAGGACACACCGGATCCACGCTCATGGCGGATCGCCATGATGCTCTGTTCAGTGCCGCTGTCATCATCGCGGAGGTACAACGGCTCACCAAGGAGTTCGAGGTGGGCAAGCTTCAAGCGTCCGTTTCCCAATTGACCCTGTTGCCCAATTCGCCAGTAACTATTGCTAGGGAAGTCCGGTTCAACATTGACTTACGCTCCCCCGACAGCGATATTCTCGCTAAGGCTCAAGCACGCTTAGATGAGATTATCCACGCTGCGGAGGAAGAGTCTCGAACCACCGTCGAACTGGTTACTACCCACGAGTGGGATCTCAATCCATACCCCTTAGACGGTGTAGAACTTGCCCGTTCTGTCGTCACTGATCTTGGCTACCCCTTTCAAGAAATCTTGACTGTCGCTGGTCACGACTCCACAAATATGAAGGAGCATGTCCCAACCGTCATGCTGTTTATCCCCAGCGTCGACGGCATCTCCCATAACGAGGCCGAATTTACGAAGGACGAGGATTGCCTCGCCGGTGTTGATGTTCTTACCCAGGTCGGTGCACGCCTGGTAGAAGGCGCCCTCGCCTGAGTATCCCTGCGGAGATTTTGGCGAAGGGAAAGCTCGTGTCCAAGCTGTAGGCATAAGCTTGCCATTGTGCCTCACTGAAGGGAGGAGCCTCCTTTGCGCTTAGTGCCTTCGCTGGGCGTTGTCATGCACAAGTAGGGAAACCAAAAGGAGACGAAGGGGCTGCGGTGCTATCGAGTGCAACTCACTTTTATTAGCTCACAACCTACGAATACGGGGCGCCATGAGGAATATCCATCTGATGGCGCCCCGATCAATCTTAAGCTCGGCCCTATATTCCCCCCTCCACCATCTTCTCCGCCACCTTTGCCAGAACGTGCACGCCCGCAACGCAGTCCTGCGCGTTGGTGTACTCGGCTTCGTTGTGGGAGATGCCATCGACGCTGGGGATAAACAGCATGACGGTGGGTACCTCGTCTTTGAGGTTGGTGGAATCGTGCCCGGCCACCGTGAGGATCTCCTGGTAGGGGTAGCCCAGCGCCTCGACGACCGTACGGGCGAGTTCGACGCCCGGGCTGGGGTAGGGGTTCAGTTCCCAGGAGTGCGTTAGATGCAGGTCAACGGATGTGTCTGAGGTCTTGGCGGCGTCGGCAAGCAAGGCCTCGAGCTTGCGGTGCGCGGCGTCGAGGACGGCGCTGTCGGGGGAGCGTAGGTCGATGTTGAAGCTCACCTCGCGGGCGATGGTGACGGGGGAGTTTGGTTCGATGAGCATCTTCGATACCGAGGATTGCAGGTGGCCTTCCGGGAATTCATCGGCGAGAAAACGCACGCCCGTAACGATGAGCGAGGCCCCGAAGAGGGCATCCTTGCGGTCGGCCATCATGGTGGAGCCGGTGTGGCCTTGTTCGCCGCGCACGGTCACTTCGAACTTGCGCGCACCCCAGGTGGCGGTGACAAGCCCGATGGTATTACCCGCCTTTTCCAGCAGTTTCCCCTGTTCCACATGGATTTCGGCATAGGCGGCGATAGGCGGCAGGGCCACGACAGGTTGCCAGTTGGCCGCGGTGATGGCGCTGGCAACGCTGGTGCCGGCCACATCCGTTGCGCCCATCGCTTCCGCGAGCGTGAGCTTGCCGACGTACACCGCACTGCCCATCATCGAAGGCTCAAAACGCGAGCCCTCCTCATTAAACCAATTGACCACAATGAGATTGCGTTTCGGCACCACCGAGCCCTCTTCAACGGCCCGCTTCACGCGCGCGGCGGCATGCGCGCCCGCGAGCACCCCGTAGGCGCCGTCGAAGCGCCCGCCCAGCGGTTGGGAATCCAGGTGCGAACCCACCGCGCAATAGGGCGCGCCCTCAACGAAGGTGAACAGGCCAAACTGGTTGCCGATCTCATCGAAGTAAACCTCGGCGCCCATCTCCTCCAGGACACCGGTCAGCCACGCCCTGGCCTTGCGGTCCCCGTGGCTGGCCGCCTGACGCTCAACGCCGCCGCCTGCGGTGGCCCCGCGCGCCGACATGGCCTCGAAGTCCGCTAGAAACTGCTGGTCACTGGTATCTCTCATCGTCTTTCCTTCTAGTGCTGTGCGCATCCGATATCAGAGCTCACCGAAACGGCGCTCGCCGCCGACGAAGGTGGAGACCACCTCGATATCGCCGACCTCCTCAACGGGGACCTCGAGCGGATTTGCGGCGAGCACCGCAACGTCGGCAAGCTGGCCGGGAATGATCTGCCCCTTGCGGCCCTGCCAGCCGGTCGCCGCGGCCGAGCCTGCCGTATAGGCATACAGCGCCTCGGCGACGGAAATCCGATCGGCCTCGCCGTAGACATGGCCGGTTGCCGTCAGGCGCTGCGCAAACGCCTGCATGCCTTTAAGTGGATGCCCCTCCGCCACCGGGCGATCGGAACTACCAGGAAGGATGAGGCCCGCATCCAGGATCCGCTTGCCCGGATAGGACAACGCGGTGCGCTTTGCCCCCAGCTTCGCCGCCATCTGATCCCCAAACGCCGGAATGAAATACGGCTGGCTGGCAATAGCCACATTCAACCCCGACAGCTTCCGCAGCTGCTCATCAAGGGTCACCCCGCCATGCTCGATGCGGTGCGGGGTCGCCGGGCTACCGTAGCGCTTCGTGGCCTCGGTGATGACCTCAATGGCGAAGTCGATTGCGGCATCGCCGATGGCATGCATCGCCAGCGACCACCCGGACGCCGCCGCTGCCAGCGCCTTTGCCTTTAACTCATCCTTATCGCCCTGGAAGTAGCCGTGGTGGTGACAGCACTCGTAGTTCTCGCGCATCGCGGCGGTCTTACCCAAAAGGGAACCATCGGTGAAAATCTTCGTTGGGCCGATCTGCAGCCACTCATCACCCAAACCAGTGCGAATGCCACCATCGAGGCCAACGCCCACGCCATCGTCGGCATGGCCGGCAATCTCATGAAGCGCATCCAAGGTCACCATCACCTGCATGCGCGTATGCAGGTTCGCCTTCTGATACGCGCCCAACTCGATCGGGGAGTGGCTGATCCAGCCGCCCATGATGCCGGCATCGGTAATCGAGGTAATACCCTCGGACACATAGCGCTTCGTGGCCAGATCCAGCGCCTGCCCAATCCGCTCCTGCGACAGCGGCAACGTCACCTTCTGAATATAGCGCATGGCGTTTTCATGCACGAGACCGGTAAAACGACCCTGCTCATCGACGACGAACTCCCCGCCCTCCATCACCGGCGGCGCCAAAGGATCCAGCCCAGCCTCCACCAGGGCCTGCGAATTGACGGTATAGGCATGGCCGGAATTGTGCTTAATCAGCAGCGGATGCCCCTGCGCCGCGCGATCCAACCCCTCCAACTCCAGCTCATCCGCACCCAAATCCCCGGGCACAAAACCGGAAGCCACAATCCACTTGCCGGCAGGGGTGTTCGGCGCCTCCTTAGCAATGAGATCGTAGACCTCGGACGCCGCCTTCACGCTGGAGAGATCGACCTCCATGAGGGTTTGCCCGAACCAGACGGAGTGCGCATGCACATCATTAAAACCCGGCACCACGGTAAGCTTGTGGGCATCTATGCGGCTGGCGATGGGGAATTGGTCAACTGCTGCATCCACAGCGATGATCTTTCCTCCAGCCATGACGAGATTCGAGGCGATTGGATGCTGCGGATCCTGCGTCAACACCGTGGCGTTTTCGATGACGGTGAAGGGGATGTTTGACATGTTGCTGCACTCCAATCGGCATATATGAATCAGTGACACCGAAAGACTATCCCCCGGAACCCCTGGGGCCAGCACCCCTGAAACAATTCGGTTCAATTCCCCATAGATCGACAGGTATTATTGTGCATATGCACGATCCCGAATGGCATGCGGCCATCCTCGCAACCCTCGATAGTGTTCCTGAATTGGCGGATCGATTTCTCGAGACGTTTATGAAAGACGGTGGCTACGGCAATTCCGACATCAGCTCCGAGGAACTCCTTTTCACGGCCCAGGAGGTATTTACCACCCTCTTGGAGACTCTTCTCGGCGAAAGCACCGAAGCCGATCTCAAAATGCATGCCGATTCCCTGGGCCGTCGACGTGCACAGCAAGAGGCCCCCATCGCCACCCTGGTCGACGCCATCCAGCTCGACTTCACCGTCATCTGGAATCACCTACGAACCATCACCGGCGAACAGCCACCCGAGATGCTCATCACTCATGTCGACGAGCTGCATCAGGTTGTCACCCGTTACAACTACTACGTCCGCGATGCCTTCAGAAGGGAAGAGGCGCGCAAACTCCAGGACGCGAGCCTGGCCAACGCGCGCTACCTCGACCGACTTTTCTCCTCCCACACCATCAACTCCATGGGACTCGTGGAGGTATCCAAGGTCCTGGGAATTCCCATCGATAGCACCTATGAGGTGCTCGTCTTTCATCCTTCGGTCTCCGTGGAGGCACGCGCCGCACTGCGCCCAATCACCGCAACCGGCGATGTCCTTGGACATGGCTACCGCGGAATGTTTGCCGTCTTCTGGGACATCAGCGCCACTCCTCCCACGATCCCCGAGCAAGCAATGCACCTCCCAGGCATCAGATTCCAAGACATCAATGGGCTAAAAGGAGTGCGCAACGCCGTACGATCCGCTCCCACGCTTTTCGACGCCACCGAGGTACCAGCCACCATCGAGCTGGCTCGTGACCTCATGTGGGCCGTGGCTGGCGATGCATTGGCAACCATCGACAACGGGCAGCTCGAGAGGGTAACCCGCGCGATCGCTTCTATGAAGGCAAAGAAGGACCCCATCCTGGACACCCTCAAGGCCTATCTCCATACCGGTTCCATCAAGGAGACGGCACAGCAGTCGTATTGCCATCGCAATACGGTCATCAACCGTTTGACCCAGTTTGCCAACGCTAGCGGTGCGGACGTTACCTTGCCCATGGACGCCGCACTTGTGCTCTTGGCACTACACCGCAAGCAGCCACCCCCGAAACCTGTCGAACGATAGATTTTAAATGCCGAAACTATGCTTTTGCACAAAATTAGCCACTATCACTAGCGGTTCTTAACGAATTATCCCCGACAGCTTGGTTCTCCCTTTTCCTTCTCTTAGCGTTAGCCCCGTTCCCTCAACAGCACGATTTCGCAAGAAGGTGAGAGCTAAGATGACGACACTAAGGGAAGGACCTGGTGTACCGGGTAACAACGTTGTCGGGACTTCCAATCAGAAGGACCAACAAAACGTAGAAATTGAGGTGGACTCCAAAGACGTCCTCAAGATTGCAAGCTCCGCCTTCGTCGGAACTGCACTCGAGTGGTACGACTTCTTCCTCTTCGGCACAGCCTCGGCGCTGGTGTTCAACGAGTTATTCTTCTCGGGAGTCTCAGCCAGCGTGGCAACGCTTGCTTCACTGGCAACGTTCGGCGTGGGATTCCTCGCGCGGCCGCTCGGCGCGATCCTCTTCGGCCAGATCGGCGATAAACTTGGGCGTCGCCCAGCGCTGATCCTCTCCATTGTTGCGATCGGTGTCGCAACCGGATTGATTGGCTTGCTACCCGATTACAACTCGATTGGCATTTGGGCACCAGTCGCATTAACCATTCTTCGCCTCATTCAAGGCGTTGCCGTCGGTGGCGAATGGGGCGGTGCCACGACGATGGCAATCGAACATGCACCGGCCGAAAAACGCGGCCGCTACGCAGCCTTCGTCCAGATCGGTTCACCCGCCGGCACGTTGTTGTCCTCCGGCATTTTCTCCCTCATCCTCATGCTGCCCGAGGAGACCGTCAACTCTTGGGCATGGCGCATCCCGTTCCTTCTTGCCTTCCCATTCCTTGCGGTGGCCCTGTGGATCCGCATGAAGGTCGAGGAGTCCCCGGTCTACAAGGCACTGCAGGAGGAAGCCGAGCGCAACGAGGAGGCTCACAAGGGCTCGCTGAAGGAACTATTCTCCAAGCACTTCCCACAGATTCTGCTGGCCAGCGCTGCCGCCTTCCTAGGCATCGGTGGATTCTTCGTCATGAGCACCTACGTCTTAAGTTATGCCACCACGACCTTAAGCTTCGAGCGCCAAGAGGTAGTCAACGCCACTCTCCTTGCAGCAGTCTGTCAGGTCTTCGTCAACCTCGTCTGCGGCCGTCTCGGGGAGAAGCTAGGCCCTGGCAAGGTGATCGGCTGGGGTGGTATTGCAACTGCAGTCGCAGCCTACCCACTGTGGCAAATGATTGACTCCGGCAACACCGCGCTGCTGACTATCGCCGTGTGTGCTGGACTAGGACTGGTTACCGTTACTTATTCGGTCTCCGGCGTGCTGCTTTCCGAGATCTTCCCAGCCAACGTTCGCTACTCTGGCGTCGCCATTAGCGCCAACATCGCTGGTGCCATCTCTGGTTGCCTGCCGTTTATCGCCACTGCCATGAACGCAACGAGCAGCACGCCCAGTTCCACCCCGGGTGTCATCATCCTCGTCGTCGTCGCTCTCATCACCGCAGCCGGTGGCTTCCTCGGCGAGCGTCACCGCATGGTTGATGACGTGGTCATCAAGAACTAGGCAGCAACAATTCGAATCGATGCTTGCCTGTTGACCCACACGATCATCACTCGCCCCGGATGCCGTACCTTTTCTCCGGTACCACATCTGGGGCGTCTCTTCTTGCTCGCACACAATCGAAAAGGAAAAACATGTCCGTCCACGTAGGATCCGCAATTGCCCAATCCTTGAGCGCCCACGGTGTGCCCCGCGTCTTTCTTGTCCCTGGGGAAAGCTTCCTGCCCGTCTTAGATGGCTTGCACGACCTCGATATCTCCACCGTGGTGTGCCGTCACGAAGGCGGGGCAGCCTACATGGCAGATGCGCACGGCAAGTTCACGGGAATGCCAGGGGTTGCGATGGTAACGCGTGGACCCGGCGCGGCTAATGCCTTCGTTGGAATCCATACCGCCTGGCAGGATGCCACACCGCTGGTCCTTTTCATCGGCCTCATTCCGCTCAGCGACCGCGATCGGGAATCCTTCCAGGAGTTTGATCCCAAGGCGTGGTTTGGCACCCAGGCAAAGAAGGTCTTTGTCCTCGACGATCCTGCCCGCGCCAGCCAGGTGGTGGCCGAGGCCTTCTTTATTGCGCGCTCCGGGCGCCCCGGCCCGGTTATCGTCGGATTGCCCGAGGACATTCTCTATGAGGAATTCGCTGGGGTGATAAGCCAGCCGCTTCCGACAACGTGTGGTGCTGTGTCCGCAGCCCAGCTAGAGTCGGTGACAAGCGCGCTGTCACAGGCGGAAAAGCCACTCTTTTTCGTCGGCGGCTCAGGCTGGTCGGCAGCGGCCTCGGCGCAGCTGAGCGACCTCGCGCACAGATATGCCATCCCGGTTGTCCACGACTGGCGTGCCGCCGATCGCATGAGCTTCGATTCCCCCGCGAATGCTGGTTGGCTTGGGTATGGCAGGGACGATGCGGTAGTGGAGCTTGTGGAATCAGCCGACCTCATCGTCCAGATTGGTGCGCACTTAAGCGACGTGCCCACCGACGGTTTCCGCCTGCGCCAAGGCACAAGCAAGCGGCATATCGTCGTAAGCCTTGATACCCAGTTGACCGGCAATGCCACCACCTTTGACATGCAGATCCTTGCCAGTCCCGCGGAGTTTATCACCGAGCTGAGCACGGTCACGATGTCTGCCCCGAGCGAGCACAAGATTCAACGTTTCCGGCGGGCGCACGATGCGTTCGTACAGTTTGCCAGCGTCGGCTCCGACGTCGATGAGCAGGATGAGTTCGCCGACCCGCTGTTGCGCGCGGTTTTTGGCTCCCTTCAGGATCTCTTGCCACAGGATGCCGTCTTTAGCTTCGGCGCGGGCAACCACTGCATTTGGGCGCAGCGTTTCCTTCCTACGCGGTGTTTCCCCTCGCAACTGAGCGTGCGCAATGGCTCGATGGGTTATAGCGTTCCCGCCGCGGTGGCCGCATCGCTGGAATCCCCTGGGCGCACCGTAGTAGCGATCGCCGGCGACGGAGAGTTCCTCATGAATGGCCAGGAGCTGGCAACAGCGGTGCAATGTGGGGCTTCTTTTGTCACGATCGTCCTTGCCAATGGCGAATTCGGGACGATCAGGGATCACCAAGAAAACCATTTCCCGAACCGGGTATCCGGCACCCAGTTGCGCAATCCACGCTTCGCCACGCTTGCCGACGGCTTCGGTTGCCTTGGCGTACAGATTGCAGCTACCGCAAGCGCCCAATCCATCCGCGAGACGGTAGAAGATGCATTGGTACAGTCGCGTGCAAAGAACGTACCTGTTGTCATCGAGGTGCCGATGGCGCGCAAGTTCGATTAATTCCCTATCCAACGCGGTCTGGTCATTGAGCTCTGGGATCTCAACCCAGGCCGCGTTTGCCGCTTGCCGTGCCCTGCGAGGCTGAGGTTCGCACACGGGTTATTGCTTTGGCCTTGTGGCATGAGAAAAGCACACGTTGCCTTTCGCAAAGAAGAAAGGTGACGTGCGCTTCGTGGATGCGAGGGGAATGGCGCTGGACTTGAGGCTCGGGGCCCTAGGGTCTCGTCCCGTGGTTGAATGCTCGACCCTTTTCGCTTTCTTACTTATTGACTCGAATCATGCGTCGGTTGACGAACTCGCCCATTCCGAGCACGCCGAGCTCGCGGCCAAAACCGGAGCGCTTGATGCCGCCGAAGGGCAGCTCGGGTGCGGTTCCCTCAGCCTCGTTGATAAAGACCATGCCGCTGCGGATCTTCGACGCAACCTCCAGTGCCACGGCCTCATCCTCGGAGAACACGGCCGCGCCGAGCCCGAAGGAGGAGTTATTGGCGATAGCGATGGCCTCGTCGATGTCCTTTGCCTTGATAACCATGGCGACGGGGCCGAATAGCTCCTGGTCGAAGACCTCCATGGATTCCTCGATGCCGGTGAGGATCGTGGGCTTAAAGAAGGCGGAGTGCTTGTCCTCGCGCACGCCGCCGGTTGCTACCACCGCCCCCTCGGCGACGGCGGCCTCGACCTGCTGCTCGAGGCGGTTGGCGGCAGCCAGGGAGGACAAAGGCCCAATGTTGACGGAAGGATCAAGCGGATCGCCGACCTTCAACTCCTCGAAGGCGGCAATGAACTTGTCAAGGAACTCGTCGTAGTACTCCTCGAGCACGACGAAGCGCTTGCTGGCGTTGCAGGCCTGGCCGTTGTTCACGGTTCGGCTCAGCACGGCCTCGCTGATGACCGTGTCCATGTCGGTGGTATCTACCAACAGGAAGGCGTCATTGCCACCGAGTTCGAGAACCACCTTGGTCAGGGACTCGGCAGCCTCCTGGGCGACGATGCGGCCCGCGGCGTCGGAGCCGGTGAAGGACACGCCGAGGATGCGGTCGTCGGCGATGATGGTGGCCGCCTGCTCATTGGTCACATAGACGTTGGTGTACAGGCCCGCGGGCGCACCGGCGGCGTCAAAGATCTCCTGCAGGATCGCGGCAGTCTTCGGGCATTGGGGTGCGTGTTTGAGGAGGATGGAGTTGCCGTTCATAATGTTCGGCGCAACAAAGCGCGCGACCTGATAGAGCGGGAAGTTCCAGGGCATGATGCCAAACAGGGGTCCTAGCCCCTCGTTGACCTGGTAGGCGGTGCCGGGCAGGGAGGTCTCGAGCTCTTGGGTTTTCAGCAGGTCCGGGCCGACCTTCGCGTAGTAACGGTAGATGTCGGCAACCAGCGCCACCTCGGCCTTGGCCTGGCCGACGGGCTTGCCCATCTCGCGCACGATGGTCAAGGAGAGTTCCTCGGCGCGGGCCTCGTGCTCCGCTGCCACCGCCTCGAGCAGCTGTGCGCGCTGTTCGAAAGGGCTAATGCACCAGGTGACGAAGGCCTTGTCGGCTGCGGCGATGCTTTCTTCTACCTGGGCATCCGTTGCAACCTCGAAGGTCTCCTCCACCTCGCCCGTAGAGGGATTGGTTACGGCATACATAATCTCTGACATCTGTGGCCTCCGTCGTGATGTGCGTCCTTGTGCAGGTAAGCCTTCAATTGAGCTTTTTCCGTGACTATAACCAGCGCAAATCCGGCTTAACAATCTTCGTGCCAAACTGGCACAAAAAGCAATTTCTATCACCCAATAGTTAGGCATTTGCACAACAGACTAGCCGTACATGGGGGACCTGCACCAACCCGGCCGCACCTCTGCCTGCACCCGTGCTTGCCGACGCCTACGGTTCCTGCGCGCTAGGCAGCCAGCGCCGCTGCGGCCCGTATAGCCGAGGCCGGCTAGTTCGCATCCCGCGATACGGCCACGATGAGCAGCTCCGCGCGGGTGACGGGATCGGAAAGGTCGACCTCGCAGATGTCCTCGATGCGCGCGATGCGGGTGCGCACGGTGTGCCGGTGGATTCCCAGGATGTCCGCGGTGGCCTTCGCGTTGCCGCCGGCATGAAGGAAGGTGATGAGCGTTTGCTCAAGGCCGTGGTTGCTGCGTTTGTCCTCCTCGCCGAGCCGGGAGAAGGTCTCCTGCGCGCGGTGATCGAGCGCGGTGCGCACCTCCGGGTTGTTGATCCACTGCAGGGGAGAGTCCTCCGGGGTGAGAAACTGCCCCAAGGGCAGCGACTTCGCCGTGGTCACCAGCGAATGCACCCGCCGGGTGTCCACGGAATCCCATGCCTGCGGGGTGCCGATGGCCACCCGGGCAAACGAGCGCTGCGGGCCCAGCAGCTTGAGCACCCCCTCGGGCGAGCGCGTGCCGCGGAAAAACAGCAACGTCGTCTTCGGGTCGAGAACCAGGGCGCACAGCTCGCGGTCGGCCTTCGAGAGGGCGGAGTCAATAACGGACAACAGCCTGCTCATGTGCCGATCGACGTTGGTGTGGATGACGACCGGGCGCACATAGCCCTTGCTATCTGCGATGCGGGAAAAGGCGCGGATGAGGTGCTGCGGCTGCGCGTCCAAACCAAGCAGGACGGACATGGCCAGCGAGTTGAGCGAGGCCCTGGCCCGGCGCAGGCTCAGCGGCCGCTGGAGCAAGAGATCGGCCAGGCCCGCGACGTGCTTGATGTACTGGCGGTCATGGGCGGAAAGCGAATGATCGGACAGGGTGACCAGCGAGTGGAAGCGCTCGCCGAAGCTGAGCATGCGGTGGTGGATGTGGTGCTGGCTGCCAGCGGGGGCGTGGGTGGCATCAAGCCCCTCGTAGTCGGTGCGCGCGATGACGCGGTCATCGTTGTCCACGATGGCCACCGCGGCGTGGAGGTCCCTGGCTGCCAGCTCCACCAGCGCGTCCACGCCACCGGCAATGGCGACCTGGGTGGCGTTACGCTGCCGGGTGGTCACGAGTTGCTGCAGCATGCTTTCCCGTTGGGCGAACTCGCGGTTGACCGCCTGCGTGATGGAGATGAAGGCGGTGGCGTGGGGGACTTCGAAAAGCCCCAGCCCGAACTCCTGGCAGGCCTCGACGAGCACGCGGGGCACCTCGCCGAAGATGAGCCCGGTGCCAAAGCCAATAGCCACCACCCCCGCCGCCTGCAGTGCCTCAACATAGGGGCGAAACGCCTCGGGTTGTTCCTCAAACGCCAGCCCGACGCACAAGATGAGCGCCTGCTCGGAGAGGAAGGGGGTGGGATCCCGCAACTCGGTGGCCTGGACAACCTTGAAGGAGACTGGCTGTTGGATGATAGAAACTAGGCCGAGTGTTCGCTGGGAAAGTAGCCAGCGTAGTGGTAGTTCCTGATTCTCCAAAGCGGGTTCCATGAGCCACGATTATACAGTTTGGATAATCTTGAGTCTCAAATTTGTCCAAGTGGGACATAGCCATGCAGGCCTGCCGCAACCACAATGATGCTTACTTGCCGTCGGCAAGCAATAAAAGCAACAACCACAAGCACGAATGACAAGCACAAGGGAAAATCATGGAAGACCTCACCTACCGCCTGCCCCAAACCCGCACCGTCGCCGCAGAATCTGACGGCACCAATCACGCCCTCGACGCCCGCCGTGTGGCCGCCGTGCCGCGCGCGGTGACCCCAGGCCTGCCGGGTTACGTCGTCGACGCCGACGGGGGCGTGCTCGTGGACGCGGAGGGCAACTCCTACATCGACTTCGCCTCCGGCATCGCCGTGACCTCGGTCGGCGCCTCCAACCCGGCCGTCGTGGCAGCGGTGCAGGACGCGGTCTCGCACTTCACCCACACCTGCTTCATGGTCTCGCCCTATGAGTCCTACGTCGCCGCTGCCGAAAAGCTCAACGAGGTCACCCCGGGCGATCACGCAAAGAAGACCGTGCTGCTCAACTCCGGCGCCGAGGCCGTGGAAAACGCGGTGAAGATCGCCCGCGCCTACACCAAGAAGGGCGCGGTCGTCGTCTTCGACAACTCCTACCACGGCCGCACCAACCTGACTATGGCCATGACCGCGAAGTACACCCCGTACAAGACCGGCTTCGGCCCCTTTGCTTCCGACGTCTACCGCGCGCCGATGTCCTACCCGCTGCGCGACGGCCTGTCGGGCCCCGAGGCGGCGGCCCGCGCCATCCACATGATCGAAAAGGAAGTCGGCGCGGAAAACCTTGCCTGCGTGGTCATCGAGCCGATCCAGGGCGAGGGCGGCTTCATCGTCCCGGCCGCAGGCTTCCTGCCCGCGATCGCCGCATGGTGCAAGGAGAACAATGTCGTGTTCGTCGCCGACGAGATCCAGGCCGGCTTCGCCCGCTCCGGCAAGTGGTTCGCCGTGGACTATGAGGGCGTCGTCCCGGACCTGATCACCACCGCCAAGGGCATCGCCGGCGGCATCCCACTGTCGGCCGTCACCGGCCGCGCCGAGATCATGGACGCCCCGGTCGTCGGTGGCCTGGGCGGCACCTACGGCGGCAACCCGGTCGCCTGCGCCGCAGCCATGGCCGCCATCGGCCAGATGGAGGAGCTCGACCTGCCCGGCCGCGCGCTCGAGATCGAGGCGATTATCCGCGAAGAACTCGAGCCGCTACTCGAGCTGCCGCAGGTCGCCGAGGTGCGCGGCCACGGCGCCATGATGGCACTCGAGTTCGTCGACGAGGACGGCCGCCCCAACGCCGCGCTCACCGCCGCCGCTGCCGCTGCGTGCAAGGAACAAGGCGTGCTCATCCTCACCTGCGGCATGGACTACAACGTCATCCGCCTGCTGCCGCCGCTGGTCATCGCCGAGGCCACCTTGCGCGAAGGCCTGCGCGTGCTTGCCGACGCCATCCGCGCCAACGCCTAAGAAGTCCCCATCAGAAAGGCCACAACCTGATGACTAACCCCACCTCCGTCCCCGCAGGCGCACACATCGGTTCCGGCACCCGCACCACCAGCGTGCCCACCGGCATCTGGATCGGCACCACCGCCACCCATTCGAGCACAGGGGCGACCTTCCCGGTTATCGACCCCGCAACCGAAGAGGTTATCGCCGACGTCGCGGATGCCGCCGAGGCCGATTGGATGGCCGCCCTGGAGCGTGCCGAAGCCGCCCGCCCCGAGTGGGAAAACACCGCACCGCGCGTGCGCTCGGAGCTGCTGCGAGCCATCTTTGAGGAGGTCACCCGGCGCGCCGAGGACTTCGCCGTGGCCATGACCTGCGAGATGGGCAAGCCCTATGCCGAGGCCTTGGGCGAGGTCTCCTACGGCGCGGAGTATTTCCGCTGGTTCGCGGAAGAAGCTGTGCGCTCACACGGGCGCCTGGCGTCGGCGCCGAATGGCAACGGCACCATCCTGGTCACCCGCAAGCCGGTGGGCACGGTGGTGGCTATTACCCCGTGGAACTTCCCGCTGGCCATGGCCACCCGCAAGATCGCACCGGCCCTGGCCGCCGGGTGTCCGGTGCTGGTCAAGCCGGCCGCGGAAACGCCGTTGACCCTGTTGCTGCTCGGCGAGGTGATCGCCGAGGTTGCCCAGCGCCTCGGCGCCCCGGACGGCATCGTGTCCATCATCCCCACCACCCAGGCGGCGGATTTCTCCGCCAGCCTCATGGCCGACCCGCGCGTGAAGAAGGTGACCTTTACCGGCTCGACGGGTGTGGGCAAGCTGCTCGTGCGCCAGTCCGCCGATAACCTGCAGCGCACCTCGATGGAGCTGGGCGGCAACGCCCCCTTCGTGGTCGCTGCCGACGCCGACCTCGATGTCGTGCTCACCTGCGCCCTGCAGGCGAAGATGCGCAACGGTGGCGAGGCCTGCATCGCGGCGAACCGATTCCTCGTCCACGAGTCGATCGCCGAGGAGTTCACCGCGCGCCTGACCGAGAAGATGGCCGGATTCACCACCAGCCACGGCCTCGATGACGGCACCACCTTGGGGCCGATCATCACCGCCAAGCAACGCGATAACATCGCCGCCCTGGTGGACGAGGCGCTCGCGCAGGGCGCCACCGCCACCACCGGCGGCGCCGTGCCTGAAGGGCCGGGCTACTTCTACCCGGCCACCGTCTTGGTGGACGTGCCCGCCTCCGCCGACATCCTGCACAAGGAGATCTTCGGACCCGTGGCCACGGTGACCACCTTCGCCACCAACGAGGAGGCGGTCGCGGCTGCGAACGATACCGAGTTCGGCCTGGCGGCCTATGCGTTCACGGAGAACGTGCACACCGCGCAGTACTTCGCCACCCACCTTCAGGCGGGCATGGTGGGCATCAACCGCGGCGCCATTTCCGAACCAGCCGCCCCCTTCGGCGGCATCAAGCAGTCCAGCTTCGGCCGCGAGGGTGGCACCGAGGGTATCGAGGAATACCAGCACGTCACCTACGTGGCCTGGACCTAGACTCCCTCACCTTCCCCAAAGATCACAGCACCTTGTTACGCAAGAAGGTGCTGTGATCTTTGGGGTTAAACCCCTAAAAACGGGAAACCGCTACGGTGCCTGCGGACTGTGGGCGTCGGCAAGCGTAAAAAACTAGCTGTCACCGGGGTCTTTTCGGGCCTCCACCACCGCGCGCAGCTTCCTATCGCGCAGCTGGCAAAGCCGCTCATAGGACTCCTCATCGTTGCCGTAGGCCTCGTCGACCTGTGCAAACAGCTCTTCCAGATGCTCGATATCCGGGGTGCCTGCGGGCATCGATTTGTCCCACGCTCCCGCAATGTGGCCGAAGATGGACGAGATTCCCTTCGGGCCGCCGCCCAAACGGTTCGCCTCAAACGGGCCGATCACGGCATAGCGCAAGCCCAGGGAGTTCTTGATCAGGGTGTCGAAATCCACCGCGCTGATCACGCCCTGCTGCACCAGGGAAATACCCTCCCACAGGATCACCTTCTGGATGCGATTTCCCACAAAACCTAAGATCTCCTTGTTGAGACGGGTGGGTTCGAAGCCGAGGTCCTCATATATCTGCAACGCCCGCCCCATGGTGTCCTCGCTGGTCTTTTCACCGGGAACCACCTCCAGCACCGGCATCAGATTCGGCGGGGCGAAAGGATGCCCCACGATAATGCGGTCGGCTGCCGGATTATCCTTGGCAATCAGCGACGGAAGAATTGCCGACGTCGACGACGCCAGGATCGTATCCTCACCCGTGAGCTGCGCAAACTTCCGGAACGCATCCTGCTTGAACTCCAACGACTCCGGGCCCGATTCCTGCACGAAGTCCACACCGCGGGCGGCCGGTTCTAGTTCCGTGAAAAACCTCGCCCCCATGTCTTCTACCTCATCCTTGAGCGTGGCGTTGACGTCGAAGACATTGACGTCCCAGCCTGCCTCCATGAAACGCCGCGCGAACGACATGCCGATCACGCCGCTACCGAAAATCAAAACCTTGCTCATGATGCCCATCGTAGGAGCCCGGGGAGGAAACCGCAGCCGAAACCGGGCCTCATCCGTGTGGTTTAGCAGTCACTGGGACAAGGCTTTTCTCACAGAAGTCACAGCCCGCCCAATCAAGAAGCTCCGAACTTCAGGTTCGCTGGCCAGGCACCCCCTGCTATGACGCTACCCCGCACTCTCATTTCCTACTCATCGAGTTGGCTGACTGTCGGCAGGGCCACCTGCATTTCAGTATCCTGAATCTCTTTTGAAATCCTGCCTACGGCGTAATCCAGCAAAATCCGCTCTTGCTCGATGCGAAAATTCTTTTCGCGCAGGTAATAAACTGCCTCGCGTTCTTTGTCGCTGAGCCTAGTGTAGGTGAATATGTTCTCTTGGTCGGTAACCGCCATATCTTCGAAAGCACGAACTGTTTCCATATCCATCAGGACAGATCTGGTACCCGGACGAACTTTGCGGAAATTGTCAAGGATCTGAAATCCGTGGACGTCCATATCTCCCCAATAGAAAACGTTCCTATCCTTCAACCAGCTTGCCGCAGCCAAACGACTGGCAGCGAAACCTCCGCCGTTGACGAACGCCATTCCGGGAAGGTCGGGCAAGGCAAGAAAAGTGGTCCGGTTCTCAATAAACAGCACGTGGCGACATGTTTGGGGCAGCTCGATTTTGGCGAGGGGCAGCGCCCCGAGGAAGCCTTGGTAGCGGTGCTCACAGAGATTTACTGGGGTCTTGAAGTTGAGTTCGCTGCACGCTGCCTGCAATACCACGCGGTGGTTTTCCACCCACTTGCTGTGTACTCCCCGAATGGGAAGCTCACGGACGTAGAAGCGCGAGAGGTCGTTGTCTTTGATCCACAAACAGGCCTCCAAGACGAGCTGGGCTTCCTTCGCATCGTAACTACGCCAGTGTCCAAAGGTAGGCTGCAACGCGCTATCGCCGAGTGGGCGTAGGGTCTCGTACACCGCGAGGATTCGCGCAAGCTCATTTGCAACACCAACAAATCGCGCCACCTCCTCCCGACTCGATAGTTTGAGGTGAGTAGGAATCTCGGTGGATCCGTAGTTTCCTAGGCGTTTGCTTACCCACTCAATGTGGCCAGGCCCTGAGAAATTGCTCCACTGTTTTCGCCATTCCAAGACCTCTTCGGGGTCCTCGTTGACCTGTTTCTTAGTAGGGTTGCCGAGCGGGATGCTTATGTTGACCGGGTCGCCGAAGACCCAAGAACGAAGGTTTCTGCTGTAAGAAATTGCGGCCTTGGCGCGGGCTTCTTCAACGCTTCTTAACATCTTCAATCCCGATTGGTGTCACAGTCGAATGCATCCGGTCCTCACAAGACACGATAACCATGCCGTCAATGTAGTGCTCAATTGTTTGAAGCATCTTTTCTGGCGTAGCCAGCACCATATGAAACCCGAACTCCGTGAACACGTCCATGGCCTTGCGAGTAAACGTGGTATCCGCGCGATCGAAAGCCTCGTCGAGGATCACGGTACCGAATCTGGACACGCCCTCTGCTGTGGTGCATCGCTTCGTCTTCTCCGATCCGAGCCCCGCACCCGTCAGCTGATAACGCAGCGCGGCAGCAAGACAGAAGAAAACCAGCTTCTGTGCTTGCCCGCCGGAAAGCCCCTGCGAGGAGTCGTAGACGGCGCCCCTGTTGCCGTCCTCAGAGATCTCTACTCCGAGGAAGGAAACGTGCATCCGAGTGTCAAGGCGAAGTTTGACGATACGATCTGGGTTGGAGTCGGATGCCTGTAGCATGCCGATTACTTCCTTGAGCGTGAGAAACCTTTGTTCGTCCGCTAGGCTGTCCTCGTCATTGAGAACACCGTCAACGACCGCCCTGAGTCTTGTTACCAATTCTCGGGCGGCAGCGGGCTGATCTTCCCGAACCTCAATCTGCAGGTGCGTTCCGCGGTCAAACTCCGCGACCATGAGCGGTGGGTTGATCTCCTCCTCAATCTTTCTCCTGACGTCCGAGGCAGCACGCTGGATCTGCAGGAGGAGGTGATTAAGGTTCTGTGAAGTTTGCTTCCTGAGCAACTCACGAAAATGCGTAACGAACTTTGGTAGGTCATCTCCCTCCAGATGCTCAAGCAGCTTGAGGAAGTCTCCCCGAAACCCTAGGTCGGGTTGTAAATCGCCCCGCCGTTCCGGCCACAGATTGAGGAATTCATTCATCGACTGCAAGACCTTGGCGTTGATCTTGTCGCGGCGGTTTTTGATCTTATCTAGGCGGATTTCAAAACTCTGGGCTGTCAGGCGTTCAATTTCCCTCAGGTTATCGGCCCGCACCGAGCGCTTCCGAGCATGAAACGCGGCATCCAGCCGAGCTCGGCTGGCGGGGGAGATCTCACCATGCTGAGCCACCTCTTCGCTCAGATTCTCACATATACTTGCCGCCTGATTTCGCTCGGTCTCGACCTGCCCGTATCGGCCAGCAGTTGCGCCACGGTTGTCATAGATCTTCTTCCAAAGCGCGCTAAGGGTAACCCGTTCTGCACGCCACTGTTGTAACTTGGTATCGCCCTTTTCAAGACGTTCGACGTTTGCAGCGGATTCTTGAACCCTTAGGGTTGCGCCATTAATGTCCACATCCGCAAAATCCCGCACGTCTAACACCTTCTGTGCGAAGCCCGCACGCCTATTCTCGACGTCTACCTGAGTTTCGAAGGCCACCAGATCCGCGTTGGACTTGTCCACTTCCCGTTTAGCCGCCCGGAGTTGGCGTCTTAATTCGTCAAACTTCTCCTCGGTATTGCCGCTTAAGACCCATCGTGAGCGATCATCGATTAGCCGCCGGTCATCCTTTTCATGGCGGGAATGATCGTGTTTGACCTGCCCGTTAAGGGTCACGGCGCGACGTGCTTTCCGCATGTCGAAGGTAGTTTCCACGCAGCCATAGTCGAAGCGGGACTGTAGCTGAGTTTGAATCCAGCTAAAGAAACGACCATCCTCCACATCGATTTTCGTCCCGAGTGTTCCCGGCTCAAATTTCTTCGGGGCTTGGTTCTCATCTGCTGCGCTAAGCCGCACGTACATCAGCTTCGCACCGAGATTGGTGACATTGATAGCGTCACTGACTTGCTCGTAATATTCGTCAGCGACAAGCAGGGTGCGCGCAAAACCACCCATGACTCGCTCAGCTGCGGGCTGCCAACGCTTCTCAGAATCGCGCACCTTGATTAGATCGGCGACGAAGGGGAGGGCTTTGGTCTCAATGCCAGTCAGCGAACAGATACGCTCTCTAGCTGTAAGCAGCGATGGATCCATGGCAGATCGGTGCTTTTCCAACGAAGTGATGTCGGCGACGAGCCGGTCGCACGATTGCTCAGCCCGGTAGAGGTTATCGTAGAGAGCCTTTCGTCTCAGGGAATGCTGCGCCTTCTTTTGCTCTAATTCGGATAGTAGGTCCTGCAGCTGTAGTTGCACCTCAACAAAAGACTCCGCGTCTTCGGGAAGCACTGCGCCAAGCGCCTTGAGTGCTTTTCCTAGATCCTGGGCTTGCTTGGCCACAAATTCCCTTTTTTGTTCGGCCTTTTCCAACTCATTGCGAGCATCGAGTAAGACCGTGCCCTCTCGGCCTGCGATAGCCAGCTGGACCTGATCGAGGCGTTTGCTGACCTCCGCAAATTCGCCATCCAATACGTCAAGCTGCGCCTGAATCTCCTTCAGCATCGCTTCCTTCACGCGTTTTGTTTCCTGCGCTTGGGCCAGTTCAAACTCATTGGCAAACGCGCGAAGGTTCTTTTGATCCTCGCGCGTGGCGCTTTCTTCCGCCTCTAGCTCCACTAACCACTGCTCGGCTTCCTTGACCGGCGCTAGTATCTCCACCTGCCTTCTCGCCGTATCCACCGCTTGGTAGGCAGCGTTAAGCTCGTCGAACTGTTCTACTGCTTTGCTAGCCATGCCCAAGGTCTCCGGCTCCGGAAGCATGAAATCGCGCATGAGTTGGTTCAGGTCACCGAGGGACTTGGCGGATTGTGCCCGATGAAGCAGGGACAGTGCCGCCTGATCGGCGATGCCAACTTCGCGTCGGAAAGCGGAAATAAACTGACCATGGCTGCGGTGCAGGCTAACAGCGTCGGAAAAATCGCGCTTGGCTTTACGCAGGTCAAGTCCATCCTTGGCCAGATCATTGAATTCAGTGAGATCCGCGCGTCGACGAAAAATGAGAAAGATTGAGGTAATCTCTGTTGGGCTCATGCAGCTTGCACCTAGGTGCATGAGCCGAATAGCGCTTAGGTACTGTGCACCATCGAAATAAACGAGGTTGACGCCAGTCCAGGTTGCCCCGTTGCGCAGGAAAGACTGCTTTAGCTCGTTATACTCATCCGAGTGCTCACGGCGCCAAGCTCCACGGCAGTAAGTAACGAGGTTTCGACCGGAACGAGTACCACCCTCTTGAGCCGCTGCGTTGTAATGTACCTTCGACGCTGGAACTATGAGCGCTGACACCGCGTCGATGAGCGTGGATTTTCCAGAGCCGGAACTACCCGTTACCAGGAATCCTTTCCGGCCCACCTCAATGGTGTGCAAGCCTCCAAAGGTGCCCCAGTTATAGAGCTGTATCTCGGCGAGCCGAAACTGCCCGGGGTGGATAACCTCAACCATTGTTTTCCTCCAGTAGCTGCCTATAATTAGCCTCGAGTTGGGCAATCTCCTCGGCGGAGAAGATGAGCCTTAGAACTGGCGACACGTCAAAGCGACCGTCAACCGGTGTTGCTCGAACGATTGAAACGTCCTTAAGCTTGTTCCATGCGGCATCGAGCTTCTTCCATGCGGCTGTTTTATCGGTGCCGAGGGAGCTGAGAAATGGTAGACAACCTTCAAAGATTTCGTCTCTGGACACTACGACACGCTCGCTGGGAGATTCGCGCATCAATTCGTGCCGGAGACTGAGCAAGAGTACGCTCTCGGCAAAGCTGAGGGCCTTCTTGCGCATCAGGGTGCGAGATTCTGTCGCGTCTTCTTCCCAGGACTTCGCGTAAGCGATGCCTGCTGCATCGTCGACAACGAGCGTCAGGAAGAGGTTGTCTAAGTGAGAAGCGAATAACTCACGGTGAACCGAAATTGTCTTGAATACTTCCGGAGTGCGGTCGATCGACACAAAAGGGCCCTTCAGCAGCTCTCCGAACGCACGGCGCTGGGCTGCCGTCATAGTCCCATTGTCATTCTCATGGAGCTGGGTGTTCGCTTCCATCGCCTCAGTTGCCATTTTCTACCTCACTTCCAAAGACAAAGAGCGGAATCTGTGCTGCCCGAGCCTGCCCCTCGGTATTGATCCACCGCACCCGATCGGTGCCCGTAACCCGCTGCGCACCTTCAATAGCTAGAGAAATCAGCCCCACGATGCTTGCCAACCCTTGGGTAGCTGGATAATCCTCCAAGACATCCGAGACCGTTGCCGCACCGCGCTTTTCTAGAGAAAGACGAAGATTCTCGCGCAGTTCCTCCCAATCGATCTCCGACTCCCGCACCCGTCTGCGCAGTTCCTCAAGGCTATAGCTTCCTTGTTCCGCAATAACCATGTCTTCCTCGATGCGCGACTCAGCCGGGTCTTTCAACTGCCAGGTAGAAATGGAGGAGAACTGTCGCCCAGTCAGCTCGATCTCGGTGGCCAACTTGGTACTCGGATTGATCTTGGCACCAACCCTCAGGGCTAACGATTGCGCGCTCGTGATGCGCTTAGCCAGCTCCTGTTGAGCTTCAACCTCCCTCGACTGAACGAACCTGCGAAGGGAACGCGAAAGCTGCAGTAATGCTGTGTGAACCTCCTCGGCATGGCCCTCGAGGTCACGCATCACCCAGCGTAACCGTGCTTGCTCTGCCTCCGAAAGCCGCTCTATGAAGGGTCGGCCGAGGATGTCATCAAGTGTTTGCTCCAACTGCGCCGATTGTTCTCGGTCGAACAACAGTTCATAGAAGCCGTTAAAGCTTTTCCCTTCGTCGGAGTCTTGGATTAGATCCACGCCTCGAAATACATTTTCCAAGACTTCTCTCGCTGAAACCTCGTTACGTACAAGCTGCTCACGGAGGGTTTGGTCAAGCTCCTCCGTCGCTTGACGAACCCGGGCGAAATCTCCCGGTATGTCGGCAACGAGGCTGAGAATATTTTCCACGTACTCGACCGCGTCTTCGTGCGAGACAACATCAACGCCACGCTCCCGCACCGCTGCGATACGCCGTTCGAGTTCCTGCTTTTCCTCTTCGAGCCTTGCGAGAACCTTGGCTTCATCTGAGTCTGTCTCGATAGCAAGGCTATCGAGTTGGTCGATGACAGTTGCAAGGCGCGAGCGGGTAGCCGACTTTCTGGGAGCAGACAGTCGTTTTACATAGTCAAGCGCGTCAATCGCCTCGCGGGAAAGTTCATAGTATTCCTCCCGCTCCCCGCGAGGACTTCTCCTGATCAAATACCCAGCTTTAACCCAGTCGGTGATGTAGCCACCAGCACTACGTGGGAGGTCGAATCCTACCTCGCGCAGGTCAATGAGAAGTTCATCCAACTCTTCGATCACGATGGAACCCGCGATTTGACGCCGGTCGGTGGAAAATATGCTGGACAGGACACCAGCAATGACGGGTGCCAGAGGAGAACGTAACAGCGCCCACGCCGGCGACTCCTCTGCTTGACGTTGAAATGTCAACGCATTCGCCACACTCATGACAAAGCCTCCACCTTGGATTTGCGAACTTACCCCAATCGTAGACAACCCCTGCGACACGAACTCCCACCAATTCGAAAACCTCCCTACAGCGATATTCCGCAGGCATCGATGGAACCAGGACACCGCATCATCGTTAGCAAAGTGGCATGTCAAATAACGTTTCAGAATTGTTAAGTATTTTGCTTTGCGTAGCGACACCATTGGCTTAGGACATGCTTTCCGACGTTTAACGCGCACTCGATCTTCGAATAGACCCCTCGGCGGGCATCGGCACGCACACATGAGGTAGCAAGTAGGGCAAAACCCGTGACCTAATCACAATTTTCAAGGGCGGCTGCAGTTCTACAACTGAGACTTGATTATCTTCCCAAGAATTGCCTTATTCAGGTGGACTGCCTCACCATCTGGCCTACCGCCTAGCTTGCGTAAGGAACATCATGGCAGACATTCTCGATATCGGGAAGTACGTCGTTGAGCTCTTCGGCATGGTGGATATGCACAGACTCTCCAAGTTCTGTCTTGTTCTTTCGCTCAGAGTTGGCATCTAGCTTGGACAGGTAGTTTTTGACCGACAGCGCCTTCTAGACATGGAAATATGGATCAGTCCCGACAAGGCTTGGTCCTGCCAGCATGGTCGTTGACGATAGTGGGATTGCACAGGGAGTTTCCGCGCGGCTTAATGAATTCGAGCACGCGGCATTTAAGGAGAGCTATTCAACTTCTATGGAGACATGGACTTCTAACATCTGACGCAGTTGAGCCACGGGACAGCATGGTAGGACGCTCGCCGTGGACTGCCAAAGGACGCGCGCTCTACCTCTGAGTGGAGCGTCTCCACAACGTGTGTCGATTTAACCAATCTCATCTACACGGGAGCAGATACTCCGAAGGTGCCTGTGCATAAGGAGACCTTCGATCTGGGCAAGGATCTATTAGCGGCCAACAAAGTCAAAGCCGATTGGAAAGATGCCTTCAATCTTCTTGCTTTACGTGGAGGGCGTTCTTTACAGCGGAAACATTGAACCAGACTCCCTAGAAGCCGACGGCGGGCAACAGGGTGAAGCACTCGCAGCCCAGTCCACGCCCGAATCGGCTATATGGATCCACCACGAACTACACCGAGCGCAGTCAAACAACGATCAATTGAACTATGAGAATTGTGGGAGGAACCCATCTACCTCGACGCCACTCAAATACGAGGGCCTATGTTTATCAAAATGAGCGATTTTTATTATTTAGCAGGGCTGGAAAGGCGTCGTTGTTATTAAAAGTAGCGATTTTGATAAAAAGGGGACGTCACCAACCCTCCTCGGTCGGTGCCGCCCACTTTAGACGTCGTGAAGCAAAAACTACTTGACCACCAGGTTGACCATGCGCCCTGGCACGACGATCTGCTTGATCAGGTTCTTGCCCTCGATGTGCGCCTTGACATTATCGTCGGCAAGCGCTGCGGCAACGATGCCATCTTGGGCCGCATCGGCGGCGACCATGATGCGGGCACGGACCTTGCCGTTGATCTGCACCGGAAGCTCAATCTCATCATCCTTGAGCCACTTCTCCTCAAAAGTGGGGAAGTCCACGAAGGTGATCGTGCCCTCATGCCCAAGACGGGTCCACAGCTCCTCCGCGATGTGACCATTCACTTTAGTCGCCACGGCTTTTACAAACTCGCGGGTCGACCGCGCAGAACCAAGTCCTTCTCGTTCGTCACTCGGCACGGTTCCAAATCGGCTCGTTGGGGTTCTCGCCCTACAACGTTGCTGCCGACCAACGCGAGCTCCACGATGGCCTCCTTTGCACGGCGTCGGCCAGCATCGCCATGTGGGAGCCAGGGTTGCCTTTGATCCGAGTGAGGATTTCTCATTCAAGATCGGTGAAGGGAAGAATAGTCCTCTTCTATTCCCAAAGGAGGCGGGCCAGGGTAAGATTTTCGTTCCCAGCCCATGACTAGTTAGACCTTTGGAAGGAGCATCATGGCCGACATTCGCGACGTTGGGCAGTACATAGTTGAGCTCCGCGGCGGGACAGTTGATAAGCACAAGCTGGCCAAGCTTTGTTTCTTCGCACAGGGGTGGCATTTGGCGTGGACTGGAAAGCCTTTGACGACAAGCCATTTCCAAGCGTGGATTTACGGACCCGTGCCCACGGAGCTCGGGCGGTACAGCACTGTCGCCGAAGGATCTAAGGATGTGACGCGGATCGCCACGGGTGACTCTTCTCGTCTGAGCGACTACGAACGCGCGGTGGTTGCAAGCATTGTCGATTTCTACGGCGACATGGATTTTGCTGTCTTGACGAAGCTCAGCCATGGCCGGTCGTGGGAAGAGGCACGCCAAGGCCTTCCCGAGAATGCTCCTTCGAGTGAGAATCTCAGCGTCAGCACCATGCGGGAGGAATTCTCCCATCTGGTCCATGACAGCGGGGAGCTGCCGCAGGCCCCCACATTTAACGAGGATCTTGATCTTGAGGCTGCCTTGGCAGCCTCCGAGCTCGTTGAGAACGATTGGATGGAAACCTTTCACCTCTTGGCCACCCGTTAACCCGTGACCATCACTAACGAACAAGAGTGGGTTCAGCTACTCACGGATCTTGCGCTCAGGCTCAACCAAGAATGCGGAACGCGTCAGAATGGCGCATCCCATGATGAGTACGCGGGATTCAGTTACGACGAAGGCGCTTTGTGTTCTGCCATCGCGGCCCCGTTTCAAAGCGTTTTCGGCGCTCCGCGTTATGAATCGGTCTACGACCGCGCAGCCGCGCTCATGGCCCATATCGCAAAGGCCCACGCCTTTAGGGACGGAAACAAGCGGACCGCTCTCAAGCTGTCCCTGGTGTATCTCACCATGAGGGGAATCAGGGTGGTGCCTCCTAGCGCTGAGCTTGGTGCTCAGCTTGTTGAGAAGTGCGTGCTGGCCAACGGTAACCAGTTCGAACAGATGGTTGTCGAGATCAGCACATTCCTCATCGCTTGGACAGTTCCAGACCAGATCGCGCGCGAGCATCGAAGGAATGTCCAAGGATGAAAAAGGCGAGGCCCCCGGTATGGGTTGGCCTCGCCTTGAACTTTCGCGGGTTTCCTAGCCCTTACTTGACCACCAGGTTGACCATGCGCCCTGGCACAACGATCTGCTTGATCAAGTTCTTGCCCTCGATGTGCGCCTTGACATTATCGTCGGCAAGCGCTGCGGCAACGATGTCATCCTGGGCGGCATCGGCGGCGACCATGATGCGGGCACGCACCTTGCCGTTGATCTGCACCGGAAGCTCAATCTCATCATCCTTGAGCCACTTCTCCTCAAAAGTAGGGAAGTCAACGAAAGTAATCGTGCCCTCATGCCCAAGACGGGTCCACAGCTCCTCCGCGATGTGCGGGGCCACCGGGGCGACCATGATCGCCAACGGCTCCACCGCAGCGCGCGGCGCGCCGTCCTTGTACGTCTTGGTCAAATAGTTGACGTACTCGATGGCCTTGGCCACCACGGTGTTGATCCGCAGGTTCTCATAATCATCGCGGATTCCGGCGATGGTGCGGTTGAGCTGCTTCAAGTCATCGTCGGTAAGCGCGGCATCAGTAACGGCAAGCGCGCCGGTTTCCTCGTTGACCACCAGGCGCCACAGGCGCTGCAGGAAACGCTGGGAGCCCACGACGTCCTTGGTCGCCCACGGACGCGAGGTATCCAGCGGGCCCATCGCCATCTCGTAGACGCGCAGGGTGTCGGCGCCGAAGTCGCGTGCAATGTCGTCGGGGGCGACGGCGTTCTTGAGCGACTTGCCCATCTTGCCGTACTCCTGGAAGACCTCTTCGCCCTGGTAGAAGAACTTGCCGTCCTTCTCCTCCACCTCAGCGGCCGGGACGTAGACGCCACGGGCATCGGTGTAGGCGTAGGCCTGGATGTAGCCCTGGTTGTAGAGGCGGCGGTACGGCTCGCGGGAGGAGACGTAGCCCAGGTCGAACAGGACTTTGTGCCAGAAGCGGGAGTAGAGCAGGTGCAGCACGGCGTGCTCCACGCCGCCGACGTAGAGGTCTACACCACCCGGATCATTCGGTCCGTGCAGGTCCGGGCGCGGGCCGGTCCAATAGCGCTCGTTTTCGATGTCGCAGAATGCTTCATCATTTTGCGGATCGATGTATCGCAGCTGGTACCAGGACGAACCCGCCCACTGCGGCATGACATTGGTGTCGCGGACGTACTCCTTCGGGCCATCGCCGAGGTCCAAGGTCACGTGCGTCCAGTCGGTCGCCTTGGCCAGCGGCGGGTGCGGCTCGCTGTTGGCGTCATCCGGATCGAAGGAGACCGGCTTGTAGTCCTCGACCTCCGGCAGCTCGATCGGCAGCATGGATTCGGGCAGGGCGTGCGGCATACCGTCGGCATCGTAGACGATGGGGAAGGGCTCACCCCAGTAGCGCTGGCGGGCAAACAGCCAGTCGCGCAGCTTGTACTGGATCTTCTGGGATCCCTTGCCGCGTTCCTCGAGCCAGGCGATGGCGGCGTCGATGGCCTCCTGCTTGCCTAGGCCGTTGAGATCGAGGCCCTCGTCGTTGGCCGAGTTGATGTGCGGGGCATCGCCGGTAAACGCCTCTGCGGACACGTCACCATCGAGGACCGGGATGATCGGCAGGCCAAATTCGGTGGCGAACTCGTAGTCGCGGGTATCGTGGGCGGGCACGGCCATGATGGCGCCGGTGCCGTAGCCGGTGAGCACATAATCGCCGATGAACACGGGAATCTGCGCGCCGTTGACCGGGTTGGTGGCATACACGCCCAAGAACACGCCGGTCTTTTCCTTGTTCTCCTGGCGCTCCACGTCCGACTTCGCAGCGATGGCGGCGCGGTAGGCGGCAACGGCCTCGGCCGGGGTGGACTTGCCGTAGGTCCAACGGGGGTCGATACCCTCGTAGGAACCGGAACCACCGGCAACCAGGTCGTCGACAAGCTCATGCTCCGGCGCGAGCACCATGTAGCTGGCGCCGAACAGGGTATCCGGGCGGGTGGTAAACACGGTCAGGTTGTGGCCCTGGGCAACGAAGTCCACCTCGGCGCCGCGGGAGCGGCCGATCCAGTTGCGCTGCATGGACTTGACCTTCTCGGTCCAGTCCAGGTACTCCAGATCGTCGATGAGGCGATCGGAGTAGGCGGTAATCCGCATCATCCACTGGGACAGGTTCTTGCGGAAGACGGGGAAGTTGCCACGCTCCGAGCGACCGTCGTGGGTGACCTCCTCGTTTGCCAGCACGGTGCCCAGGCCCGGGCACCAGTTCACGGTGGAGTAGGAGCGGTAGACCAGGCGGAAAGAGTCTACGACCTTGCGCTTGTCTAGATCAGACAGCTGCGCATAGGGCGCACCGAACTCCTCCGGGGTTGCCACCTCGCCGGATTCCAAGAGCGGAATGAGCTCCTCGATGCGGCGGGCCTTGTTCTGGGCCTTGTCGAACCATGCGTTGTAAATCTGCAGGAAGATCCACTGCGTCCACTTGTAGAACTCCGGATCGGTGGTGGCTACCTTGCGGCGGCGATCATGGCCCAGGCCGAGCAGGCCCAGCTGGCGCTCCATGTTTTCGATGTTGGCCATCGTCGTGGTGCGAGGGTGCGTACCAGTCTGGATGGCGTACTGCTCGGCCGGTAGGCCGAAGGCGTCGTAGCCCAAGGTGTGCAGCACGTTCTTGCCCAGCATGCGGTTGAAGCGGGCGAAAACGTCGGTGGCAATGTAGCCGAGCGGGTGGCCTACGTGCAGGCCAGCGCCGGAGGGGTAGGGGAACATGTCCTGAACGAATAGCTTGTCCTTGGGCAATTCCTTGCCGTCTTCCGTAGCAAGGGCGCCCACCGGGTTCGGGGCGTTGAAGGTGCCGTTGTCGATCCAGTACTTCTGCCACTTCTTCTCGATCTCACCCGCAAGCTCCGGGGTGTACCGGTAGGAAGGACCTGCCATGTTATCGCTCGGATTAGTCATGGGTAAATATGATAGTCGCTCCCGCCCACACCGGCCCCCATCAGCGCACCGTTACCTGCCGGAATTGTTGCTTTCCGACGCCCACCGGGCCCGCACCAGTTGCCCTTTGATCGGCCGTTGCCGGTTGTCTTTGCCAAAACGGCACAACCTTTGAACGCAATTGACCCCGCAGCACATAGTCGCGCAGGTCAGCGCCGAGGGGTGATGAGATTACTGACTCACCCTTCCCAGCCGAAACAAACATGTTTCCTCAGGTAAAGATGCCCCGCGTATGCGCAGCTACCACCATTTCATCGACGGTGATGAAATGCTCACCTGCTCCACGCGCACCCCTGTTTGATACGAAAAACGAAGACCGGCCCTGGACTCCCACCGAGGCGGGCAGCGGAACCGGTCATGTTGACTACAAGGCTACCTGGTTGATGACGCCGAAGCAAGAGCACGGGCACGGAGCCATCGGTACGTTCACACACCAGTGTGCCCTCTGACCCGTCCGGATTCGCCGGCCCTCGGGGGCGTATGGGCGAGAGTCTTCCTCACACCGTGTCCGGTTTCGGTGCCTGCCGTGCCTGACAGGTGAGAGCCTAGCGCATCCCGCGCCCGCGATTGTCTACCCGGCTCTCAGAAAAGGAACCGGTCATGGCTACCGCGCTACAAGCGTTCACCAACCACGAGTTCGGCACGATCCGAACCATCACCTCCGGCGGGCAGGTCCTGTTCTACGGCAAGAACGTGACGACCGCCCTCGGCTACGCCAACACGAAAGATGCCCTGGCGCGTCACTGCAAGGGGGTCGTGAATCACTACCCCTTGAAACGGCTGGTGGCATCCAGCAGGTCAGGTTCATCAGCGAAGGCGACCTGTACCGGCTGATCGTCTCCTCCAAGCTGCCCGCCGCCCAGCAGTTCGAGGCGTGGGTGTTCGACGACGTCCTCCCGTCCATCCGCCGCCACGGCATGTACGCCATCGACGAGCTGCCCAATGATGACGAGTTCCTTGAGCGAGCAATCGCCACCCTGCGCGCCGAGCGGGCCAAGCGGCTCGCCGCCGAACAAGCCCTGTTGGAGGCGGCACCGAAGGTGTCCTATTACGACGTGGTGCTGGCGTCGCCGTCGCTGATCACCACCACCGAGATCGCCAAGGACCACGGCCTGTCGGCGAAGAAGCTCAACCAGATTCTGCGCGAGGAGCAGGTGCAGTTTCACCAGTCCGGCTGCTGGTTCCTCTACGCCCGCTTCGCTGCGCAGGGCTACACCCAGTCCAAGACGCACGAGTACGACGAGGGCAAGACCCGCACCCACATGTACTGGACCTACTCCTGTGCCACTTAGCGGCGAGAGCTTCATAAGCTCGCCGCTAAGAGGCAAAGGTTTTCCCTACATCCACATAAGGTTGCGTTCATCTGGGCAAACTCGCGAAGCACGAATATCGCGGAGTCGACTTTCTTCCTAGGCGCTAGGCATCCCCGCCAGCACCTTGGCCTTGCCATCCACCATCTCCACGACCTGGTCGGCCAGATCGAGCTGGCTGCGGTCGTGGGTGATCATGACAGTGGCCACGCCGAACTCGTCGGTGACCTGACGCAACAGCTCCACGATCTCGCGGGAGAGCCGCTGGTCGAGGGCGGAGGTGGGTTCGTCGGCAAGCACAAGCTGAGGTTGGCCCATGAGCGCGCGGGCGATGTTGACGCGCTGGCGCTGGCCGCCGGAAAGCTCGGAGGTGCGGCGGTCGCCGAAGCCGGCTAGGCCCACGCGGGAAAGGAGCTCGTCGGCACGGGTGGCGCGAGCGCGCAGCGCCCCGCGACGCAGGCCGCGGATGTGGTCGGTGATCATGAGTTGCTCGCGGGCGGTGAGCGAGCCGAGCAGATTGGGGGACTGGAAGACTACGCCGATGTGGTCGCGGCGCAGCGCAGTGCGCTGCTTGTCGTTCATGTCGGTGGCTTCGCGCCCGGCGATGATGACCTGGCCGGAGGAGGGAATCACGAGGCCCGCGGCCACGGACAGGAGGGTGGACTTACCGGAGCCGGACTCACCGACGATGGCGGTCAGCTGCCCGGCGCGCGCATCCACGGTGGCGCGGTCGAGTGCGGTGACGGTGGAGGTGCCGTCGGGGTAGACGACGCTGGCGTTGCGCAGGCTCAAGACTGGGGTTGTGGTGGTCATCGTGGTGGTCCTTGATGTGAGGCTGGTTTCGGAAATGGGGTGGGGAAGTGTTGCTTAGACGGAGGCGCCAAGTGCGGTCATCGGGTCGACCTTGGTGGTCTGGCGCACGGCGAGCAGGGCGCCGGCGATGCCGAGGACGAAGACGGCAACCGCGGGGCCGGCAATAGTCAGCCAGGACAGCTCGAAGGGGACGGTGCCGGAGACGAGGGCGCCCAGCCCGAAGCCGATGAGGGCACCTGCACCGGTGCCGACGGCGAGGATGATGGCGGCCTGAGTCAGCGCGTCGGCAAGCACATATCGCGGGGAGGCGCCGAGCGCGCGCAGGACGGCGATGTCGCGGGTACGCTGCAGGGTCCACACGCTAAGGAAGGAGATGGTGACCAGGGCGGAGATGCCGTAGAGGAATCCTTGCATGCTGGTCAGGGAGGTGCGCTCAGACTTGTAGGCGGCCAGGCCCTCGAAGGAGCCCTTCGTGTCGGTGATGGCGGTGTGGGTATCGGCGGCGATCGTGTCCCATTGCTGGGCGGTGGCATCGCCATAGGCCAGCAACACCGTGCCGGTGGTGGCGGCCTCGGCATGGCTGACCTGCTGCCAGGTTGCGATATCAACCCAGACCACCGGCGAGTGGCTGTAGTATTCGTCGGCAACGATCTGGCCTACAGTGACCTCCGTTCCGCCCAGAGCGATGGTGTCGCCGGTGGAAAGCCCCAGTTCCGTAGCGATCGATTCAGAAATGTTTGCTTGCTTGCCGACGGCTACGCCTGCCGCCACCGTGCCGTCGGGAAGCCCGAGCACGGCAACCGGCTGCGCCCCCTGGTCGGACTCGAGGCGGGTCTGGCCAACGCCGAGCGGCACAATGGCGTCGAGGCCGCGGCCCGTGACCTGGCTAGCTGCGGCCGTGACCGCGCGGGCGGCATCCTCGGTTGCCACGGAGTTGCTAAAGGAGACCTCCGGGGTATCGGAGAACGGATCGACAAACGCCACGGCGTCGGCATCAAGCGAGCTCAGCGCTGAGGTATTGCGCGCGGCCAGCCCCTGGGTCAGGCCGGTTAGCATGATGATTAACAAGGTGATGAACATGGTAACCGAGCCGATAAGAATGAATCGCCCGCCGGCTGAGCGGATCTCGCGGATGCTCAAGAACATGGGTAGTGCTCCTTGGGAAAGATCAGTTTTGTTGGCTACTACCCATTCCACCGTTTTCGCAGGCCAGATACATCGGTAGGCTCGGTCAACCTGCAATCAACCATGTGGTTGATCGATCATCATCTGCGCGGCGTCCACCGCACAGCTGCGGGAAGATAAAGGTACACGGTCGCAGTGTTGGTGCAGCTAGTAGAACACCACCAGAGCACCAAACAGGCCTTCACGTTGGCTGCCACCACAAAGGCGCACCAGGCCTGGCAAAGCCCGATGCGCCTTGAAAGAAAGCTGTGGCACCAGAAGTTGGGGAAGGCAAGGAAAGAATCTGCCCCGGGTTCCCTTAGTGGGTCAGCACCGCCTTTAGTAGGGCAACTCCCAAACCCACCGCCGCGAAGATGATGCCAGCCACCAAGGTGCGGAAGCTGATCTTTTCCTTACGGAAGTGCGAGATAACAAAACCTAGGGAGAAAAGGCGGGCGATGAGGAAGAAGATGGCTAGGTACCACGCCCATTGGGGAGGGATGACATCTGCCATGGCTAGCAGCAATGCCACCGCCGGTGCCGAGGTGGAGCTTAAGATCGGCACCGAGTTTCGCAGGGCGTGCAGGTAGTCACTGGTGTTGGCCCACCGCCCATGTAGCAGCCGATGTTCTTGCAGCTCGGCCAGGCCGTGGGCAAGCAGGGTGGTAAACCCGGTAGCCAACAAAAGTATGAGAGCATGTCCATGCTCAATGTCGGCCGGCGCAACGAGCACGATGGCACCCAGGGCCAAAATGTTGCCGTAGGTATAGGCCGACACCCGCTGGGCGACATCGTGTGGGCTTCAGCTTCCCGTCCCGGCTCAACTCCAGCGCGTGGTCATCGCCGTCGGCTGCAACGCCGGGGCCAGGTGGCAAGTGGGAGGTCATGGATTCATAGTAAAAGCCACATCGGCCAGCCTGAAAGTCTTCTACACGCGCGGCATGGCGTGACAGGTGGCCTGCCAGTCGCCCAAGTGATGGATTTTCGCCCGTAGGCAAGGATCGGGGAGGAATTCTCGGTGGTGAATCACTAGCGTTGAGAGTGTGAAATTTCCCCGCCACCCCAAACACAGGCATGGTGACACCACCGGTCACCGTGAAGGCAACGACCCCAGTCCTGGCCACGCGCACGATTCCAGCGAGCACACCCAACGCAGCGGGCATGGGAGGCATCCCAGCCCCTTCGCCGCGAGTGGCTTGATCGCTGCCGATGACCTTGCCTCCGGCAAGGCCCCCTCCCCGGAGCAGGCCACTCAGGCTTTGTCGAACATCATGGTGTTCCTGCGCGTGAGCTTGCATCTTGTGTTCGCGTTCCTGCTGGGGTTTGCGGTGGTGCAAAACGTGGCGGCGGGCACCGCGTCGTGGGGCCAGATCACCGGCGCGTGCCTATTGGCCTGCGTGTACCTTGTGGGAACGGTGTGGGAAAACCGCAAGGCACATTCGGTGCTGGTGGATTTCACGTTGGATTCCACAACCAGGTTGCTGGCAACTGGTTGGCTGTGCGTGGTGCTGCTGTTGTGGGTGTGCCTTGTCGCCTCCTCGATGAGCTTCGTATGGCTGCTGTTCCCGTTGGTGTTCCTGATCTTGCACGTGCTTCCCACAGCCGCCTCGATAGTCACGGTCTGCGCGGCGTGGGCGGTGGCAGCGTTTCTGCCAGCGCTCGTCCATCACCCGGGGTGGAATGTGGCCAACGTGGTCGGCCCGTTCATCGGCACGTTTTTCGCCATCGGCGTGTACTTCACCTACCGCGTGCTCGACCGCGAGGTGCATGCGCACGCGCTTTTGACCCAGCAGTTGATTTCTGCGCAGCAGCAGCTGGCGATGAGCGAGCATCAGGCGGGGCGCATGGAGGAGCGCGAGCGTTTGTCGCGGGAGATCCACGACACCGTCGCCCAAGGTTTGTCCTCGATCGTGTTGGTTTCGCGTGCCGCGCGTGCCAACCTGCGCAAGGGCAACCTCGCGGAGCTTTCCGCCCAGCTGGATACCATCAGCGAGCAGGCAGGCGACTCCCTCGCGGAGGCCCGCCGTTTCGTGCGCGACCTTGCCTCCCCGGATCTCAGCCAGTCCCTTCCAGTTGCGCTCGAGCGTGTCGTTGCGCGTGTGCGCGCCCGCCAGGAGGCGCTTTCCGACGATCTGGAGGTGGTACTGACCATCATCGACGAGACCAACGGCGCCAATGGGGCAGCCCAACTCCCGGAACCCGTCACGCGCACGGTGGTGCGGGTGGTACAAGAGGCGCTGGCGAACGTCGTCAAGCATGCCGACGCAAGCAAGGTGGTCGTCACCGTCGGGTTGTGGGACGAGCAAGTAACGATCGACGTCGTCGACAACGGGCGCGGTTTTGATCCGGATGCGTCGCATTCCGGTTTTGGCATCGACGGCATCCAGGCGCGGGTCAGCGATCTGGGCGGCGCCGTTACAATCGAATCGAGCCCGGGCGCGGGAACCACGCTGACCTGCGCCATCCCGCTGACCTCCCGAACGCGACACGAAGAAAGCTAATCATGAACCCCATCTCCGTCATGCTCATCGATGACCACCCCGTCGTGCGCGCGGGATTGCGCTCCATCGTGGACTCCTTCGACGACCTCCGGGTTATCGCCGAGGCAGCCAACGGCGACGGCATCACCTCCCAGTCCCTCGCTGAGATGGGTATCGATGTGGTGGTCACCGACATCCAGATGCCCGGCACCGACGGGATCACGCTCACCCAGCGGCTCGCCGAGGCCGGCCCACCGGTGCTCATCTTGACCACCTACGACACCGAGGCCGACATCGTCGCCGCCATAGAGGCCGGCGCCATGGGCTACCTGCTCAAAGACGCCCCCGAGCAAACGCTCCACGACGCGATCGTGGCTACCGCCCGCCGCGAGCGCACGCTGGCACCCGAGGTAGCCACTGCGCTCATGAACCGCATCTCCAAGCCGCGCCAGGCGCTGTCGGCCCGCGAGATCGAGATTCTCAAGGCACTCGAGTCCGGGGCCACCAACCGCCAGCTGGCCGCCACCCTTTTCATCTCCGAGGCAACCGTCAAGACCCACCTCGTCCACATTTACTCGAAGCTTAGCGTGGACAATCGCACGGCTGCGATCACCGAGGCACGGCGGATGAAGCTCATTTAGCTAATCCCTGGATAAAGAGGATTTCCCGGTGATTTATGGGCCCTAATTATTGTGGATTATTCGGTTCCCACCGCAGTTTTAGAGCAATACCCCGGAGAAGTTTTTTATCTCAAACACTTGCTATTACAAAAGCGGCCTGTTGTAATGCAATAAAGCGGGAATTTTCCCGCATTTCCCGACCGAAAGGAACCCATCATGGAATTCTTTGACATTCTCTCCTCTGGCATCTCCTTCTTCTTCAACGAAAGCCTTCCGCACATTTTGAGTCTTTCTTGGGCATCTTTACCTCCAGCAAGTAGCTCTTATGCCGAGGAACCGGCCCAAACCCCTGGGGGTGTGGCCGGTTTTTTCTCTCTTCACCCAAATTATTTCTCCGGAAGAATGGCGAACAGAGTATTTCTGATTTAAATTTACGGTTTATTCAATAGGCAACCTATTACTATCTCAGCTTCGGAAAAAACCCAATCATTTCAGATGCAAAATTAAGCTAATTGCCCTTGTTTTTCTTTATTTGCCCTGATTCAATTTCAGTTAGTGGTAGCGCCCGCTGCTACGTGAGCCGAGTGAAAGGTAACCTGGCATGTCCTCTATTCTCGATATTTATAACAACGTCGATAATTTTGTCTTCTCCATCTACGACGCGCTTTACTTCCTTGGTAAGTCGTTCTTTACGGCACTCGATAGCCTGTCTTCCTAGCACAGGAAATGACTAACGCGCCGGCTAGCATGTGTGTGCAGCTGGCGCGTTTCGTGCTTAAGAAGGTCTAGCGCTTCTGGTACAAAGACTTCTTCTGGAACTTCGGATCAGAGGTCACCAGCACGCCTAGGTTGCGGAAGATGGACTCGTCGACCGAGCCCAGGATGGTGGTGGTGTGGGCATCGCAGCCGCGCAGGTTCTGCAGCTGCTCCAGGGCCCGGCGCGCCTCCTCGTTCGTAGATGCCGAGACCGACAAGGCGATGAGCACCTCGTCGGTGTGCAGGCGCGGGTTGTGGCTGCCCAGATGGTTGATCTTGAGGCTTTGAATCGGCTCGATCGACTCCGGGGACAAGAGGTGATGGTCATCCTCAATGCCTGCTAGGTGCTTGAGCGCGTTGAGCAGCATCGCCGCCGAGCACCCGAGCAGCTCGGAGGTGCGGCCGGTGATGATGGTGCCGTCGGCGAGCTCAATCGCGCAGGCAGGTCCGCCTGTTTCCTCCGCGCGGGTGCGGGCGGGCAGCACCACCGGGCGATCGGTGGCCTTGATCTTGGCCTTCGCCATGACCACCGCGGCGCGGTCGGACTGCGTGGAGTCGAGGCCGCCGCGCGCCTCGTCGACAAGCGCCTTGAAGTAACGGCGGATGATCTCCTGGCGGCTGGCCTGCCTACACACCTCGTCGTCGATGATGCACAGGCCCGCCATGTTCACGCCCATGTCGGTCGGCGACTGGTAGGGGGTCGTGCCGGTGAGCTTTTCCAGCAGCACCTTCAGCAGCGGGAAGGCCTCCACGTCGCGGTTGTAGTTGACGGTGGACTCACCATAGGCCGACAGGTGGAAGTGGTCGATGACGTTGGCGTCGTTGAGGTCCACCGTGGCCGCCTCGTAGGCCAGGTTGACCGGGTGATCCAGCGGCAGGTTCCAGATGGGGAAGGTCTCAAACTTGGCGTACCCGGCCGATCCGCCGCGCTGGTACTCGTGGTAGACCTGCGAGAGGCAGGTGGCCAACTTTCCGGAGCCCGGCCCCGGGGCGGTGACCACCACGAGGTCCCGGGTGGTCTCGGCGAACTCGTTGCGACCCAGCCCGTCGGGGGAGACGATGAAGTCGGTGTCGGAGGGGTAACCGGGGATCACGCGGTGGCGGGCAACCTTCATCCCCAAACGCTCAAGGCGGTCCTTGAACTCCACCGCTTGGCGGTTATCGTCCTCCATCTGGGTGAGCACGATGTTTTCCACCAGGAAACCGCGCCCGCGGAAGACGTCGACCAGGCGCAGCACGTCCTCGTCGTAGGTGATGCCGAGATCCGCGCGCACCTTGTTGCGCTGCAGGTCCTTGGCGTTGATGCAGACGAGGATCTCCACCTCGTCCTTGATCCGGTCGAGCATCGCGATCTTGTTGTCCGGGGTGAACCCAGGCAACACGCGCGAGGCGTGCATGTCGTCGAAGAGCTTGCCGCCCATCTCCAGGTACAGCTTGCCCCCGATTTTCTCCCGGCGCGCTTTGATGTGCTCCGATTGCAAGTCGATGTATTTTTCGCGATCGAAGCCGATCCCGTGCGCCATGTAGCATTCCCTTCCGAGGTCCGTTTTGGGTTTAGTTTAATTCGCTTACCGACGCCCACGGTAACCGGAATAGAATCAACAACTATGACTTCAGCCTCCGCAGCTCGCGACGCTTTCGACCGCGACGATGACGATGACGAAATCAACGCAGCGAATCTGACCACCCGCTCCCGCAGGATCGTCGCGATCGTTGCGGGACTGAATCTGCTCGGCTTCGCCGGCGAGGTTATTATCGCCTCCATCATCGGCTCGGCCTCGCTTTTCGCCGACGCCGCCGACTTCCTCGAGGATTTCCTCATCAACCTGCTCGTGCTCACCGCCCTCGGCTGGTCGGTGGCCTCCCGCCGCAAGGCCTCGGTGGGTTTGGCAGGACTCATCCTCATCCCCGCGGTCGCCGCGTTCGGCACGGCGATCTGGAAGATCATCACCGGAACCCCGCCAGAGGCCTTTACCTTGTCCGGCACCGCCATCGCCGCCGGACTCATCAACCTCGTCTGCGCGCTCCTGCTGCTCTCCCTGCGCAACGGCGGGGAGGCTCTGGTGCGCGGTGCCTGGCTGGCCGCGCGCAACGACGTGCTCGCCAACATCCTCATCCTCGCCGCGGGCATCGTCACCATTTTCTGGGCCACCATCTGGCCGGACGTGGTGGTGGGCATCATCATCGGTGTGATCAACCTTGGCGCGGCCAAGGAGGTCTTGGAGCAAGCCCGGGCGGAGGTCCCTGAGCTCGAAGACTAGCTCCACACACGGTACAGGCGCGCTTCCCAGCTATGAGGGGAAGCGCGCCTTTTCTTCGCTTAAGATTTAACCGATGCTGCTGACTGGATTCACTCCATCGACAAAAGCCAGCGGGCTGGCCGGGAACTCATCACGGCCCGCAACCTCCGCGATCACCTGCGCAACCAACTCGCGGGCTGTGTGCGTGCCCTGGGCCGGGGCATCATCAGCCACCACCTCGATACCTACGGCCGGCTCATCTGTCAGCGACGAAGGGCCAAGAATGAGATAGTCCAGCGTGCTCTCGCCCAGGCGCAGATCCACCGCCTTTTTCGCCTTCACATAGGCATCCCACGAGCTGCCGTCATTCGGCTCCTCCCGCAAGGTAGCCCCAAGGTAAGAGATCATGACATAACGCGGCGGACGATCCATCGACTCCAAGGCATCGATGGTGGCAAGAGCGCCATCACGATCAATGTCCAGGGTCGCCTGCGCGCCGGCGCGCCCACCATTGCCCGCACCCCAGATCACCAGATCGTAGTTGCTAAAAAGCTCGGCCCAGTTCGCAGCCGATTGCTTGGTCAGATCGCGTACCACCACGCCCGCACCGAGTGCCTCCAGCTCCGGGGTGTATGCGGGAATGCGCACCAGCGCATCCACGCTGTGGCCCGCCTGCACCAGCAGGGGAGTGGCCAGCAGCGCAATCTTGCCGTGGCCACCGATATAGAGAATCTTCTTTGCAGTCGTGTTTGTTGTCATGACGCCCAACCTACCACCGCTGGCGCGCACGGAACCGTCGCCTCAACGTTGCCGCGCGCGACGCCAAGGCTTTAGTAGTTCAGCTGTGCCATCATGCCTGTTGCCATGTGATATCCGTTGTGGCAATGTAACACCCACTCGCCGGGGTTGTTGGCTATCAGCTCCGCGTTGACCGACTGGCCGGGCGGGATCAAGATGGTGTCCTTGCGCAGACCCCCGTTGTCCGGCAGGGACCAGGTGTGGCCGTGGATGTGCATCGGGTGGGCCATGGCGGTGGTGTTGCGCATGGTCATCAGCACGCGCTGGCCGGAGGAGACCGTGGCCAAGGTATCGCCGCCAATGGACATGCCCCACCTATACGGCATCATCTGTCCGGTCAGTTCCACATCTAGGCGCACGTCGGGCTCGCCTGTGGCAAGGCGCGCGGAGTCGGCGGCGACAAGGTCCGTCAAAAATGACGCAGGGGCCTCGAGCTGGGCGAAGCTGGCCTCAGGGCTTGGCGCTTCGCCGGAGGCGGTGCGTATCACCGCGAAGGCGCGCCCGTCTTTTCCGGCCGCGAGTGCGGTCAGCGGGAAGACACCGTCGGCAAGCGTGACCTCGACGTCGGCACGCTCACCCATGCCGAGGTAGAAGGAATCGACCTGCTTGGGCACGACCGCATAACCGTCGGTCGCGATAACGGTCATCGTGTGCCCGCCGAGGGCGACCTTGAAGATGGTGTCGGCACCTGCGTTAATAAAGCGCAGCCGAGCCTTCTGGCCGGCCTTGGCCTCGAAGGTGCGGAAGGCAGCTGGAATGCGCTCGTTGAGCAGGTAATGCGGGTAGGCCAGATCGCCCGCGTCACCGCCGAGTGCGGGATCACCCGGGCCTGCATGCATACCCGCCATGCTTGCCGACGCCACGCTGCCCGATGGCATGCTTGCGGATTCTGCCATGGCAGCGTGGTTGTGCATGGAGTGGTCCATGCCCTCCATCGCGCTACCACCAGAACCGCTCATGGAGTCGAACATGGCCAGCTGCTCGTCGGGGGTGTGCCCATCGATGCCGTCAAGCCAATCGTCGAGAAAGATCGTCCATTCGACGTCGTAGTCGCCTGGATCGGAAGGATCGCGCACAATCAAAGGAGCGTGCAGGCCACGATCGAGCTGGATGCCGCTGTGGGAGTGATAGAAGTAGGTGCCCGCGTGCGGCACCTGGAAGCTATAGCTAAAACTTTCGCCGGGCTCGATGGGGTCCTGGGTAATCCCCGGCACGCCATCGACATCGTTCGGGATCGCCAGCCCGTGCCAGTGGATGGAGGTGGACTCGGGCAGCTCGTTGCTGATGTCGACCTGCAGGATGTCCCCGGCTGTGACCTCAATGGCGGGATCCCCATCGGAGGATTCATAACCCCAGGTGGTGGCCTCGATCCCGCCGAGATCGATGCTGCGCTGTTTCGCCACAAGGTTCTTGTGAACCGCGGGATCAGGCAACACCGAGGGAGTGGGGAAGGCTTTGGTGACAGACGGGCTCGAGGAGGAGCCACCCGTTTGCCCGCCGCAGGCTGCAAGGGTGACCCCACCCGCAATGCCGAGGCCGCCGAGAAGGAATTGCCGTCTCGTGACATTCATTACTGGGTTGATTTCCCTTCTGTTTAGGAGAGCTTGAGTGTGGTGACGCAGGTAGCACCGTCGGCGGTGGAATCAAAGTCGACCGTGCCCGTCTTGCCTTCGGACTCAACGGTGATCGTTCCCGTGGTCTCCTTCGGCACCCAGAACCCGGCGAAGCCGTTGTCAAAGGTCGTGGTGTCCTCGTCGATGAGCGTGTTTCCGTCCTTGTCGGTGAAGGTGACGTGAATGGGTGTGTTGGCCAGCTCCCCCTTGCAGGTGGTCAGGCTGTGGTAGAAGCAATCGTGCGTCTGGAACTCATAGGGGGCCACGGAGATGTAGGTGGTGTTGTCCGGAAGCGGGAGGCTGAGAAACTCCTCCTTATTGTTCGCGTTGGCAATCTGAAGCTCGTCCGGGCGCACCGATGCCCGCAGGTCGCTGGGGCGATCCGCCACCGCCAGGCGATCGAGCTCGTCGATGATCGTGGTCGCGTCCTTGTCCTGCAGCTCGTACTTGGCAAGCAGCTCGTTGGCGCCGGCTGAGGAGCTGCTTGCTGCGGAGGCGTTCGACGCTGCAGAGTCAGCTTGCTCGCTGCCGCAGGCTGTCAGCCCTACGAAGCTGGCTGCAGCGGTCAGAATCGATAGCGTTGCGATTGTTCCTTGCCGACGTTTCACGGCTTCTCCTTGGTTGCTTGCTCGAGGTCAGCCACTAACGCGGAAGCGTCATGCGTGGCACGGGACTTGAGAAAGTTCTAACACCCCCGAGGTGAGAAAAGTAAGGCCGTACCTCGCCCGTGGCGCACCCCTTCGATCGTTAGTGGTGATCTCCCTCACACACATTGGGAAGGCATGCCGAACACGGAGCTGAAAAGCCCAGCCTGTGACGCCTTGTCACCGTCGGAAAGCAAGAAAACTCGGGCACAGATGGTGAATATGAAGATTATGTAAAGATTGCGCGGGTGATACTGGCGATACTGGAGTAATGACCCTTCCGACACAGCCGGAGCAATACGTGCTCATCGTCGAAGACGAAAGGCCCCTATCGAAGATGATCGCGGCCTACCTCGAGCGGGCAGGATTTCGCGTGGGACAGGAATTCACAGGCCCCGGCGCGGTCGCCACCGCCCGCCTGACCGCGCCCGATGTCATCATCCTCGACCTCGGCCTGCCCGGGATGGACGGGCTCGAGGTATGCCAGAAAATCCGCGAGTTTTCCGACTGCTACATCCTCATGCTCACCGCCCGGGGTGCCGAAGAAGACCGGATAACGGGGCTGACTACCGGGGCGGATGACTACCTCTCCAAGCCCTTTAGCGTGCGCGAACTCGTCACCCGCATTCACACGCTTCTGCGGCGCCCCCGCGCCCGGCAAGCCGCCAAGGAAACGGCCAGCACAGCGATTGATCCGGCACACACAGTAGTCGAGGATCTCACCATCGACACCGCCGCCCATCAGGTCTGGTGTGCAGGCCGCGAGGTGGCACTCACCAAACTCGAGTTTGACCTGTTGCAGGCACTGGCCACCAAGCCCGGCCAGGTGCTCAGCCGCGAGGAACTGGTCGCAACCGTGTGGGAGACGGACTGGATAGGGGAGGAGCGCGTCGTCGACGTGCATGTAGGCAATGTCAGGCGCAAGCTCGCAAGCCACGGCAGCCGCGCCACCATCGCCACCGTGCGCGGGGTCGGCTACCGAATGGGACAGCCATGAACCGAGTACCGCTCAGCATCAGATTTCTCTTAGCTCAAATCGCCGTTGCGGCGGCGAGCCTGCTGGCGGCCGGGGCGATCGCCCTTGTTATCGGGCCGCGGTTGTTCCACGAGCACCTGCTTATGGCGGGCCTATCCGATCCCTCCAGTGAGCTCACCCATGTCGAGCAGGCCTACCGCGATGCCGGGGCGGCTACCCTTTCGGTTGCGATCGTTGTCGCCGCCCTGTGCGCCGGTGTCGCCGGGTGGCTTTTGTCGCTGCGCATCAAGCGCCCCCTCACCGAGCTCACCCGCGCAGCCTCGAACGTGGCCCGGGGACGTTACGCTACCCGGGTGCCTACCGACGTCGCCCGTGTCGCAGGCCCCGAGATGGCCATGCTCACCAGCGCCTTTAACATCATGGCCGAGCGTATCGACAACACCGAGGCGCTGCGTCGGCAGCTCCTTTCCGATCTCGCCCACGAGATGGCCACGCCGGTGTCCGTGCTCGGCGTGTATTGCGAGGGGCTCCAGGACGACGTCGTGGAGTGGAACCAAGAAACCCAAGACGTCTTCGACGAACAACTAGGGCGCCTCAAACGCCTCATTGCCGACATCGACGAGGTTTCCCGCGCGCAGGAGCGGCGCATCGAATTGCACCGGCAACCGATCTCCCTAGCGGAGCTGGTGCAGGTGACTTACTCCTCCTATCGCGAGCCCTACGCCACCAAAGGGGTCCAGCTCCACCTGCGCGCCGTCCCACAGCAATGGGTGGTCAACGCCGATAGGCAAAGGCTCGGGCAGGTACTGGGCAACCTCCTAGCCAACGCCCTGCGCCATACGCCGCCGGGCGGCACGGTCACCATCTTTGCCGAAGGGCCAGGTATTGAGAGTTCCGGTTCATCAGGCGGCACCGGCGAAGTGGGGGATCAGGTCGTGCCTGTTGGACGCTCAAGCGACGGAGGGAATGCCGCTACCGGCATGGTGCGCATAGGCGTCAGCGACACCGGAGAGGGCCTGAGCCCCGACCAGCAGACGCGGGTGTTCGAGCGTTTCTATCGCGGGGACGGTGCCCGCAGCACCTCCGGCGGGGGATCCGGCGTTGGGCTGACCATCGCCCGCGGGCTCGTCGAGGCCCACGGCGGAACGCTGTCCGTAACCTCACCCGGCCTCGGCAAGGGAGCGACCTTCACCTTCACGCTTCCCCTGGGTGAGGGGATGCCGAACAGCACGCAGTAGCGTTTCGGGCAGCCGGCAACTGTCCGATGTTTCACGTGAAACACCCCGCCTCCCTCATTCTTATGAGGGAGGCGGGGTGTTATTGCGTATAGCTACAGGTTAGTCCTGCTCGTCGAGGCCAGAGATGGCAGCAGCGAGGCCGAGATCGTCCTCGTCGTCAAGTTCGGAGCGCTCGATGTTGCCCTTGGCAAACTTATCGACGACCATCGCAATGGCGCCGTCGCCAGTGACGTTACAAGCGGTGCCGAAGGAGTCGATGGCGATATAGGCAGCGATCATGAGTGCAACCTGATCGTCGTTAAAGCCCAGGCTGGAGGAAAGCAGGCCGACCGCGGCCATGATGGCGCCACCAGGAACGCCCGGCGCGGCAACCATCGTCACGCCCAGCATGAGGATGAAGCCGACGGCGGTGCCCAGCGGAATATCCATGCCGTCCATGAACATGATGGCGAAGGCAAACAACGTAATCTTCATCATCGAACCAGACAAGTGGATGGTCGCGCACAGCGGGATGACGAAGCCGGCGACTGACTTGGAGATCCCGTTCTTGCGGGCGCACTGGTAGGTGACCGGAATGGTCGCCGCAGAAGAAGAGGTGCCCAGCGCGGTGAAGTAGGCCGGGAGCATGTTCTTCAGGGAGCTAAACGGGTTCTTGCCGGCAATGCCGCCAGCAAGAAGGAACTGCAGCAGCAGCAAGACGATGGACATGATGATCGCCAGAACCAGGACCTTGGCAAAGGCGGTCAGGACGTCAGCCAGGTTGCCGTTCATACCCAGGGACAAGAACATGCCGAAGATGTAGATCGGCAGCAAGGGAACGATGAAGGAGGAGATCACCTTCATGACCACCCGACGCAGGTCAGCAACACCGGCGTAGAGGGTGTCCGACTTCACCGACGTCATGGCCACGCCGACCACGAAGGCGAGGATCAGGGCGGTCATGACCTCCATCGGAGCCGGCATCTCAACCGTGATATAGGAGCTCAGCGCACCTTCCTCGATGTCCGAGACGGTGATGGAGTCATGCCCGGCCAGCAGGGTCGGGTAGAGGGCGGTGGACACAGCCCACGCAATCAGACCGGAAACGAGTGCGGAGCCGTAGGCGATACCCGTGGTGATCGCCAGCCACTTACCCGCTCCGCGTCCCAGGCCGGCAATCGCCGGGGTGATGAGGGCGAAGATGAGCACTGGGACGAAGAATCCCAGGAAGTTACCGAACAGGCCGTTAAAGGTGACAAATACGCGGGCCAAGGCCTCGGGGAAGAAGAAGCTGCAGATGATGCCCAGGATGATCGCCACGACGATCCTAAACAGCAGCGACGACGACAGTCGTTTGAAGTCCATAGTGGTGAAACCTTTTATGAGGAGGACGTGCATGATAAAAGACACCGTGAAGCGGTGCCACAAACGCGCCCCACGAAGCCGCTTTCGCTTCGCGCTAATGCTGCTCAAACCGATCAAGCAGGGGACGGTTTAGGAAATAATGTACGCGGTCGGGGTTGATTTCCCTACATCAATTGTCAAGAATTAGCCTGATTTTACGCTGTCGAACGAGCCTCTTTTGGCACCTCAGGGCACGTGTTCACACCCCCTACCTGTCGATAAGCAGACATATACAGGAGAGCACCTAAACATGCAATCCTTTGCACACATTTTTTTGTGAGATTATGCGAGATCGGCGCTCGGCGTGCATTTTTCATCTATAGCCGGTCGCTTTTGACCCGCGTGGGATTCATCTTTTTAGCGGCGCGAGTGTGCATCGGAATCGAACGCTAACCCTTTCTCCGCCCTTTTTGAGGGCGGGGTGGCAACCCCGGGCTTAGGGATTCTTGTCGTTGGCGTTAGAGTAATGGCCATGATCATCGGCGTAATCCTCATCATCTTGGGCCTGGCCCTCCTCGTCCTTGGGCTCATGGCATGGAAGCGCAAGCTGCCCGGCAACTCCATGTTTGGTATCCGCGTGCCGGAGGTTCGCAAGTCCGAAGAAGTTTGGCGCGCAGCGCACCAGGTGGCCGGCCCGATTTGGGTCGTGGGTGCGATCTCGTGGCTCCTTGGTGGACTGATCGCCTTCCCCGCCAGCGGGCTTGCCTGGGGAATGCCGGTGCTGTTTTTCATCGTCGGCATCATCCTTTTGAGCGTCGGCGCCAACTTCGGCGCGCGCACCGCGGTGCTTCTCGACGAACAAGGGTCCGCGGACTCTGATGGTTGCGATAACGGAAGCTGCAACTGCGGTGATGGCGGCTGCGCCGAAGAGGCACCCGCGCCGTCGGTCGACCTGGATGCCCTGCGCAAGGCGGCCTCCGCGCAGGATAGCTAGAGTTTCAACCTCACCGCAGCTACCCCATCTTCTTGCCCCTGAGGCAGACAAAATGCCGTTTTGTCTTGCACGCGGGAAGGAAGGTGGGGTAATTTTTCTTTCGTGATCAACTCGATGCGTAACTGGTGGTGGCGCGCTTAACCGGCGGGCCGCTTTCGCGTATCAATCATTGTCTGGCTCGCACATGCTTCCTCGACTGAAGCGGCGGGCCATTTTTTCTTAGACTGGTCGCCGCCCAAGCCGAAGAAGTTGTTTGATGAATCAACCCCCAAACAACGAAAGGCACATTCCCCATGACCCACCAGCACCCAGTCCTCGGCGAAGTCCGCGACACCCTCATCGATGCCTACTTCGGCGAGTTCGGCGGCCAATACGTCCCCGAGGTCATGTACCCGGTGCTCGACGAGCTCGAGAAGGCCTATGTCGATGCGCTTGCCGATCCGGAATTCGCCAAGGAGCTCGACCGGCTGCAGCGGCACTACCTCGGCCGCCCCACTCCGGTCACCGAGTGTGCCAACCTTCCGCTGGAAGGAAAGGGCCGGGGCAAGGCCCGCATTTTCTTAAAGCGTGAGGATCTCGTTCACGGCGGCGCACACAAGGGCAACCAGGTGCTCGCGCAGGCGCTGATTGCCAAGCGTTTGGGCAAGACCCGGCTGATCGCCGAGACGGGTGCGGGCCAGCACGGCACCGCCACCGCCATGGTGGCGGCCCTCATGGGCATGGACTGCACCATCTATATGGGCGCCAAGGATGTCGCACGCCAGCAGCCGAATGTCTACCGCATGCGGCTTATGGGTGCCGAGGTCGTACCAGTGTCCAACGAGCACGGCGATTCCATGTCCGATGCCATCGACACCGCGCTCATGGACTGGGTGGACAACCTCGCAACCACTCACTACCTGATCGGCTCCGCTGTCGGCCCGCACCCGTTCCCAAAGCTGGTCCACGAGTACCAGGCCGTGATCTCACGCGAGTCTCGCGAACAAATGCTGGAGCTTACCGGGCGTCTGCCCGATGCGGTGGTGGCCGCCGTGGGCGGTGGCTCCAACGCCATCGGTGCCTTCGCCGATTACCTCACCAATAAGCCTGGCAATGAGAAGGTCCGCATTATCGGCGTGGAGCCTGCAGGTCAAGGTCTTGATTCCGGCAAGCACGGCGCCCCACTCGAGCGCGGCTCGATCGGCATCCAGCACGGCTTCCGCTCCTTTGTCTTGCTTGACGACGAAGGCAACGTGCTGCCCAGCTTCTCCGTCTCCGCCGGCCTGGATTACCCAGGGGTGGGCCCAGAGCACGGCTACCTGATGACCACCGGCCGCGCCGACTACTACGGCATCACCGATGCCGAGGCACTGCAGGCCTTCCGCATGCTGTCTCGCTATGAGGGCATCATCCCAGCACTGGAGTCTTCCCACGCGCTGGCCTACGCGCTCAAGATGGCGGAGAATGCCGAGGAGACCGGTGAGGAGATCAACATTCTGGTCAACCTCTCCGGCCGCGGCGACAAGGACGTCGCCTACGTGCGCAACATCTTAGGCGATCTGGCCACGCTGGATCCGGCAACCCACCCGGTCACGCACCCGGATGTGGCCAAGGTGCTTGCCGAAATGACCGAAGAGTCCAACCGCCACGAGGGCTTGACCCAGTAGTTTTCTCACCCGGCTTCCACGGCCGATTAACTATTGGTCGTGCTATAGAATAAGCCGGAACGAAAGGGATGTTAATGATCGTCGACAAGCGAGAAGTGCGCTATCACGAGGATGCCTCGGCATTATTCGCCCACCTAGGCGGCCTCGATGCGCAGGATTCGGTGCTGCTGGAGTCCAGCGACATCGAGTCGAAGAAAAACACCATGTGCGTGGCCGTCCTCACCGCCGCCGTCCGCGTGACTTGCACCGGCCAACAGGTGGTCGCTGAGGCGCTCAGCGACACGGGACAGGCGATCGTCGATAGGTTGCGCGGCCAGCTGCCCGACTACCTCACCCACGATGACGGCTCGACCGTCACCTTCAGCTTCTCGCTGTCTGAGCTTCACGACGAGCGCAAGCGCCTGCAGGCACCGAGCACCGCCGAGGTCTTGCGCGCGCTCCAACTCGACGCGGGCTACAAGGGGTCCAACCTCCCCTTCCTCGGAGGTGGCTTCGCCTTCGACTATCTCGAAACCTTTGAGAAGCTGTCCACGGTCCGCGAGGGCCTGAACACCTACCCCGACTTCCAGTTCCTCGTCGCGGAAACCTATCTCCTCATCGATCACCTCTCGCGCACCGCCGAGGTGGAGGCCGTAGGCGTCGATGGGCAAGCGCTGACCACACGCCTCGACGATCTCGTGGAGCAGATCGCCGCGGCGCCGACCACCTATGAGGAGCCCACGCCAACCGCCGACGAGCCGTTACGGGTGCTGGCAACCGTGACCGATGCGGAATTCCGCGACCAGGTCAAAGCACTCAAGGGCAACATCTACGACGGCGATATCTATCAGGTAGTGCCCGCACGCGCCTTCGAGATGACCTGCGACGATGCCTTTGCTGCTTACCGACGCCTACGGTCGACCAACCCCAGCCCCTACATGTTCTACGTGCGTGGCCTGGCGGCGGGGAAGACCTACGAGCTCATCGGCGCCTCCCCGGAGTCTAACTTGAAGTTCGACGCCGCTACCCGCGAGGTGCAGCTCTATCCGATCGCCGGCACCCGCCCGCGCGGGCTCAACCCGGACGGGAGCATCAACCACGAGCTCGACATCCGCGCCGAGTTGGATATGCGCACCGACGCCAAGGAGATCGCCGAGCACACGATGCTCGTGGACCTTGCGCGCAATGATTTGGCGCGCGTCGCTGTGCCCGCCACTCGCCGCGTCGCCGACCTGCTTCAGGTCGATCGCTACTCCCGCGTCATGCACCTGGTCAGCCGAGTGACTGCAACGCTGGATCCAGACTTCGACGCGCTCGACGCCTACCGTGCCTGCATGAACATGGGAACACTGACCGGAGCACCTAAATTGCGTGCAATGGAACTACTGCGCGGGGTGGAGCAGACCCGGCGCGGTTCCTACGGCGGCGCCGTCGGCTATCTGCGCGGCGATGGTTCGATGGACACCTGCATCGTCATCCGCTCGGCATTCATCCAAGACGGCAAGGCCATCGTCCAAGCCGGCGCGGGTGTCGTGCGCGACTCCTCTCCACAATCGGAGGCCGACGAGACACTCCACAAAGCCTATGCCGTCATCAACGCCATCGCGCTGGCACAGGGAACGACCCCCGAGGTGATCCGCTAATGAACAAAGACATCCACGTCGTGCTGGTCGATAACCACGACTCCTTCGTCTATAACCTAGTCGACGCGCTCGCCGTTGGCGGCTATAAGACCACGGTGTTCCGCAATACCGTGGCGGTGGAGGAGATGCTCGCCGCCAAGCCCGACCTCATCGTGCTCTCGCCGGGTCCGGGCCACCCGCTCGAGGCGGGCAACATGATGACGCTCATCGACACCGTCATCGGGGAGGTACCGATACTTGGCATCTGCCTGGGATTCCAGGCACTTCTCGAGCACTTCGGCGGCAAGGTGGGTCCGTGCGGCCCGGTCCACGGCACCACCGATCGCATGACCCTGAGCGAAGCCGGCCTTGCCAGCCCCATCTTCGCCGACCTCACCGTCGACGCCGGTCCGGAAAACGGCTTCCACGGCACCCAGGTTCCCATTGCGCGCTACCATTCCTTAGGTTGCACACAAGCAGACACCCTTATCTCCCTGGGAACCTGCGATTCGGAGATCGGCAAGGTGATCATGGCCGCGCAGTCCCCGGACGGCAAGGCCATCGGCCTCCAGTTCCACCCGGAGTCGGTGCTCTCCCCGAAGGGCCCCATCATTCTCGATCGCTGTATCGCGGCTCTGTTGGAGACCTAACCAAGCCCCATTGCAATGTGATTAAATTGCATTCAATTTACATGAACTTTCCCCGTTAACCCCGATATCTCACAAGAGGCAAGAATTATGTCAACTGAAGACAACGTTGGACTGCTCCTGAAGTACCTCGACAACTTCCATCCCACCATCGAAGAGGCCGAGGCAGTGTTTCGCCCGCTGACTTTCGGCGAGTACGAAGACATCCACATCGCCGCGCTGCTGGCGACCCTGCGCACCCGCGGCGAGACCTTCGCCGACATCGCGGGTGCCGCCCGCGCCTTCCTCGACGCCGCGCGCCCCTTCCCGATTAGCGGCAAGGGCCTGCTCGATACCGCCGGCACCGGCGGCGACGGCGCCAACACCATCAACATCACCACCGGCGCCTCGCTCATCGCCGCCGTCGGTGGCGCCAAGGTGGTCAAGTGCGGCAACCGCTCGGTCAGCTCCAAGTCCGGCTCGGCCGACGTGCTTGAGGCTTTGAATATCCCGCTCGACCTCGATCCGGAGCGAGCCTTGCGCCAGTTCGAGGCCTCCAACTTCACCTTCTTGTTTGCGCCTGCCTACCATCCGGCCGTCGCTCACGTCATGCCGGTGCGCCGCGCTTTGAAGGTGCCCACCATCTTCAACACCCTGGGCCCCATCATCGCGCCGGCGAAGCCAGAGTTCCAGGTCATGGGCGTTGCCAAGCCGCAAATCGGTGAGATGGTCGCCGAGACCTTCCGCGTCCTCGGTCGCGGCCATGCCATCGTCGTCCACGGCTCGGGTACCGACGAGATCGCCGTTCACGGCCCCACCAAGATCTGGGAGGTTCGCGGTGAAGAAATCACGCACTACGAGATCACCCCTGATGATCTTGGTCTTGGCACCTACGCACTCTCCGAGCTCGCCGGCGGCGACGGCGCCGAGAACGCCCGCCTCATGCGCCAGAGTTTCGCTGGCAAGGGCCCGCGGGCGCACCGCGACGCCCTGGCCGCCAACGCTGGTGGCATGTTCTACGTCACCGGTATCACCGATTCCATCAAGGAGGGTGCGGAGCTGGCTATTGATCTGCTGGAGTCCGGCCAGGTCAACCAGTGGCTGAAGTTTCACGAGGAGGCAAACTATGGGAAGTAATCTTCCCACCGTGCTCGAGGGCATCGTTTCTGCCCGCCGCGGCCACCTGCAAGAGATCCGGGAGCGGATCGCGCACGTGGACGTCGACAAGCTGGAAAAGTCCGACCGCAGCCTCTTCGAAAACCTCTACGGGCACAGCAATGCCTTCATCATGGAGTGTAAATCCGCCTCACCTTCGCTGGGACTTATCCGCGGCGATTATCATCCCGGCGACATCGCGCGGGTGTACTCGCGCTACGCGGCAGGCATTTCGGTGCTGTGCGAGCCGGAGCGCTTCCACGGCGATTACAATCATCTGGCCACCGTGCGCGCCTCCACGCACCTGCCGGTGCTGTGCAAGGACTTCATCATCGATAAGGTGCAGATCCACGCCGCGCGCTACTTCGGCGCCGACGCCGTCTTGCTCATGCTTTCCGTGCTTTCCGACGAAGAGTATGCCGAACTTGCCGCCGAGGCCGAGCGCTTCGGGCTCGACGTCCTGACTGAGATCATCGACGAGGAAGAGCTCGCGCGCGCCACCCGCCTGGGTGCGAAGATCTTTGGCATCAATCACCGCAATCTTCACGACCTTTCCATCGACCTCACCCGCTCCGGCAGGCTAGCGGCACTCGCCCCAAAGGGCGTGGCGATCGTGTCCGAATCGGGCATCCGGGATAACGCGACGGTGCGCGCGCTCGGCGGGCATTCCAACGCCTTCCTCGTCGGCTCGCAGCTGACCGGACAGCCAGATATCGACCGTGCTGCCCGTGAGCTCGTCTACGGCCCCAACAAGGTCTGCGGGCTGCGCAGCGGGAGCGCGGCTCAAGCCGCTCGCGCCGCGGGTGCGGTCTATGGCGGCCTCGTGTTCGAGGAGGTGTCGCCGCGCAATGTTTCACGTGAAACAGCGCAGGAAATCATCGCCGCCGAGCCCGGACTGAAGTTCGTGGCCGTGTCCCGCCGCACCGCCGGTTGGGAGGAGCTTGCGTTCGACGGCATCTCCGTCCTCCAGATCCACGCACCTTACCAGGGCAGCCTGGAGGCCGAGCGGGCACTCATCGCCAGCGTCCGCGCGGTCGCGGGGGAGCGGGAGGTCTGGCGCGCGGTATCGATGAGCACCACAGAGGACGCCGCACTGGCAACGGCGCTGGCGGAAGACGTCGACAAGCTCATTCTCGACGCCGGCAACGGCGGCACGGGTGCAAGCTTTGATTGGACGCTGGTTCCCCAGGAGGTCAAGCACAAGGCCCTGCTGGCCGGCGGACTGCGCGCGGACACGGTCACCGATGCCCTCGGCGTCGGATGCGTCGGCCTCGACCTTAATTCCGGGCTCGAATATCCCGCCGACGCCGGCGTGTCGGCCGGGCACAAGGACGCCGCCCAGATTCAAGCAGCATTTAACGCGATCCGCACATACGTGAAAAACGAAAAGTAGGAACCACCATGACTGATAATTACTCCGCGCTGCGCGACGGCGGGGCGACCCTGCTGCCCGCTTACTTCGGCGAATTCGGTGGCCAGTTCGTCCCCGAATCCCTCATCCCGGCCCTCGACCAGCTCGAGAAGGCCTTTGTGGATGCGCAAAATGACCCAGAGTTCCGCAAGGAACTCGCTGGCTATCTCAAGGACTACCTGGGCCGCCCGACCCCGCTGACGGAATGCTCCAACCTCCCCTTGGCCGGCAAGGGCAAGGGTCACGCCCGCATCTTCCTCAAGCGCGAGGACCTGGTCCACGGTGGCGCCCACAAGACCAACCAGGTCATCGGCCAGGCACTTCTGGCCAAGCGCATGGGCAAGACCCGCATCATCGCCGAGACCGGTGCGGGCCAGCACGGCACCGCCACCGCGCTTGCCTGCGCGCTGCTCGGCCTCGACTGCGTTATCTACATGGGCGCAAAAGACGTCGAACGCCAGCAGCCGAACGTCTACCGCATGCAACTCATGGGCGCGAAGGTCGTTCCCGTCGACTCCGGCTCCGGCACACTTAAGGACGCGGTCAACGAAGCACTGCGCGACTGGACGGCCACCTTCCACGAGTCTCACTACCTGCTCGGCACCGCCGCAGGCCCGCACCCTTTCCCCACGATCGTGCGTGAGTTCCATCGCGTCATCTCCGAGGAGGCCAAACAGCAGATGCTTGAGCGCACCGGTGGCCTGCCGGATGTCGTCGTTGCCTGCGTCGGCGGCGGTTCCAACGCGATCGGCATGTTCGCCGACTTCATCGACGAGCCGAGCGTGGAACTTGTCGGCGCCGAGCCCGGCGGCGAGGGCCTAAGCTCCGGCAAACACGGCGCAACCATCTCCAACGGCCAGATCGGCATCCTCCACGGCGCCAAGAGCTACCTGATGCGCAACTCCGACGGCCAGGTAGAGGAGTCCTATTCGATCTCGGCAGGCCTCGACTACCCGGGCGTTGGACCGCAGCACGCCTACTTGTCCGCGTCCGGCCGCGCGACTTACGTGGCCATCACCGACGCCGAGGCACTCGAAGCCTTCCAGCTTCTCAGCCTCAAGGAGGGCATCATCCCCGCCCTCGAGTCCTCCCACGCAATGGCCTATGCCCTCAAGCGCGCGGCACTTGCCGAAGAAGAAGGAAAGGACATCACCATCCTGGTGTCCCTGTCCGGCCGTGGCGATAAGGACGTCGACCACGTCCGTCGCACCCTCGAAGCCAACCCCGAGCTCAAGCTGAAGGAGCAGTAAACATGAGCCGCTACGACAAGCTTTTCGCCGACCTCACCGCCCGCGGGGAAGGTGCGTTCGTGCCCTTCATCATGCTCGGCGACCCCAGCCCGGAAGACTCACTGGAGATCATTCGCACCGTCGTCAACGCGGGTGCCGACGCCCTCGAGCTCGGCGTACCCTTCTCCGATCCTGTCGCCGACGGTCCCACCATCCAGAAGTCCCACCTGCGCGCCCTCGACAATGGGGCCACCGTCGAAGGCTCCCTGGCGCTCATCCGCCAGATACGCGCCGAGTTCCCGGACTTGCCGATCGGCATGCTCATCTACGGCAATGTCCCCTTTACCCGTGGCCTCGAACCCTTCTACCAGGAATTCAAGGACGCTGGCGCGGACTCCATCCTCCTGCCGGATGTTCCCGTGCGCGAGGGTAAGCCCTTCATCGCCGCGGCGAAGAAGGCGGACATCGCCCCGATCTTCATCGCACCCGCGCAATCCCGTGAGGACACCCTGCAGGGCGTGGCAGCCCACTCCGAGGGCTACATCTATGCGATTTCCCGCGATGGCGTGACCGGCACCGAGCGCGAGTCTCAAACAACGGGTCTCAAGGATGTCGTCGCCAACGTCACCCGCTTCGGTGGCGCCCCCGTGCTCCTTGGTTTTGGTATCTCCACGCCAAAGCATGTGGCTGATGCCATCGCGGCCGGTGCGGCCGGCGCCATTACGGGTTCGGCGATCACATCGATCATCGAGTCCCACTGCGAAGGCGCACACCCGAACCCAGCACACATCACGGACCTGCCAGGACTGAAGGCAGAACTCACCGAGTTCGTCTCCGCCATGAAACAGGCAACGAAGTAGTACCACGCGGGCCACGACCTACCGCCGCTTTTCAGCAATCACACCTAAGCCTAGGCATGCAGCAACGGTTGCATGCATAGGCTTTTGCTTTCCGACGTACACGTGCAATCAAAATCCAAAGCAATCCGGCACATCAATTGACCACCAAAGATTAAACAAGCCCCATTTTGCTTGGGCTCAATATTGTTGAGATTGTGTACCCCAGCGCAGCAGGGAAGTGGGTTGGCGATGCTTCCAGCCAACAGGCCCAAGTATTACCCCACAGGTTCGAGACAGACTAATTCCTTTGCATTGTGTGCAATTGTTGTATTAGCTGGATATTCATTCAACTTATAGACGAGTTAAGGAGTTGGTTCTCACCATCTTTAACATTCACCCATGCAGTCCGATTGTATGCAATATGATCATCTGCTTTAGGGGAGGGTGGTGGGCAATTCTGCCACCACCCATCATTCAGAAACATTTTTCCAGTGCCGCCGAGTATCGATAGCTAAGGTTTGACAAGCCATCACGGATTCTCAGATGACAAAACGCCCATCTCACTCACACCGTCACTAACTGCTCGCCCGTGGGCAACGACCGCCAACAACCTTGGATTTGTGCCGAGTTGATCCAATCGTCAATGTGACAAAACGGAGGTGGGAAGGAAGGTTGCACGCGATACGCCAATAACTTCGCCGCGAACCTCCCTTGAGGGCATTTGGTTAGCTGACCTTTTGAATTCGATAGATAATACATGTCATTTTGCTGTGGGATGCCCCCATAGACTGACACGACCTTCAGTTCTTATGCATCGTGGGGAAAAGTATTACCCCGTTAGGTTAGACCTCAAAGGAGTCAATCGGAACTAATTCCACACGGTGTCCGACTAATTAGATACCCCCTACCGTATATCGAAGGTTTGTTGCTTCATGGATATTGTCGACATTTCGCGGTGGCAGTTCGGTATCACGACCGTGTACCACTTCTTGTTTGTACCACTAACCATCGGGCTCGCCCCCTTGGTAGCACTCATGCAAACATTCTGGGTCAAGACAAATAAAGAGTCTTGGTACCGCGCCACACGCTTTTTCGGAAACCTGTTTCTTATCAACTTCGCAATGGGTGTCGTAACTGGCATCGTCCAGGAATTCCAATTCGGAATGAACTGGTCTGAGTTTTCAAGGTACGTGGGCGACGTCTTCGGCGCACCGCTGGCCTTTGAGGGACTCGCAGCCTTCTTCGTCGAATCCACCTTCCTAGGATTGTGGATCTTCGGATGGGGGAGGCTTCCCCGCTGGGTCCACCTCGCCTGCATCTGGCTCGTCGCAGTGGCCGTCAACCTCTCCGCCTACTTCATCATCGTGGCCAATTCCTTCATGCAGCACCCTGTGGGCGCCATCCACAACGAAGCCACGGGGCGGGCGGAGCTCGTTGATTTCTGGGCCCTGCTGACCAACTCAACGGCGCTGGCGGCGTGGCCCCACACGGTAGCTGGTTCACTGCTGACCGGCGCAACAGTCCTCGCCGGCATCGCAACGTGGTGGATGATCAAAGAACGCAAGAACAGCGATGCTAGCCAGCTGTGGCGCCCCGCCGCGCGCCTGGGAATGTGGGTAACCGGCGTTTCAGCTCTTGCCTTGTTCATCACAGGCGACATTCAAGCGAAGCTCATGTTTGTCCAGCAACCGATGAAGATGGCCGCCGCCGAATCGCTGTGTACCACGCAGACCGACCCCAGCTTTTCCATTTTGAGCGTGGGCACGCACAACAATTGCGACTCAGTGCTCCACCTGATTGAGGTCCCAGGAGTGCTGAGCTTTCTCGCGGGTGGCACGTTCTCTGGAGTGACCCTCGAGGGAGTAAAGGACCTCCAGGCCACCTACGAGGCTACCTATGGTCCCGGCAACTACTCGCCGAATCTATTTGTCACCTATTGGTCTTTCCGCATGATGATCGGGCTCATTGTCGGATCTCTCGCCTTGATGGTCGTCGGGCTGTGGATGACCCGCCGAAAGGCAAAAGAGCCCTCCGAGAAGGGAAGGAAGTGGCTTCGGTGGCTGGCTCTCGTAGCTATCCCATTCCCATTTCTTGCCAACTCTGCCGGATGGATATTCACCGAGATGGGCCGACAGCCGTGGGTGGTGGCCCCGAATCCTAGCTCGGTGGAGCCGATTCACCTCATTGTGGACTTTGGTGTTTCCAACCATGCGGAATGGACTGTTTGGGTTTCGCTTATTGGATTCACAGTAGTCTACGGTGGCCTTGCCGTCGTGTGGTTCTGGCTCATTCGGAAAAAGGTCCTAGCGGGACCATTGCCGCAGGGAAGTAGCCTTCACATCGCCGAAGACACCTACGGGCCGCAAGATTCTACACTTGCACCCCTGTCCTTTAAGGAGGCCTAAGCAATGGATCTCAATACCGTATGGTTCATCCTCATCGCCGTACTCTTCGCGGGGTACTTCCTTCTGGAGGGCTTTGACTTTGGGGTAGGGATGTTACTGCCGTTCCTGTCCCGTCGCGAGCGCACCGCAGCGATCAAGGCTATCGGCCCGGTCTGGGACGGCAACGAGGTCTGGTTGATCACGGCCGGCGGTGCACTCTTCGCAGCGTTTCCGGAATGGTATGCGACGATGTTTTCGGGGTTTTATCTACCGCTCTTCCTCATACTCATTTCACTCATTCTGCGCGGGGTCGGGCTCGAGTGGCGTGGAAAGATTGACTCGCCAACGTGGCGGGATCGGTGCGATATTGGTATCGGCATCGGGTCGTGGGTGCCCGCCTTACTGTGGGGTGTCGCCTTTGCAAATCTCGTCCGGGGCGTACCCATTGATGGCGCACGCCAGATTGACTCCGGTCTAGCTAACCTGGGTGGTTTGCTCAATCCCTTTGGGCTTCTTGGGGGAGCGGCCTTCCTTGGGCTCTTCCTCCTTCACGGAGCTGTCTTCCTGAGTCTCAAGACGGCCGAACCATTGCGTTCCCGCACGCACACATTGGCCCGACGCATGTTTCTCCCGACGCTGCTCATTGCAGGCGGTTTTGTGTTGTGGCTCCAAATAAACCACGGGAAGCCCGCCACGTGGATCGCTTTCGGGCTCACCATCGTCGCATTGCTTCTTAGCGGGGTTGCCCTCCTCAAGGGACGCGATGGTGTCGCCTTCGCCGCCACCGCGATGTCTGTGTTGGCTGTCGTCGGCCTCGTCTTCGGGTCCCTTTTCCCCAATCTCATGCCGTCAACCCTCGATCCCGCTGGAGGCCTCGACATCTACAACGCTTCCAGTTCCCACTACACCCTCGTCATCATGACGTGGGCCGCAGCCTTGCTCACACCGTTGGTCATCGCGTATCAGGGATGGACGTATTGGGTTTTTAGAAAGCGTGTAATGGTTTAACATGTCCTCCGGCCCCATCGACATGCGCCTGCTCAAGGTCAGCCCAGCGGCGCTTCGTTACGTCATCGGCACGGGGATTACACAGGCCGTGGAGACGGCACTCGTCGTGCTCCGCGGCCTGCTGCTCGGTACGCTCACCGCCGCGGCGATCACCGAATTTCCCATGTTTCACGTGAAACTGTCGCTTCTGGGCGCCCTGGCTGCCACCGTGCTGGCCCACGGTGGCCTCGCCTGGGTACGCAACTCCTGGACCGCTCGAGCCGCGGGTGCCACCATCCACCAACTTCGCACCGTGGCCGTGAAGGCCCTTCGCAACCACGATCCCCGCGACATCAGCGCGGAGGCAGCGCGTTGGACGTTGACCCTCGGGCGCGAGCTGGAGGGCCTGCGGCCGTATCTTGCTGAATACATCCCCGCACTCGTCGCAGTGTGCTTGTCGACGCCCACCGCCCTCGCAGTCATCTTTTACCTCGACCGCCCTGCTGGCTGGCTCGCGTTAAGCACCATTCCGTTGATTCCCATCTTCATGATCCTCATCGGGAAGCTCACCCAGAGGCACACCCAGGCTCGCCTCGCGGCCGCCTCCGCGCTCCAGCACCGCTTGGCGGACATTCTCGGGGGCGCACAGACATTGCGCAGATATCATCGCGAGCAGGCCCCACGCCGAGAACTGGAGACCGCGGGCACCGGGCACGCCAACACCACGATGGGAGTCCTCAGGCTCGCCTTTCTTTCGTCGTTTGCGCTCGAATTCCTCGCCACGTTATCTGTCGCCCTTGTGGCGGTCTCGGTGGGGCTGCGGCTGCTCGACGGAGGCATCGAGCTTGCCTCAGCACTCATCGTGCTCATCATCGTCCCGGAGGTTTACGCTCCACTGCGAGCCGTGGGAACGAGTTTCCACGCCGCCGCCGAAGGTACCACCGCGGCCGCGGAAGCGCTGGCACTCATCGACACCCGTGCGCCCTGCGGTGGTTACCGCAGCATCTCCGATGAGGTGGCGTGTACGAATCTTTCCGTCAGCGGTAGGGAAGGACAAACACCTCGAGAGCTCTCCTTTAGCGCCCCGCGTGGGACAATCACCGTACTGAGTGGCCCCAATGGCTCCGGAAAGTCCACGACGCTGCTGGCCATTGCCGGATTGCTTCCCGACGCCAAAGTTAGTGGGAAAGTGGAAGCACCTCAACATCTGGCCTACCTTCCTGCAGTCCCCGTGTGGCTTTCGGGAAGCGTAACGGACAACATTGTCGAACTTGGCGCAAGCAAACAATCGGCATCACAGGTCTTAGGCGAACTCTCCTTGGACATCAGCTCAGACGAGCCTCGCTCCCTTTCGACCGGACAGGCGCACCGGGTTGCTATTGCACGCACCCTGGCGCATGAACACACCGAGGCGGTGCTCCTCGATGAGCCCAGCGCTCACCTGAGCCCCGAGCTGGTTGAGGATCTTATCAGCGTTCTTCACGCTGAGACAAAGAGGGGAGTGTGCGTTATCGTCGCTAGCCACGATCCGCGTTTGCACGCGATCGCCGATCAGGTGGTGACCCTGTGAATTCCTATAGACAGTTGCGTGCTATTCTCGCCCGCGCGGGCGTACGTCCCATCCACCTCATCACAGCCACCACGCTCAGCGCCCTGACTCTCTCGGCCGCCCTAGGGCTGACGGTGTTGTCCGGGTGGCTCATCACCCGGGCCTGGGAAATGCCTCCCGTGCTTGATCTCAGCATCGCGATCACGGGTGTGCGCGCATTGGGAATATCCAGGGCCGCCTTTCGCTATAGCGACCGGCTTTATGCTCATCGCTTGGCTTTGCGAGCCCAGACCACCTTGCGGTGCATCGCCTTCGATGCAGGTGGAGATATCAGCGACACCGATGTTGAGCGGATCACCGATTCCATCGTGCGCTCTCTCGTCCCCTTCTACACCGCAGGACTCATTTCCGTTCTTACGATCGGCGGTATCGCGCTCCTCCAACCACTCGCAGCAGTCATCCTAACTACCGCCTTCCTGGTAACCGGTATCGTGTGCCCGGTGCTTGCCTCTCGCGCTACCCGCGTCGTGAATGCCACCGCGGATCTTGACGCACTCGATGCCTCCTTGCGCCGCCTGATGCTCCATCGCGCCGAATATTCTGTCGCGGGGCAACTAGAACGCCTCGAGTCCCGCGTCGAGGACTGTTCACAATCAACAACTGCGAGCCAGCAGCGCAACCAGGCCCTTACCTCCACAGCTCGCATGCTTTCCACGCTGGCCCAGGGGCTTAGCATCTTCGGCATCACAGTCGTTGGCATCACCTTCTACTCCGGGGAACCCACATGGCTCGGCATGCTCGTACTCATTCCCCTTGCTAGCTTCGAGGCACACGCGGGACTAGACAAGGCGGCCATTCACTTAAGAGAAGCAATGCGTTCCGCCACAAAGCTCCATGAGGCAATGCGTAGGGAAGCAGAGCAGCCTACAACCCCCGCCGTGATTGACATCAGCGCCACAGACGCACTTTGCCAATACGGCGAGCAACGCTGGACACTGTCTGCTCCCTTTAATTCGCGGCTGATTATTCGCGGACCATCAGGTCTGGGCAAGTCCACACTTCTGCGCACCCTCGCTGGAGAATTACCGACGAGGGAAGGAGTCGTGCAAGCGAGTAGCCTCGCCCAATTTCACTCCGAGGACGAGTGGATCTTCGCCACTACCGTGCGCGAAAACTTGCTTCTAGCCAAGCCCGATGCGAACGACGCCCAGATCCTAGCGGCATTAGAGGCGGTGGGATTCACCTTGCCGCTGGACACCCTCCTCGAGGATGGCGCGGGATCGCTATCTTCCGGACAACGCCGTCGGCTTCTCTTGGCGCGAGCTTTGCTGAGCGATGCCCCCATCCTCCTCCTCGATGAACCCACCGAGCACATCGCCACCGCGGATGCCCATGCGCTACTCACCCTCCTGAAGCAACCGAACCTTCCTGGCACCCTACCTCACAGAACCATCATCGCGGTCACCCACCTTGAGGAGGATGCCCCCGAGGTTTCACGTGAAACCTCGTGCGACAGTGAGTAAGAAGGCGTGAGTGCGTGTGCACTCCGCGGCCGACAAGGAGAGGGGAGAAGACCGCTGTGAGGTCAGTCGCCCCACCCTTAAAGGTCGGCGAGGATTAAAAACCGAGTCTTCAACGACCGCGATGCTTTCCGTACGCACCACGCGTCAGCTTCAGCCGCCTTCCACACGATGAAGGAAACCGATAGCTCGTTGTCGAATGGCCTGCCCTTGGCCTCCATTCGTTCGTCACTGTGACAATTAACGGCCTCATGCTTTTCCACCCATTTCAGGTGAGCACCTTGGCGTCGTAAAGCGTAAAAAGCATGCGGGGTGAGATACTGAAATACATGACTACTTCACCCCAGCCATTCCAATGCTCTCGGCGCATGTTCCTCCTAGGAACCGCCACCACCTTCGCGGGCGCCCTGCTCGCCGCCTGCGGAAGTGCCGCCGAAGTGAACTCGGTCGCCGTCACAGACGTCCCAGTCGGAAGTGCCCTCATTGTGGGCGGCTACATCGTCGCCCAGCCTACCGAAGGCCACTACGTGGCTTACTCGACGAAGTGCCCCCATGCCGGATCGCCGATCACGGTCGTTAAGGATGACATCGTCCGCTGTACCCAGCACGGCTCTGAGTTCAGCATCGTCGACGGCTCCGTGACCGACGGTCCATCCCGCGACCCATTGGAAACGCGCACAGCGACCGTTGAAGGTGACTCTATCGCGCTTTCTTAGCTCATCCAACACCCTCCCTTCGGCGGGCTAGGGGAGCGCACACGGACGGTCTCCCCGTTTCACGTGAAACGGGGAGATCGAGGGGGCTTTTTAAGAGGTGACTTCCACCACTCGCCGAGGGTCATGCAATAGACTTGCGCCTATGCTTTCCCGATTCAATAAACCCGACCCTCTCATCGTCCTCATTATTCTTGCGGTCATTTTCGCGATTATTTTCCCGGCGAGCGGAACGTTTGCCGATTGGTTTTCGATAGCAGTCAAGATCGCGATCGCCCTATTGTTCTTCCTATATGGCGCGCGACTGTCCACGCATGAGGCGCTCGAAGGCTTAAAGAACTGGAAGCTGCATCTGACGATCCTCACCTTTACCTTCGTGGTCTTTCCGATCATCGGGCTCGCGCTGCGCCCGCTGGCCGGGCTGATAGGGCAGGAACTCTACCTAGGCATCCTTTACCTCACCCTAGTCCCCTCGACAGTTCAGTCGTCGGTGGCCTTCACCTCCATCGCCAAGGGCAACGTCGCCGGCGCGATCGTCTCAGCGTCGGCGAGTAACCTCGCCGGCGTCTTCCTTACTCCGCTGCTCGTGATGCTGCTCATGAGCGGATCCGTCACCGGCGACGGGGGAGTCCACATCGACACCGGGGTGTTCATCGATATCGCTGTACAGCTGCTCCTGCCCTTCATTCTCGGCCAGCTGACTCGGCGCTGGGTCGCCGGCTTCGCTGCGCGTAAGGCAACGAAGATCGTGGACCGCGGATCCATCGCGATGGTGGTGTACTCCGCGTTTTCCGCTGGCATGGTGGAAGGGATTTGGAGCACGGTCGGCGTCTGGCAGATTGTTTTCCTCATCGTCTTCTCCGCGGCCCTGGTCAGCTTCATGCTGTGGCTGAGCCGCGCGGTCAGTTCCAAGCTCGGATTCAGCCGCCCCGACGTCATCGCCATCGAGTTCTGCGGCTCCAAGAAATCCTTGGCCTCCGGCCTCCCGATGGCCGCGGTTATCTTCGGCGGCGCCAACCTCGGTCTGCTCATCTTGCCACTGATGATCTTCCATCAGGTCCAGCTCATGATCTGTTCGTGGTTAGCCGCCCGCTATGGGGCACAAAGCTCCCACTAGGAATCCACAAGGTCCCCTCCTTCACAATGAATTGAAGGAGGGGACCTTGTGCATGACCTAGGGCTGCGTGCGGGTGGTTTCACGCCAAACAGTTCGGGTGGGCAACACCACCTGCTCGCCGCCACCTCCGGCCAAAAGCCGCTCGAGCTGATCAATGGCCGCAACGCCTAGGCCAACGAAGTCCTGGCTGATGGTACTTAAGGCGGGGCTGAGGAACTTGGAGACGGGGAGGTCATCAAACCCGATCACCTCGACGTCGCCGGGAACGGAAATCCCACGCTCCGCAAGTGCGCGGATCGTACCGATGGCCATGTCATCGTTGCCCACGACGAATGCATCGGGAGTTCCCTTGCCCAAGGCCTCCGTGGCAGCCGCATAGCCATCCTCATTGGACCATCCCCAGCCAACGACCCAATCCGGCTCCAGGCCACTTTCTTCGACAGCGCTGCGATAGCCGCTTAGCCGCAAGCGGGCATCCTCGCAGCGCATATCGCCACACAGGTGGACAATGCGCTTCGCGCCTGCATCGATCAGTTTCTTCGTCGCCGCATAGACTGCCGGCTCCTGGTCAAAGGTCACCACACTGAGGTTGGCGCGTGGCTCCACCCCGGCGGCAATTGCCACCACGGGCAGGGACGTGCGCGCCAGGATCGAATCGAGGATGGAGGCCTCGGGAGCAAAGACAATGAGCCCTTTTACGTGGGAGCCCTGGAGGTAATCGAGGGCGTCTCGCAGATGCCCTGAATCGGAGCCTGCCGTGGAGTAGGCGAGGTGCTCATTGCGCTCGCGCAACGTATCTTGCAAGTGCGTGAAAATCTCGGCGATGCCATAGCGCAGATCCCCATCGACGAGGAATCCAACGACCCCTGAATCCTTGGCCGCCAGCTGCCGGGCGGCTAGGTTGACGGTATAGCGCAAATCCCGTGCCGCGGCCTCCACCTTCTCCCGAGTGTGATCGCTCACAGCCCCGGAGGAATTCAACACCCGGGAGACCGTTTGGATACTCACGCCAGCAAGCTCGGCGACATCCTTCATGGTGGCTCGCTTGGCGATTGACACGGTGGGCATCCTTTCTGAGCAACAGGTAATCCTAGCAATCATTCTAATGGGAGCGTTGCCATTTTCTGTCCTCTTGTATGCTAATACGCATGAAAGAACTGCTCTATGTTCGCACCGAAATGACCATCCCCCAGGTAGGTACCAGCATCCACATCGCGGAGCTGCAGCCAATCGACGGCTTTACCTGCGAACTCTTGCGCATCATCGAGCTTGATCCTTCTGAGACCATCCGCGGCGCGGCTACAGGCGGAAAAAGCGTGGGCATGGCGGCAACCCCCGAACAGGTGGTGCCACACCCTGACCAATACGCCGACTTCCCCGACATTACTTCCACAACCGTGCTGGCGGATGCCTTCGAAGCGCTGTGGGCCGAAGCCTTGGCCAAGTTCCCCGCATTGGGATAAGCCCAAGGCACACCCTAGGCCACCCGGGTGCGCACGGGACGAAGCTCCACTTTCATCGCATGCTCCACATGGCGGCAGGCAAGGCAGGTCCAGGTACGGTGTGGTGGCCAGTGCTCCGCATCCCAGCCAACGAGATAGGAACCTGGCCTACGCACGGCGTGGCAGTGGGGGCATAGGGGCGGTACTACTTCATATACAGCGGTCATGCAGGCAGCATAAAAAACGCCCGCGACATGACTGTTCGAATAATAAAAGCCCAGCTCAGAATATCATTCCGACCTGGGCTTCTTTATCTTTATCTGCCTCTAGTCGCCTCTTGTTACCGGCACTTGCTTGAGGCAGCGTGCCTTCATCCCATCCGAATACCTAACTATTCGCACCACCGCCGTCGACGACATAGCGCAGCGCGCCCGACGAACAGGTGTCAATCACGGCGGCGATGGCCTCCGGCGAGTTTCCCGCCGGATTGATCCACGGGCGCCGCTGGGCGGAAAAGACCTCCGAGTCGCCGCGCACGCAATTGCCGGAGTGCTGGCAGATATCGGGCTTCCAAAAAACGGTGATGCCTTCTGCCTCATAGGGCTTGTATCCTTGCTCGGTGAGTTAATGAACGGTTGCCATCCGATACCCCTTGCCTTTTATCAATCTGGTTGACAGACATCATTTTCAGCTCAGCGTACCCCCGCACCATGCCCACCGCTGGCACTATGGCTAGCGCCACCGCAACGTCCCTTCGGCCGTGCCCAGCGGCGGGGAAGCGTCGTTAAGCAGCGCTGCGCGCCTCGCGGCGGAAATCGGCGATGGTGAAGGCAAGCCCGCCGACGTAGGCGAGGAAGATTCCCCCGAACGCCGCGCTGAGGGCGATATTCCAATGCACACCCGCCTCAACCAGGCCGAAGAGGATGCTGGAGATCAACGCGGTGCCGATCGCGGTGCCCATGCGCTGCCCCAGGGAGAGCACGCCACCGGCGACGCCGGAGACCTCCGGGCGTACGGAGGCCAAAGTCAGGGTCTGGTTGGGGGAGATGACGAGGCCCGAGCCGATGCCAAAGCCCAGCAGGGAAAGGGCAAACCACCACACGCCGGCACGGCCGGACTCGACCGGATTGATAACAAGCAGCGTCGCCAGCACCGCGGTCATGGAAACGAGATACCCGCCGATGACCATCTTGCGGCCCATGTGTAGCACGTGGCGTCCGGCCCACGGGGCGGTGAAACCGGAGACTACCGAAGCCGGAACCGTCATCATGGCCGCAACCAGCGCCGTGGTGCCGAGATGGTTTTGCAGGTAAATAGGAACGATCAGCCACACGCTCGTGTTGCCGAGGAAGAAAAGCGTGACGATGAAAATCCCATTGCAAAACGCGGGTGCGCGCACGAGGTCAAGGTCGAGCATCGGCGTGTGTGAACGCTTTTTATAGGAGGCCTCCCAACGCACAAACACCACGGCGAGCACGGCACCAAACAGCCCAAAGACCCAAGGAAGGACTGCGGTGCTGCGCTGCACGAAGGGGAAGAGGATGGCAAGGATGGCCACCGGAAGCAACACCATGCCCACCGGATCGAGGTCCATCCGACGCGGCCGCGCGTTCGTTCCCGCAGCATCGGTGGTCCCCACGGCCTCCGCGACACTCGTCGCACCAAACGCCCGGTCATCGGGGATCCAGCGCGAGGCGATCGCAAGCGTAGCAAGCCCCATCGGAACGTTGATCATAAACATCATGCGCCAACCCAGCCCCTGGCCGAAGACCTGGATGAGGAAACCGCCGAGCAGCGGGCCGACGACTGTCGCGATGGCAACGGTGGTTCCGAACATGGCATAGGCACGCGCACGGGCTTGGCCGGTGAAGTTGGCCTGGATGATGCCGGTGATCTGCGGGTTAAACAGTCCCGCACCAAGCCCCTGCAGCACACGGGCGCCGATGAGGACCCCGATGCTCGGCGCGAGCGCGGATAGCAAGGAACCCAGCGTAAATAGCCCCACGCCAAGGGAGAACATGCGCCTGCGTCCGCTGACGTCGCCGATGCGCCCGGCCGCCACCAGCGGCACCCCGAAGGAGAGCGCATAGCCCGACACCACCCATTGCGTGAGGCTGTTCGAGGCGCCCAGCGAGGCGCGCATCGGCGAGAGCGCGACGTTGACCACCGAGATCGCCACCAGCGCCATAAAGACCGGTCCGAGTAGTGCCGCCATGAGCTTGCGCGAGCCGACCGGGCGCCCGTCCTCCTCAGCGCCCTGGAGGCGCTCGTAGCTGTCCACCGCTTCAGGTGAGACGGTTGGTGCAGCGTCCGCAGGTGCGTCGGGGTGCTTGCCGACGCCCACAGGCCCCACGACGTCACGCCGCATGGTGCCTTCAGCCTCGTCGTGTGCTTCAACCGCGCGGGTGCCGGCCGGGGCAGCGAATACTTGTTGGTTGTTCATTGTCAGTGTCACCTCCACCTCATGCGCAATACGTGCGCTGCATTTCTGGCTCGTATCCTTCACAGGCGTGGAGACCCACGTCGTTTCTGGATATGTCAACAAAATAGGGGGCTCTTATGTTCCCGCCACCCCCAACAATGACAGCCACACTGCCCAAGGTTTCATGGCACAAGAAAAATCCCCGGGCCTTTTCACAAGGCCAGGGGAGTGCGCAAGAGCGCGGGACTAGGCCCACACCAGGTTGACAAGAAGCATGTAGGCCGCCGTGCCGCCGAGGATGGAGATGCTCGCGTCGCGTCGCCACGCATGCAGCCCGAGGGTCGCGGCCACCGCGATCACAGCGGCGAGCAACCCGCCGGGTGCCTCGCGGCTGGAGTTGAGCGTGTAGATCACCAGCACCACCATCACCCCCACCGGCATGGTGGTGGCCAGAAGCGCCATGAGAGTCGATCCCCGCATGAAGCGCACAGCGGAAAAGGGTAATTCCCGCAGCGCGAAGGTAACGATCGCAACGGGGATCAGGACACCGACGACCGTCGATAAGCTGACCCCCTCCGGAAGGCCAGCGCCCGAGGCGAGCCACCGCTCAGCCGAGGCGGAAACCAAAGACGAGGATTCACTCATTGCCGAGCTCTCCCTCCTTCGTCGATTTCGCTTCGCGCACTTCCGCGCCGCCGGCCGCATCCTGGGCGCCGATACGCCAGGTGAGCGCCTCGTCGACACGCGGGGAAGCATTGCGGATCAACAGCACGATGAAGTACAGCGTCAGCGAAACGATCAAGATGTGCGCTGGCGCCAGGAAGGCCGTCGCAATTGCCATACCCCCCGCGATGATCGGCAAAGAGTAGTCCCGATTCGCCTTGAAGGACTCCCACGCCAGCACCACGAATAAGGCGGTCAGCGCGAACTCCATACCGCCGATGTTATCCGGCAGCGCCTGGCCGATCAGTGCCGCGATCGTGCCGGGAATTACCCAGAGCAACTGGCACAGGATCTGCACCGTCAACACCTTCGCGCCGCTGGGGTGGCGTTCCGGATCGGCGGAGACGATCGCATAGGACTCGTCGGTAAGCGCATACGTGGAATAAGCACGACCGATTCGACTGTGGATGGCGTGACGGGGAAACGTCAGGCCGTAGAAGATGTGTCGGAAGTTCACCATGAAGCCGGTGACCGCGGCCGAGATGGGCCCCACGCCGCCGGTGATCAATCCAATGGCGAGAAACTCCATCGAGCCAGCGTAGATGACTAGCGAGAAGATCGGCGCCCACCACCAGGCGAAGCCAGACTGGGTGATAAGCAGGCCGAAGGCCAGCCCCAAAGGGATCAGACCCAGGCCGACGGCCCAGGTCTGTTTGACTCCCTTGATCACCTCTTCACGTAACGATGTTTCACGTGAAACCATGCTAGTTCTCGCTTACATCGTGCGGGTAGGTGGAGTACAGGGGCAAGGGCATCGGCTGCCTGCGCATCACATCACCCCACACGTCAACACTACCGGGGGCAATAACGTCGGAGGGCAGGGCGGGGGCAACGAACCAGTCACCGCGAGCGATCTCTGCATCGAGCTGCCCCGGGGACCACTCCGCGTACCCGGCGAACATGCGCATCCCCTCAACGAGATCCTGAATCTGCTCCGGCTTGGCACGCAGGTCCACGTGAACCAGGCGGTTGGCCAGGCGGTTGAAGAAGCGGTGCGAGGAGATGTCAACGCCCGACTTCGTCACCGCAAGCCCCACCACGGCCTGCTGACTTAGCGGGCCACCGATATAAAGGGCCTGCGGCTTGGCCACCAGCGGGGCCCACTCCGGCATCACGTTGAACACCGCCACGTCGGAGCGCGAGGCGATATTCACGCCAAAAGACGTGGCTTCGTTGTGCTCCAGGAGAAGGATGACGCTGCGGGAGAAATTCTCGTCAGCGAGTCCGGGTGCTGCCACCAGGAGCATGCCCGGTGCGGGGTCGTTCTTCTCGACGGCATTAAACAGCCGATCGCCATAGAGATGTGCCATGGTCTACTCCTCCTCCGAAGACGAAAGTTCTCGATTGGTAGCCGGGGACGGCGCGGGTTCCTCGACTTGTCCGTGTTGATTAGCCCACCAGGCCTGCAGCTCGGCAATGGCGTCCTCGCGCTCGAGCGGGCCGCGCTCAAGACGCAACTCCTTCATAAACGCCCACGCCTTACCCACCTCTGGACCCGGCCGCAGGCCAAGGATGCCCATGATCTCGTTGCCGTCGAGATCGGGACGAACCTTGGCAAGGTCTTCCTTGGCCGCGATCTCGGCGATGCGTTCCTCGAGGGCATCGTAGGTGCGCTGAAGGCGGGCGGCCTTCTTCGGGTTGCGGGTCGTACAGTCCGAGCGCACCAACTTATGCAGGCGGGGGAGCAGCTCGCCCGCGTCGGTGACGTACCGGCGCACGGCCGAGTCCGTCCACTCCGCCTCGCCATAGCCGTGGAAGCGCATGTGCAAATACACCAGCTGGCTGACATCGGCAATCATCTGCTTGGAATACTTCAGCTTGCGCATGCGCTTTCGCACGAGCTTCGCACCCACCACCTCGTGATGATGGAAGGAGACATGGCCTTGCTCATTGAATTCGCGGGTGTCCGGCTTGCCGATGTCGTGCACCAGCGCCGCCCAGCGCAAGACCAGATCGGGGCCATCGTCTTCTTGGTCGATGGCCTGCTGCAGCACCTTCAGCGAGTGCGCGTAGACGTCCTTGTGCTGCTGATGCTCGTCCTGCGCCAGGCGCAGCGCCGGAATCTCCGGGTAGACGCGCTCGGCCAGCCCGGTCTCCACCAACAGGTCGATACCGCGGGAGGGATCCTTGCCCAGGATCAACTTGTCGAGCTCAACCTGAATCCGTTCGGCGGTGATGCGGTCAATCTCGGCCGCCATGTCAGTCATGGCGGCACGCACCCGATCGGTAACCTCGAAACCCAGCTGCGAGACGAACCGGGCCGCGCGCAACATGCGCAGCGGATCATCGTGGAAGCTTTGCTGCGGGGTAGCCGGGGTGTCCAGCACACCCGCGGCCAGGTCTTCGAGCCCGCCGACGGGATCGTGGAACACCATGCCACCGTCGGCCTTGATTTCCATCGCCATCGCATTGACCCGGAAGTCACGGCGGATGAGATCTCCCTCGAGGGTGTCGCCGAAGACGACCTCGGGGTTGCGCGATTGCCCATCGTAGGTATCCGCGCGGAAGGTGGTGATCTCGATGAGCTGGCCGTGCTTTTCGGCCGATACCGTGCCGTAGTCGATGCCGGTATCCCACACGACCTCGGCAAATTCCTCCAGAATCTGCTTGACGACGTCCGGTACCGCATCCGTTGTAAAGTCCAGGTCATGCCCCAACTTCTCTAGCAGTGCGTCGCGCACGGAACCGCCCACGAGGTAGAGTCTGTGCCCGCGCGCAGCAAAGGCCTCGGCGAGCGGGCGCAGGAATTCGCCAAGCTCGCCCAGGGATGCGTGGGCGCGGATCAGAATCTGTTCAGAGGAAAGTTGGGTTTGGGAATTCACCTGAAACATCCTACCTGCCGTTTTTCTTACGTCCACTAGGCACCACTGAGCTGGCCTCCCTGACCACCCGTGACATATTCCTTACTTATTAAAAGAAATCCGGCCTGGCTTCTCACGCACCCACGAAACGTCGGTGGCATCTGGCGGCAACGGGTACCAAACAGCGGCGATCGGCATCCATGATTCACACGGCACAGGCACCCGCCCTGCCACTAGCGGGACCCCAAACCCTGCCATCTTGGCCGGTTAGGCGTCGGCAAGCACATTCCCGTTGGCGCCGCGGCCGCTGGGGTTGGCGCACCGATTATGCCGGCCGCGATCGCCGCAGGCACGACAACCTGCACTCATGCCAGCCGCAGCGGCCGCGCAAACGCATGAATGCCGGAGCAAGACAGTCTTTGAATGAGGGCCAAAGTGCCCACAAACGGCGGTTCATATGTGCCCTTTGTGCCCTTAAACGATTACCATCAACGAGATGAAGGAAAACGAGAGGTCGCAGCAAGCGAATAAGCGCCGGCGCCGGAAGCGCTCGCGCTCGCGTCAGCGCGACCCTCAACAGGCAACCACGGCTCCGTCCGGATCCGCAACCACGACCAGCGCTGCCGATACCCGCCGCGGCGGAGACCAGAACCCGCAACGATCAAACAAGGCTCATTCGAAGCAGGGTGGATCGAAGCAGTCAAGCCCCAAGCAATCAGGCGGCAAGCAGTCCGGGGCACGATCGTCGGGTCGCGGCAATCAACGTGGCGGACATAGCGCCTCCAGCGCACACACCACGGGTGCCGCACCAACGACCCCGGCCAGCGCTAGGGGGCAGGCACGCCCGGCCGACTCTGCCAGCCCAGCAAGCATGGCCAAGACGCCACACGGCATCCACCCCGGCTCACCCGACGAAGGTGCCGGTGCAGCGGGCCAGTCCGGTGGTGCCGGGCGGCAGGAGCGCAAGAATGGCCGCACGAGGCGCGGCGGGCGCGATGGTCGAGACGCTCGCGATGCGCGCGAGGTGCGCGAGGCGGATACGTCGCGCGAGACACGGGAATCCGGCCGCGACGCGGTCCGCGAAAGCAGGCGTCGGCGGCGTCGACGTTCGACGCGTGGGGCGGAGCAGTCCACCGCGCGCCCGGCCGCGCGCAACCGCGGTGGCAAGAAGATTTATGCCACCAGCAAGCCCGCCTCGCGCTATGCGGCCAACAAGATGGAAACCCGGGATGAGACCTCCGCGGGTGGACTTGTGGTGTCCGGGCTGGCGGAGGCCGTCGATGAGCGCGGCAACGTGGATCTCAGCCGGGTGTATGTGGCCTTGATCGGCAGGCTCGACCGGCGCGGGCGCCTGTTGTGGTCAATGCCCAAGGGGCACGTGGAGCCCGGCGAGGACATCGCCGCCACCGCCGAACGCGAGGTGTGGGAGGAGACCGGCATCCACGGCGAGGTCTTCGCCCAGCTCGGCGTCATTGACTACTGGTTTGTCTCCGAGGGGACGCGGATCCACAAGACGGTGCATCACCACCTGTTGCGCTACGTCGATGGGGATCTCAATGACGAGGACCCAGAGGTGACTGAGGTTGCCTGGATTCCGGCGTCGGCGCTTATCGAGCACTTCGCCTATGCCGATGAGCGCAAGCTTGCCCGCATTGCCCACGACCTTTTGCCACAGTTGGCGGTGAAAGAGCACGAGGCGGGAAGGATGACCCCGCGGTGAGCCACGACTTTACGCCGAAGGCCACCACAAGGTCTTTTCCGGCAACCCGCGCCGCGCGGCTAGGTTCGGCGTTGTTAGGCACGGCGATGGCCGGCAGCGCCATCTTCGGTATCGGAATTCCTGCCCCCGCCAGCGCCGACGCCCTCCTGCAATCGCCTAACGACGACATTGCGCGCGACCGTTGGATCAACCCCAATCTTCGCGCGGAGGAGACCGACTCCGAACTGGCCATGGAGCTGACCGAGGTGCCCTCGGCGATCACGCTGGGGGATCAACTCGTGCTGGCCATGAAGGTCACCAACAACGGTGAGGACACCATCAAGGCCACCGATCTCACCATCCTTTCCCTGCACGCGGATGCCGAGGCAACGGTCACCCAAGCCCGGCGCGTGCTCACCAGCGATCCGTCCGCCTTCCCCTATCCCGCCACCGCCGACGTGGCCGGCGGACCTGGCGATCTCAGCGAACAGTCCATCCCGCCCGGGCAAAGTATCGAGCTGTCATTGACCATCCCCACCGCCGTGGGGGCTCAGGGCAGCTTTGAGCTGCAGGGACCCGGCTTTTATCCAGTCATGATCGGTGTGAGCGACGGTGTCAACCGCGTCTCCAACCGGTTCTTGCTCTCCGTCGTCGATCGTGCGTCCAGTACTGCTGACGGGAACAGTTCCGCCGACGGCCCCAGCGCCATTTCCGACACCGCCGCCGCGACCGACGGCGTGGGAGATGGTGGCGTCGATGGGGATGACGCCACCACCCAGCCAGAGCAGGCGACTTCTTTGAGCCTGGTGTACCCGCTGACCGCCAACGTGGATATCGTCGCCGGCGAAACGGGGGAGGCGCCGGAACAGGCGCCGCTGATTCTTTCGAGCGAGCAACTGGCCGCCCAGCTTCGCGAGGGCGGGCGCATCGATACCCTCGTCGATTCCTACAAAGAGGCCACCGACAAAAGCCCCCAACTGGCGCAGGCTGCCTGCCTCGCCTTGGATCCACAGCTTGTCGACGCCCTCTCACGCATGTCCCAGGGTTATTCCGTGGCTAAGGAGCGACCCAGCTCTGTTTCCCAGAAGCGTCGCCTGCGCGATTCCTGGGGTACTACCACCGAGGCGATCGATTCCACCCCGGGCACCGGCCAAGATGATGCGAAGCGAATCCTCGGCGAGCTCACCGAGATCGTTGCCGACTCCTGCGTGGTGGCCCTTCCCTGGGCTAACGCCGAGATCAATGCCGTGGCCGCCACCAATAATCAATGGCTCGTACAAGAAGCGCTGGTGCGTGGGCAATCCACGATCACTGAGATCTTGGGCGTGCGTCCGCTCGACAACGTCGTAATAACCCCGAGCGGATACGTCACAGAAAAGACCGCCCCCCAGCTGGCGTGGGCGGATTCCGCTAGTACCACGGCCGCAGGCGGCATCGATGAACTGTGGCTGCAATCGACACAGGCGCCGCAGGGTGGCCAGGGTGCAGATGCGGGCCAGCTAACGGGTGAGCAATCGGCCCAAGGTGCGGTGGAATCGAGCCTCGATGACCCCGGCGCGCAGGCTAACGCCGATACAGCGGGTGTTGCTGGCCAGTCTGGTTCCACTCCACCGACCCCGACGAGCCCGGTGCGGGTGCTGGTTTCCGACAACAGCGTGTGGGGAGTCACCGAGTCGGGGCGTTTCTCCGACCTAGGCTCCGGACTAACCGGGGTCAGCTACTCCGGGTCGCTCGTGGCCACCCTGGCCGCTACCGGTTCCAACCCCGATACCGTCGGCTATAGCAGCATGGACACCCGCATCGATCCGCGGATGGATTCCGAGGCCGCGCGCAACGCTACCGCCAACTCCGCCCTGCGCCAGTCTGTTGCCGAGTCGGGGGGCCAAGAGCCCGTGCTGGCGATGCTGCCCGCGTCGATGACCTCCGGTACCGAAATCCTCAGCACCGCCGCCAACCTGCTGGAATCCGGCGAAGCCAGCCCCTTATCCTTGGAAAGCTATCTCACCCCAACCCCGGAGCAGTCCGGCGAGTTGGCTCAGGATGCTTCATGGGCCACAGACACCGACCGCTTCGGCGCGCCTTTCGACGATCCGACCGTGGTCTCCGATACTGAGATCCTGCGCGCCCAGCAGCAGGCAGGCTACATCGACGACCTCACCGCGCTGATGATCAACGACCCACAGGTCGCACTCACACCCTATGGATTTACCAGGCCGCTTCGCCAGGACCTCCTGCGAACCTTGCGCTACACCGGACGCAACTCGATCGAGTCCTACGATGAGCGCACGAGGCAATCCAACGCCAATCTCAACCTCAACCGGGAGACTCTCACCGAGCTGCGCAGCTCGGTGGCCTTATTGCCACCGGGCAACGTCTACACCCGCATCTCGCAATCTTCCCCGCTGCTGATCGTGGCGCAAAACGGGCTGCCGCTTCCGGTGGATGCGCGCATCCGATACATCGGGCCGGACGGTTCCACGATCTATACCCCCAGCCCGCTGATCATCCCGGCGAAGGGTTCGATCACCGTGACGATGACCGCCGATTTGCCCACCGACTCCGGCCGCACCGACTTGTCGCTGTGGCTTGCCACCCCGCAGGATGCGGCCATTTCCACCCCGGTGGAGATCGGCGTGCAAACCCGCTCTGGCCTCCTGGGCACCTCCGGCACGGCGGCGATTGTGGTGCTGGGATTGCTGGCATTGATGTTCGGCCGAATCTTTTTCAAACGCCGTCGCGCCGCCGCCAGGCCAGGTGCTAGCACCGGCATGCCACGTGCGACCAGGGCTGGATCGGGGACTGCCACCGGCACCGCCACCGGACCAGTGGGCGCGCACCGCGCGGAAGGTTCCGGGCGCAGCCAGCGGTCCCAACCGCGAGGAAACCTCGGAGACGACGATCCGGAGGCCCCGGATCATCCCGACGGTCCCCAAGAACCCGGCTGATGAGCCGCCGCTTATTTTCGGCCAATAAACAAGGGCGCACCTTCTTTGGTTGCCACCACCGCGTGCGACCTAGTGGGGCGCCCTTTGCAGTCTCATCACGGCTTGGGATCCAAGCAGCTGATCCATTCCACCGATAACCCCCATTCTTTCTCCATTTCACATCCCAACCGTCCCCAGCCACGAGACAGTGTCCTAAGGCCGACTCGTGGCGCAGACAAAGGGGATGGGACTTCCACCTCGAAGGAAGGACGATTCCTCGTGAACGATCGGGTTCAACCCCCATCTCAGCCTTCGCCCGGCCGGCGCCACCGCTTCAAGCAGGCGCCCAGCCCGGCGCCAGTGCCCGACCGCGCGCCGCAGCCGGCGCAAGAAACTCATGCAACTGCAGAAGATAAGTCGCTGTTGAAGGCGACCGCGCCAGGCCGCAACCACAGTCAGCCACGTGAGAGGGCGGGCGTCGATAAGCACACGCACGCAACCGGCACGGGCACTGCCGAGCAAGGCCCTACGCCCCAGGCCGCCTTTGATACTGCCGCGCAGGCAAGCACGGCTGCAGGAACCGCCACCGGGACGGCGACGGCAACACAGGATGCTGATTCCGCCACGTCGCACGATACGAGCGATAGCGACGTCGTTCGCTCGACCGGATCGATGGCTATCGCGACGCTGATCTCGCGCCTGACCGGCTTTCTGCGCAACGTCCTCATCGTGACCACGCTAGGCCCGGCGATCTCATCGGCGTTCAACGTGGCCAACACCCTGCCTAACCTGATCACCGAGATCGTGCTCGGCGCGGTGCTCACCTCGCTGGTGGTGCCGGTGCTGGTGCGCGCAGAAAAGGAAGACCCCGACCGCGGCGAAAGATTCATCCGGCAGCTTTTCACGCTGGCCACCACGCTGCTGGGCGTCATCACCATCGTGTCTGTTATCGGCGCGCCCTGGCTGACCCGGCTCATGCTCTCCTCCGAGGGCAAAGTCAACGTGGTGCAGGCCTCCAGCTTCGCCTACCTGCTCTTGCCGCAGATCATCTTCTATGGACTGTTCGCGCTACTGATGGCCGTGCTCAACACCAAAAACGTGTTCCGCCCGGGCGCGTGGGCACCGGTAGTCAACAACATCATCGTGCTTGTCGTGCTGGTTGCCTACAAGCTCGTACCAGGCGAACTCAACCCCTCGGCGCCCTCGCCCGTCAGCGACCCTCACGTGTTGCTTTTGGGTTTGGGCACCACCTTGGGCGTGGTCGTGCAAATGCTCATCATGGTGCCACCCATCCGGCGAGCGGGAATCTCGCTCAAGCCGCTGTGGGGCATCGATGATCGCCTCAAGCAGTTCGGTGGCATGGCACTAGCCATCGTCGTCTACGTCGCCATTTCTCAGCTGGGCTATACCATCACCACCCGCATCGCCTCGGCAGCCGACGAGGCCGCCCCCAACATCTACCAGCAAGCCTGGCTGCTGCTGCAGGTGCCCTACGGCATCATCGGCGTGACCCTACTGACCGCCATCATGCCACGGCTGTCGCGCAATGCCGCCGACGGTGATGACAAGGCCGTGGTCGGCGACCTTATTCTGGGATCGAAGCTGACCTTCTTGGCCTTGATCCCGATCGTGGTGTTTTTCACCGCCTTCGGCAAACCCATCGCCACCGGGCTTTTTGCCTACGGCGCCTTCCCGGAGCACTCCGCCGGCATTCTCGGCATGACCTTGAGCTTCTCCGCGTTTACGCTGCTGCCGTATGCCATGGTGCTGCTGCACCTACGCGTGTTTTACGCCCGCGAGGACGCCTGGACGCCGACATTTATCATCGCAGGCATCACCGTCACCAAGGTCGCCTTGTCCTGGCTGGCACCGAAGGTAGCGTCCTCACCGGAGGACGTCGTGGTGCTGCTGGGCGCCGCCAATGGTTTCGGCTTCGTTGCTGGCGCCGTGATCGGCGGATTCCTGCTGCGCCGCAAGCTGGGCTCGCTCGGTACCGCCACCATCGCCCGCACCAGCGCCTGGGCCTTCGGCGCCTCTCTGATTGGCGTGGCCGTTGCCCTGGTCGTGGACTGGCTGCTGACCTTCGTTTCCCGTCCGCTCTTTGAGCACTTCGGCTCCGCCACGCATGTGATTCACCTCGTTATCGGCGGCATCGTCTTCCTGATTGTCACCGGATTATTGCTCTCGCGCTCCGGACTTGCTGAGGTCAACACCGTCGGCCAGGCCCTTACCCGCATCCCGGGCATGAGCCGCATCATCAAAGTGCAGGCCCCCGTGGCGCCCGAGGCCGCAGGCACCGGAGCCGGTCACGGTGTGGGCACCGACGCCCGCGTCAACGCCACCGCGGAAGCCCTGGCATTCGAATCCGAATTCAACGCCTCCCCGGTGCCACCGCCGATGTCGGCCGGAGTGGTGCGCGGACCGCGTCTGATCCCCGGCGCGGAGGTCTCCGACGGCCGCTTCCGTCTGCTGGCCGATCACGGTTCCGTACCGGGCGCGCGCTTCTGGCAGGCGCGGGAGAAGGCCACCGGCAGGGAAGTGGCGCTGACGTTTGTCGACACCACTGGCATGGCCCCGCAGGCCGCCGCCAGCCCCCAGGATGCCGCCTTCGAGGCCTCCGAGGTTGCCCGCCGCACGACGGCGCTGGCCAACCTGAATCTAGTGGCAGTGGCGCCGAATATTGAAACCATCCCGTATCGCACGGGTACCCTCGTCGTGGCCGATTGGGTGCCGGGGCGTTCATTGGCCTCGGTTGCCGCGATGCACCCCGATCCGCTTCCCGCCGCCGCGGCACTGGTGCCGTTAGCGCAGGCGGTCACCACCGCCTTCGATCACATGACCTTGCTGGGCCTGGATAACCGTGCCCGCATCCGGATCTCCACGCAAGGCGTTGCAACTCTTGCCTTCCCGGCTGTCTTGTCCGGCGCCACCCACAGCCGCGATCTGCAGTCCATCCGCGCGATGCTCACTCAGCTCATCCCAGACGCTGGTACAGACGAACAGGTCGCCGACCTGCTTTCCTCAAGCGCCGAGGATCTGCCCGGCAAGCTGCTTGCCCTTGCGGGGCAGTCGCCGTCCTCGCGTTCCGACGCCGCCAGCGCCGCAGCACCGGGCGTCGCCGCGCCGGCTTCCTCCACCACCGAGCCAGACCGCACGCGGGAAGAAAACGCCGACGAGGGCGATCTGGTGGGCGTCGGCAAGCGCACTAAGGCAAGCGCTGATGACCCCACTGATGCAAGCGGCGGTAGCGCAGAAGCGCCGCTGGAGGCCCTCGCGATTTCCGAGGAATCCACCCCGCGCCCGCAGCACCGTCCCGGCTTCGGCTCCAAGGGCTACTCGCGCGGTGCCGTGGGCCTTCTAGGGGCCGCCGCGGTCATCATCGTGATCATCGCCGCCGCGATCACCGCCTACCTCGTCAGCATCTTCGGCGCCAAGGATCCGGCCACCCCGCTCAACTCCGAGTCGATCACCGGCGACACCTCTGCTGCCGCAGCCCCGCAGATCGTCTATCCCGTGGCCTCGATTGCGATGATCGGCACCGCCGACCAACAGGCCACGGCCACCGTCGACAAGGATCCCACCACGTCCTGGCCGATCAGCGACCAGGCCTCCCTCGTGCTGACTTCGAACACCCCAGGCCGACTGGAGGCGGTGGTCATCTCCACGACCACGGACTCCGCGTTCAGTCTCAAGGTCTACGGACTACCGGCACATACCGCTCAAAGCGCGCAGGCCACCACCGACACGGCCGAAGTGCTTGACCAGACAGCACCCAGCGTGCCCACTAGCGTTGCCACCAGCGATATCTCCTCCTTGAAGGATCTGCCGCTGCTTGCCGACAAGCAGCTCAACTCACTGCAGTCCACCGTCTCGCTTGGCGGACAACACAACCTAGCCGGTGTGGTGCTCGTCATCGACAACGCCGACACCTCAGTCAGCAACGCCATCTCGGAAATCACGCTGGTTGGTAGCTAAAAGCGCACGACGATCCGCGCGGCGTTGGGACTCGTTGCTGGTGAAACATCAACGAGCCAGGTAAGTGACTGGATTCAGTCGCTTGACTGCTACCGGAAAGGATTGCTCGCCGGGGATTGCATGCCACATGCAGTCCCCGGTTTTTTGCTGCCTGCATCACTTTCCGGCACGGTCCTTGTGGGTAGTGACCGTGGGAGCGGATTCTTAACAATCGCTTACAGCCGGTGCCGTGGCAGGCTACAAATCTGAATACATGCTTTGTCATTCGTTTCCTTCGCGCGCATCGATGAACAGATAGACGGCTCATGCCAGGAACAAGGTTGTCAACTTTAGTTGACAACGAGGGCCCAAAGATCCGCCTATTTTCGAGTTCATACCCCGCGGGCATGCTCGAGCAGGCGCCACCCACGTCAGCCTGGTGACCGGCGGGTGGGTGCCACCCGCGCCCCGCACACTCAATACCGCACAGGAGCCGCATATCCGTACCTAGCCGTCGTGCCGTTGTGACAAGCATTCGGCGCAAGACACCGAAATGAAGAGCACCATGAGCCAAACCAGCAACCAACGGGCACCGTTTTCCACTGCCTGTACGCAGCCACCACCGCCAGGCAGGGTGATCACCCCGGCGTTCACGACCAAGCCCACGGAGTACCTATCCAAGCTTGGAAATACTGTTATCACCACGCCGGATGACGTACTCATCCAGCAATTCCTCGCGGGAGATCACTACTCCTTCAATGACCTCGTCGCCAAGCATTACCGCCGCGTGTGGTTTATTGCCAAACGCTATACCGACACACTCGAAGAGGCCTCGGATGTCCTTCATGATGGACTGCTGAAGGCCTACCATAAGATCCACCTGTTCCAAGGAAACTCCAGCTTCGGAACGTGGCTACACAGGCTCGTGGTCAACAACGCCCACGATCTCTACAACAAGCGTCGCAACCATGACACCAACGTCACCATCAACAACGCTGAGGCCACCCCGCACATTGACCGGGCACTCAGCCACGACCCGACCCCAGACCTCAACCTGTCCATAGCGATTCGAATGGCACTCAATGGCCTCAGCTGCGACCATCGTAACGCCATCATGCTGGTTGACTTCCTCGACTATGACCTCGACCGCGCGGCGGAACAGTTGGGGGTCAAGGAAGGAACGATCAAATCCAGGCGGGCACGTGCACGCCAACAGCTGCGCACCCAACTGAGCGAGGAGGCCGAGGAGGCATTCAAGGACACGCCATCTGACTAACTCACATACTTTCAATTATGGCTGCCTCCAGCCCGTTGCTGGAGGCTTCTCACACCTGCGTTATCCATCAGCGTCGGCTGTCCGCGGCGATCAGGCAGTGGCCTTCTAAGGCCATCCTCGTACTGTTTCGACAAGGGAGTCGGCGCTGCCTTGTTGCTTCGGGCGTCATCGCTGGCAGTGGGAAAACATGCCGCCAGGGGCGGGGAGAGGGAATTAAACTCCCACATTCGCCGTTGCTTGACTAAGAGTTACACCCCTGCGGCCACTAGACTAAAGGCCGCAGACTGGCCTTTCTACAAGGAAGGGCTACACACACCGTGAGGAAGGTTGAACCACCTATGTCCGAGGCTCCAGCGATCCACGACGTTGCCATCATCGGCTCTGGCCCCGCAGGCTACACCGCAGCACTGTACGCAGCACGCGCCGAGCTTAAGCCCATCGTCTTTGAAGGCATCGAATTCGGCGGATCCCTGATGACCACGACCGAGGTCGAAAACTTCCCCGGTTTCCCCGAGGGCATCATGGGTCCGGATCTGATGGACAAGATGCGTGCCCAGGCCGAGCGTTTCGGTGCCGACCTGCGCATGGAGTTGGTCACCAAGGTTGAGCTCGAAGGTGACATCAAGAAGATCTGGGTCGATGACGCCGAGTATCAGGCACGCGCGGTCATCCTGGCCACCGGTTCCGCACCGCGCTACATCGGCGCACCGGGTGAGCAGGATCTTCTGGGTCGCGGCGTGTCCGCGTGCGCGACCTGCGACGGCTTCTTCTTCAAGGGACATGACATCGCCGTCGTCGGCGGCGGTGACTCCGCGATGGAGGAGGCCATCTTCCTTACCAAGTTCGCTAACTCCGTGACCATCATTCACCGCCGCGAGGAGTTCCGCGCCTCCGCGATCATGTTGGCCCGCGCCAAGGAAAATGACAAGATCCGCTTCCTGACCAACAAGACGGTTTCCAAAGTCTTGGGCGAGAGCACCGTCGCTGGCCTCGAGCTGACCGACACCGTCACCGGCGAGACCTCCACCCTGGATGTGACCGCGATGTTCACCGCCATCGGTCACGATCCGCGTTCGGAAATGTTCAAAGACCAGATCGCCGTTGACGAGGCAGGCTACGTCATCGTCGAACAGCCATCCACCAAGACCTCTCTGCCGGGTGTATTCGCCATCGGCGACTTGGTTGACAACCACTACCAGCAGGCCATCACCGCCGCCGGTTCCGGCTGCCGTGGCGCCATCGACGCGGAGCACTACCTCGCAGAACTGGCCTAGCCCACGACTTGGTGGTCTAGGATCATTTACACTCACATCAAACTTTTAAGGAGCGCATTTTTTCATGAGCACGCCAGTCAATGTTTCCGAGGAGACCTTCAAGTCCGTCGTCGTTGATTCCGATAAGCCAGTGCTGGTGGACTTCTGGGCGCAGTGGTGTGGACCGTGCCGCAAGCTCAGCCCTATTTTGGAAGAAATCGCCGCTGAGATGGGCGATCAGGTCACCGTGGCCAAGGTGGATGTGGATCAGGAGCGCAACTTGGGTGCGATGTTCCAGATCATGTCTATTCCAACGGTTCTGCTTTTCAAAGACGGGGAAAAAGTTTCCGAATTTGTTGGAGTTCGTCCTAAATCCGCTATTGTCGCGGAGCTCAACAAGCACCTCTAACTGGTAGTGTTGGGGAAAAGCAAAACAACTGAGAAAATAGTAAACTGCGCAGTGCGCACACCCTAGATTGTGGGGCAATGCCGAGCTTTAAAGATTCTTCGGCTTTTCATTGCAGCCACGGAGCCTTGATCGGGTGACGGTCCACAACCACTGTCACTCGGCAAGAGCGGTATTTTTCAAGTTGACCATGCAGTTTCCCACTTGCAGTTATCACATGGCGGATTCGAGGAGGAATGCACAAGCGTGTCTGAGATCCTGAAAGTCGGCGATCGCAGCCCTCGCGTGGCAGAGGTTCGCCTGGCACTAGCACGTCTAGGACTCTTCCCAGAGTTTGACGCCTCCGTGGATAACTCCAAGAATCACACCTTCACCGACGCAGATACCTACTTCGACGAAAAGCTGTGCAATGTCTTGCGTGGCTTCCAGCAGTGCCGGGGCATCATCGCCTCCGGCGAGATCGATGAAACAACTCTGCGCGTCCTGCGCGAGGCATCCTACCAGCTTGGCGCGCGCGTGCTGAGCTATCAGCCCAACAACCAGCTCGTTGGTGATGACGTCACGCAGCTTCAGACACAGCTGCAGGAGCTGGGTTTCTACGTCGACCGCATTGACGGGCACTTCGGGGAGTGCACCCACGCCGCCTTGGTCAATTATCAGCTCAACTATGGCCTCAACCCAGATGGCATCTGCGGACCGAACACCATCCGCGCCCTCGGCAGGCTGGGTCGGCGCATCACCGGTGGTTCTGCCCAAGCTTTGCGTGAGCGCGCCCGCGTGCGCGACGCCGGCCCGCAGCTGGCGGGCAAGCGCGTGGTCATCGATCCGGCCTTGGGTGGCGCCAACAAGGGGCAGATCGTCAAGGGTCCCTATGGGGAGATCACCGAGGAGGAGATCATTTGGGATCTCGCCACCCGCATCGAGGGCCGCATGGTGGCAGCTGGCATGGAAACAATCATGTCCCGACCGCGTCAGGACGATCCCTCCCATAAGCAGCGCGCGGAGATCGCCAACGCCTTCGGCGCCGACCTCATGATCTGCATCCAGTGCGATCATTACCAAAATGAGAAGGCCAACGGCGTGGCCACCTTCTACTTCGGCTCTGAGCAGGGTAGTTCCTCAATCACCGGGGAGCTGCTTTCCGGCCTCGTCCAGCGCGAGATCGTGGCGCGTACGGGCCTTGCCAATTGCGGCAACCATGGTCGCACGTGGGATCTGCTGCGAATTACTCAGATGCCCTCCATCGAGGTGGTCATGGGCTATCTCACCAACCCTGGGGATGTAGCTATCCTGACTGATCCCAAGCAGCGCGATGCCATCGCCGAGGCGATCGTGGTTGCGGTCAAGCGCCTGTATTTGCTTGACGACGATAACCAGCCCACCGGCACCTACAAATTCAGCGAACTGCTCGAACAGGAACTGCTCAAGTAACACGCTAAGCCCCGTAGCGCACGCCTCATCAAATCGATGGGGCTTTTGGCGTATGAGAAGAAGGAACTGAAGGCACCACCAAAGCCACGAAGACCCCGAAGCAGCACCGCGTGCCCGCGTCGCGGCTGGCTGCTAATCCCTACCCGATTACTCCCGCATCGTCGAGCAAAGGGTGTCAATCGTGCCTGGAGCTGCTTAAACCACAGCGCCTGCGAGTAGCTGTTCTACTGCCTCCGCAGTCAGCAGTGCCTGCGGTGGTGGCAATTCAATACGCAGGCGCGGGAAGTAGGGGTGATCCTCGACCACCTTGAATCCCGCGGACTCAAGGATGGATACCTCAAGGATGCCGTGGTCGTCGACATGCTCGTAGACCTCTTCCAACTCCGGTGACAGTGGGGGACAATCGGAGGTTGTGCGCTCGCCTGGACGTCGGTAAGCAAATGCCTCCACGGCGGTAACCTCCGTGGCCATTAGGGCCGCGAGCACGGCATCCACGAGCACGGATTCAAGGCCCAGCGCCGCAAAGAGCGCGTCGATGTGCAAGGAGCTCAGCAGGCGGGCGTCGGGGCTAACAGGGGCCGTGGGCAACTGGGCGCTGCCGGGGGCTTGGGCGGGCTTGCAGTACAACACGGTGGCGATGACCCGCCCACCGGGTGGAACCACGTGCGCGACCTCATCAATTAGCGCCTCCTCGCCCGCCACGGGGCGCGGAGCCGCGATGAGGCTAAACCCACACTCGCCGTTTTCCAGCAGCACGGAGGCCACCCAAGCTTCTTTCTCGAAGCGCTCGCTGCCGTCGGCAAGCACACGCTCGGCCACGCTGGGTTCGAACTCCCAGAACACACTGGAGGCGCAGCCGGGGTGCATGACGGATACGGTCTCCGGCTCCAGCTTGAGTAGGGAAGGGGTGCGCATCGCTTTGATGCCTAACCCTGAAGGATCCCCATGATACGTTCGAAGTCCTCGCGGTCGCCGAACTCAACGACGATCTTGCCCTTGCGCTTGCCCATTGACACCGAGACCTTGGTATCGAGGTTGTCCGCGAGCGACTCTGCGGCGTGGGTGAGGTACTCCGGCGTTGGCGCCTTCTCCCGTGGAGTCTTCTTCGGCTCGTCGCCGCGGTTGAGCAAGGTGACGGCCTCCTCGGTGGCGCGGACCGAGAGTCCCTCGGCAACGATGCGATTAGCCAGAGTCTCCTGCGCCTGTTCGCCAGCCTTCAAGCCCAGCAAGGCACGGGCGTGGCCAGCCGACAGCACTCCGGCGGCGACCTTGCGCTGCACCGCCACCGGCAGGCTCAGCAGGCGAATCATGTTGGAGATCACCGGGCGCGAGCGGCCGAGGCGATCGGCGAGCTCGTTGTGGGTGACGCCGAACTCCTCCAGCAGCTGCTGGTAGGCCGCGGCTTCTTCCAAGGGGTTGAGCTGTACGCGGTGGATGTTTTCCAAGAGCGCGTCGCGCAGCATGTTGGAATCATCGGTGGCGCGCACAATCGCAGGGATGACCCCGAGCCCGGCCTTGGAGGCCGCTCGCCAACGGCGCTCGCCCATGATGATCTCGTAGCGATCATCGCTGGTCTCACGCACGACAATCGGCTGCAGGAGACCGAACTCCCTGATGGAGTGAACCAGTTCTCCTAGATCATCCTCGTCGAAGACGGTGCGGGGGTTTTTGTCGTTGGGGATGATCAGGCCAATGGGGATCTCCCGGTAGGAGGCGCCGAACTCCTGCTCCTGTGCCTGCTCCTCACGGGTGTGTGCGGCCGCAGCCTCGGCAAGAATGGGGTTCACCCGCGCGCCGGTAGCATCGCGGACAACCTTGTGCGGTTTTCCTGGGAGGTGTTCACCGGGCTTGGGGGAGGCCTGGTTGCCACCCTCAGCCTCGCTGGACTTGCCGTTGTCGGGCCCGAAAACAACATCGGCTGCGGTGCTACCGATGCGGGTGCCCGGGGTGGGGCTGGAAGTAATCAGCGCAGCCAATCCGCGTCCGAGTCCGCCCTTGCGGGTTTCTTGGTTCATTAGCTTTTCTTCCCTTTTCTTCCACGTGGTGACGCGAACTGCAACACCCATGATCTGCCCGGTTGCCGGCCGGCAAGGCCGAATGCGACCGGATCGTTTTTGTACTTAGTGTGCTTGCCGACGACCACCGTTGCGGCAAGCTGCATTGAAGGCTCTATCCTAATGGGATTCCTGCGCCGATGGCTGTGCGGAATCGAGCTGCCCACCGGCTCCATCCTGCTCACCGTGAGCACCGTGAGCACTGTCTGCACTGCCCTCGGCCTCATCATTGGCACCAGACTCCGAGGGCTTCGCGCCCGGGGAGGCGGCCGCCGGGGCCACACCCACCGCTCCCGATTCCGGGGTAGGCAGGTAGTCACCGCGGTTGGCCAGCTCGCGGGCGGCGTCCATGTAGGCCATCGCGCCACGCGAGCCTGGGTCATATCCGAGAACGGTCTGCCCGTAGCCCGGAGCCTCGGAGACCTTGACCGAGCGTGGGATCTTGGTGCGCAGCACCACCTCACCGAAATGGCCGCGGACCTCTTCGGTCACCTGCTCGGCGAGCTTGGTGCGCGCGTCGTACATCGTCAGCAAGATCGCCGAAATGTGTAGCTCGGAGTTGAGGTGTTGGCGAATCATGGAGATGTTGTTGAGCAGCTGGCCCACGCCTTCGAGTGCGTAGTACTCGCACTGGATGGGGATGAGGACCTCAGTGACTGCCGTCATCGCGTTGATGGTCAACAGGCCGAGCGAGGGCGGGCAGTCGATGAAGATGTAGTCGAAGCCAGCTTTCCGCATGAACTCGGTCTCGAGCGCGTCGCGGAGGCGATACTCCCGGCGCACCATGGACACCAGTTCAATCTCAGCGCCGGCCAGGTCGATCGTGGCGGGGATGCAGAACAGGTTCTCGCTGGCGGTCGACGGTTGGATGGCCTCTTGCGCGCTACATTCCCCAATGAGCATCTCGTAGCTCGACAATGTTCCGGCACGGTGCTCCACCCCGAGCGCGGTGGAGGCATTACCCTGTGGGTCAAGGTCGACTACCAGCACCTTGAGGCCGTTGAGAGCTAGACCTGCGGCAAGATTCACCGATGAGGTGGTCTTGCCAACCCCACCTTTTTGGTTCGCCACCGTCAGCCGTCGCGGCTGCGCGGGCTTCGGCAGGTGAAGCTGGTTGCTTAACACCTGGGCCGCCCGATGCGCAGCCTCCGCAATCGGCGTATCGTCCCAGTTCAGATCGTCCATGAGCCCCTTCTTCACGGCATTTCGCGGCATGTCGCGGCCCCCCGCCGTCGAGGTTGACCGTCAAATGTACGCCATCTACCTTAGTTCTTTTCCCCCGGCCACTCCACCATCGGCCGGGTAGGCACACCAGGCAACGGGCCCGCACCCGCCATTGTCCCCGACGCAGCCGCCGTCACCTGTGTTTTCACACCAACGCGCCCGCACGCACCTCGATGATGCACCTGGGATGATGCACCCATTTTTCCCTTTGCCACACCGCCGATCCTTGATCACATGCCTAGCACACGACCCCACTAAAGGCGTCTGGGGAGCAATGGATGCTCAGATGAGTGTCGACGGCTTCGCTTAGCGCTTCTTGCGAATCGCGATGAGTGTGGTCGGTTCGGGTAGCTGCTTGCCGACGCTGAAGATTTCGACCATCCCACCGCCAGCCTTGGCGATAAGTGCTTGGTCGCGCTCCGGCTCCTCGTGCACACTGGTTCCTTTCATGGCAATCATCCGACCCCCCTTGGAAAGCAAGGGCAGCGACCACCCAGCTAGCTTGCCCAGGGGAGCGACCGCGCGAGAGGTAACAATATCGATGGGGCCAAGCTGAGCGCGGACGAACTTTTCTTCGGCACGCCCGCGAATCACCCGCACATTGTCTAGCTCGAGGGCATCCACCACCTCATCCAGGAAGACCGAGCGCTTCAGCAGAGGCTCGATGAGTGTGATGGATAGGTCGGGGCGCGCCAGCACCAGTGGGATGCCGGGCAGGCCCGCACCCGAACCGATGTCGGCTACCCGGGCCCCATGATCCATCGCCTCGCCGATCACCGCACAGTTGAGGATATGGCGATCCCACAGCTTTGGAATCTCCCTCGGTCCCATAAAGCCACGGATCGAACCGGCGGTAGCCAGCAGGCCGTGATAGGCAATCGCCTTGTCGAGGTTCTCGCCAAAGATCTCGGAAGCAATCTCTGGCGGCGGCAGCAGGGGATTGCCCTGCGCATCGGCCGTCAGGTCGTCGAAGGAACCTGGTTTCACGTGAAACATCCTAACTTTTTCGTTCATCTCCACGGTGTGCACCATGGCCTACCACTGCTTGTCACCGCCTATTATTGCCCACGAGTTCCTTCCTCTTCGCCGCCACTAGATACTCGCCAACCCCACACTATGGGGCCGGGCGGCAGGGTAGTAGCGGGCCAGTGGGTGTGCACAGGAGGAGCCCTTATGGTCACTAGACAACTTAACACGAGCCTGCGACTTCGCCCCGCGCGCCTGTCGAAGCATTCGAAAGGAATCAGCATGGGTCCGATCCGAAAGCAAGCATGAAGGGACACAGACCGCGCTTTTGCACGTGGGGACTGCGGGCGTCGGAAAGCAATAAAAAAACCGCCCGCAACCTCTTCGGTCGGGGCGGTTGATTTTTGCTTCTAGCGACAACGATGCGCCTTAGTTCTTACGTTTGTTACCCTTGCGCTTCGGATTGTCCGGGCGCTGGCCAGGCTTCGGGGCGGTGGCGCGCTTGGATTCCTTCTTAGCGGCGAGCTCGGCCTCTTCTTCGGCATCCATCTTTGCGAAGACGGCGCGCTGCTGGAAGAAGGTCCAGATGTTGTTGGAGACCATGTAGAACAGCAGGCCGATGTGCCACAGAACGCCGGTGAACAAAATGGTCAGCGGCATGAACCACAGCATCATGCGGTTCATCATGTCGGTCTGCATCTGCATCTGCGAGTTCGCGGCCGGCTTTTGCTTGCCGGAGGCGATACGCGCCTTCTGGCGATCCACGGACAGGCGGGCATTCATGTGCGTAGCTACCACGATGATGAGAATCAGCGGTGCTGCCACGCTGATGATGTTGATCTGCGTGAATCCACCACCGAATGCCTCGTACATCTCCTTCGGCATCGAGATGTAGGCCGACAACGGGACGCCGAACAGGCGGGCATCGAGGAAGGACTGCACATCGTCGGGGTTGAAGATGTAGTTCGCGGTCGCGCGGTTTTGCTCAACGCTCAAGCCCAGCTGGCCGGTGCCGGTGCCGGTGCGGTTGAAGGAACGCAGCACGTGGAACAGGCCGATGAACACCGGGATCTGCACCAGCATCGGGATGCAGCCGGCGATGGGATTAACGCCCATCTCCTTTTGGAGTTTGCGGGTCTCCTCCATCATCTTTTGCTGATCGTTCGCGTACTTCTTGCGGATTTCTTCCATGTGCGGTTGGAATTCCTGCATGCGACGCACCGAGCGCATTTGGTTGACAGTTGGCTTCACCAGCAGGGCGCGGATGGTAAATGTCAAAAGCACAATTGCCAGCACCCAGGAAACGCCGGAATCTGGACTGATCACAAAGCTTACGACTTTGTGCCAGAACCACAGGATGGCCGAAATTGGCCAGTAAATAAAATTGAGCACCTTGGTTCAGGTCTCCTTGAGTTCGGTTGTCAGCTGGTCAGGTGATGCTGGAAACGGAGACCTTAATGGATGTCCGCATCCCTCATCGAAGCAGGCAGGGGAACCGGGTCGAATCCCCCTGGATGCCAGGGGCCACACTTGGCCAACCGTACGAGCGTGAGCACGCTACCGATGAAAGCACCGCGGGTGGCGATTGCTTCCAGCGCATACGCACTGCAGGTTGGCTCGAAACGGCAGGTAGAGCCCATCTTAAGGGCTGAAAGGTATTTTTGGTAAAAACGAACCGCCCCATAGAGCATTTTGGCGGCAATACCACTCGGGCGGGGGGCTGCGACTTCGCCCCCTGTATCACCATCGCCTCCATCGTCACCGGCGGCGACGTCTGTGGCTTCATCGAGACGAATCCCGCTGGCCACAGGGTCAGGCCCGGACGACGAAGACGCGTTCGAGGCCCGCGAATAATGGGCCTGCGAATCAGAATCAATTGCGTCGGAGCGCTTTGGCCAGTGCTTTTTGCACATCGCTGCGAAGCTCCTCATAGCTTGCGCTTGCCGACGGCGGCAAGGCCCTAATAACGACGGTAGCCTGCGCCGGAACGGTCGGCGCTAGCTCAGCAAAGATGTGCCGCAACATGCGCGAGACGCGGTGACGGGTCACCGCATTGCCCACCGCCTTCGACACAACGAGCCCGCACCGCGGTCCGCCAAAACTCGCGAGATCCTTCGTCCGCATTCCCTCGGCGAGACTAAGGTCCTCCGGTCGGCGCTGATCGAGGCGTATATGCACAACAGCGGTGCTCCTGCCTGCACGCTTACCTTTCCGAATTGTCTGGCGAAACTGTTCGGAAGAGGAGAGTTTGTGCTGGGCGGGAAGCACCGCTGTTTGCTTTCTTTTCTCAAGAAACGACGCTGGTTACGTAAATTACGCAGTCAGCTTCTCGCGTCCCTTACGACGACGTGCTGCCACGATTGCGCGACCTGCACGGGTAGCCATGCGGGTACGGAAGCCGTGCTTGCGTGCGCGACGACGGTTGTTCGGCTGGAACGTCCGCTTGCCCTTTGCCACGGTAAAACTCCTATATAACTACTGGGTGGCCCAGTTGCGACCATGCGCGAAGACGCGCCGACCACGGCGAGAAGGCACCCACAAAGATGGATAATGAATGAGAGCGATTATCAACAAGTGATCCCTGACCGCCGCTGGCGGGGCCACGGTGCTCTCGAAAAGCACGTGCGATTGACGCGCGTAAGCGCGCCCGTTGCAGTGTCAGACTCGTTTAGACTACGCGAGCTACGGCGGGCTAAACAAATCGACACACCTTCCCCCCGAAGTTACCCCTCTAATTTCAATCTTGTAATTACATCGGCAGCTCATACCCACTTTTGCCGGTCAGCGCGGTAACGACACGCCGAAAATTTGACTTTTCCGCCCTCAAAGTCCGCGCAGGCGACCTCATCTTGAGGGTTGCCTCCTTCTGGATGGCGCACATTTTTAGACAAGTTATCCACATAGCGAGTAACAATGTGTGCAGAAGAAAAATCACACAGTGTGAAAAGCGAAGGCTGTGGATAACTCTCAACTTCATGTTGAGAAATCCACACAAGCCCACCAAAAACGCAGTTCATCGACATGTTTTTCCGGTGGTGAGTTTTTCACAGGGATGTGAGATGCTTGTGGATAACTTTATCCACAGGCGCCCACACCCCGCGGGGCGAAAGTTATCCACAGGTGTGGATAACTCCTGTGGATAGCCGGTTCAACGGGGTTTTCCCTTGTGAACAACGCGGTGAAAACCGTGTGATTAGAAAAATGACAAAAGTTGAGGAGTTTTCCTCGGCTTGTGGAGTTTCGCGCCGATTTTTGCCCCAAAAGTCAGCGTGTAGGACAAGTTATCCACAAGTTTTGGGCGATAATTGCCAAGTTTTGTCCATATTGTCCCCTCGTTTTTCGCGGAATCTCCATAGATTTTGCGCATGTTGCACAAGTTACAAAGGAAGCTAAGTGTCGGATCCTCAAGCACCCCTCCACGAAACGTGGCGAAAGGTCGTGGAAGAACTTTTTGTTCTTTCCGCAACCCCGGGTTCTGGGCTGCGGATTGGCCCCCAGCAGCGGGCCTACCTGCATCTTGTCAAACCCGTTGCCTTCGTTGAAGGTGTTGCAGTCCTCGCAGTCCCACATGCCAGGGCTAAAGAAAACATCGAATCCGAACTCGGCACCGCAATTACTCAGGTGCTGGGAATGAAAATGGGGCGCGCCTTTGCGCTCGCCGTCACGATCGATCCGTCGATCAGCGATCAACAAACTCCTTCAGAACCCCATACGCAGCAGCCTGAGCAGGGGTTTTCTGCGCCTGCTCAGCCCGTGGCACAGGGATTCGAGCACGGTTCTCATTTTTCTTCCCCGAGCCCACAACCGCTGCAGCAGACTCCACTGGTGCCCGAGTACACCCTCTCTGGGCCGACGGCGCCTACCCATGCCCCGGTTCCGGAGACATCATCGCAGGTGGGAGGATATTCTTCACCGGCGACCGAACCCGTCATGCCGGCCCAGCCGATGCCCGGATCCCGCCAGGTATCCACCGATCCGGGAGTCTTACACACGGCGGCAGAGTTCGCCTCCACGGCTCCGAACGCACCGGCGGCCGGTCCCGAGGGGTGGCAGACCACGCATACTTCGGCTCAGGCGGGTGGCGGCGATGGCGGTTTCAAGCCACCGGCGCCAGCTCCCACCAACCAAAAAACCGATGGTGAGAAGCCAATTTCACTCAACCCGCTGCATACCTTCGATAACTACGTGGTCTCTGATTCCAATAAGCTGCCTGCCTCGGCGGCGATCGCGGTGGCCGAAAAGCCCGCCCGTGCGTACAACCCCTTGTTCATCTGGGGTGATTCCGGTCTAGGCAAGACCCACCTCATGCACGCTATCGGTAACTACGCCCATCAGCTGCACCCTCGCTTGAAGATCAAATACGTCTCGAGTGAGGAATTCACCAACGACTACATCAACTCCGTGCGCGATGACCGCCAGGAGTCCTTCAAGCGCCGCTACCGTGAGGTCGACATCCTCATGGTCGACGACATCCAGTTCCTGCAGGGCAAGGAAGGAACGCAGGAGGAATTCTTCCACACCTTTAACGCCCTTGAGCAGGGCGGAAAGCAGATCGTCCTAAGCTCGGACCGTCCGCCGAAGCAGCTGACGACGCTGGAGGATCGCCTGCGCACTCGCTTCCAGGCGGGCTTGATCGCCGATATTTACCCGCCGGATCTGGAGACTCGCATCGCGATTTTGTCCAAAAAGTCACGCGCTGATGGCATCGAAACCGACCGTGAGGTCCTCGAGCTGATCGCCTCGCGTTTTGATACCTCGATCCGCGAGCTGGAGGGTGCCTTCATCCGCGTATCCGCGTATGCCTCAGTTAATAAGCTGGAACTCAACCGGGAAACCGCAGAGATTGCGCTGCGTTCGATCAGCCCGGATCAGTCCAACATTGAGATCACACCTGAGACGATTATTGAGGTCACAGCCGATTATTTCCAGATCCGCGCTCAGGATCTCAAGGGCTCGACAAAGACCCGCAACATTGCCCACGCCCGCCAGATCGCGATGTATCTGTGCCGTGAGCTCACTGAGTTGTCGCTGCCGAAGATCGGTGAAAGCTTCGGCGGCAAGGACCACACCACGGTCATGTACGCCGACCGTAAGATCCGCAAGGACATTGGTCAAAAGCGTGATACATACAACGAGATCCAGCAGATCACCAATCAGATCAAGGGGCAGGGAACCATCGCCTAGCGGTCCTTCGAACCCTCGCTTTTAGCAGGTAACTATTGCTTTCCGACGCCCACTAGGCGCCCGCAAAGCCAGCCTTTTAGCCGTCACCGTTTTATCGGTGGCGGCTTTTGTCATCGCAAGTGCCTCATAGAGCCTGCGAAACTCTTTGGAACCTGCCGTTCAGGCAGCCGCATGTGGTGACACAGCGGGGCAATCATGAGGTGTTCCGAGCAATCCTGTCGCTCGGGTGGGCGGCCAAATCAGCACGACGAGCAGAGGCAAGGCCAAATAACAACACTCGTTAATTCTTGTCATTGCAGCTCACGGCGTAGATGAGGGCGAAAGCAGCACGCCTTGTCCTGCGGATTGTGCACAACTACCGGGTAGTCCACAACGTTATTCACAGCTGTGTAATTACAAACATGTAATTCGGTGATCCTCGACACAGAAATGGGTCAAGGAGGGGCTGTGAAATAACGGGCCAAAGATGTGCACAAGCGGGCAGCTGTTTGGGGATGAATTGTGAACAAATTTCCTGTGGATAAAGTTGTCCACATTCACCCAGAGTTATCCACAGCAATCGCACACGGGAATTCACACGGTGAAATTTTGCGATTACGTTAAGGTTTGGGCAGTTATCCACAGACTGCACAGGACTTACTGCTATTACCAAAATTAAATTACAAATCTTCTTAATAGAAATAGGGGGTTGGGGAAAAGCGAATCCGATGAGCCTTTCGGCAGACGTGCTGCCGGGGCTCACATGACAAAGATTCGTCGGATGAAGTTTCCTCAGGGCACAAAGGCAGGTACGTTAGGTCTTGTAATTACGCAAACCCTGCACACCAACGATCACCGAACATCGTGAGGGTCTTCTCCAGCTCATTCCGAGGATTACAGGAGTTGACCTGCGGATTCGAGGAGGATTGTCATCTGCAGTTGGCAAAGTCTGGAATTTCACGTCGAAGGTTTCTAGGCTTGGCCGTACTGTCTGCACCGGGGAAATGCCACGTGTGGGCCGTGTTTGCGGATTGTGTAGTTTTGTCGTTAACGCTTTTTTCAAGGAGCCGGACTTTGAGCATGGACGCACTCGGGGTGTCATTCCAGGTCGCAAAAGAGGACTTGGCCAGCGCGGTATCGTGGGTCGCACGCAACCTTTCATCCAAGCCCACCCAGCCGGTTCTGCGCGCGATGCTGATCACCGCGGACGATGAGGGTCTTGAATTCGCAGGCTTTGACTATGAGGTTTCCTCCAAGGTCAAGGTGCCAGCGGAGGTGCGTCAACCTGGGCGCATCGCAGTCACCGGCAAGCTCATCGCTGACATCACCTCCAGCCTGCCCAACAAGCCGGTGGAGTTCGTGACGGAGGGCTCGATGGTCAAGCTCAGCTGCGGTACCTCCCAGTTTGAGCTGCCTTCCATCCCCCTGGATGACTACCCGCCTTTGCCACACCTGCCTGCCGTAACCGGTGCTATTAACCCGGCTCTGTTCCAATCGGCCGTGACTCAGGTGGCCATCGCAGCGGGCAAGGACGATGCCCTCCCGATGCTTACGGGTGTGCACATGGAAATTGACGGCGAAGAGGTCACCCTCACGGCAACTGACCGTTTCCGTCTGGCTTTGCGTCGATTTAACTGGACTCCGGTTACTCCAGATGCCCAGGCTAAGCTGCTGATCCCGGCGAAGAACTTGCTGGAAAACGCCCGCACGCTCGATACCAATACTGCCGAGCCGGTGGAGATCGCAGTCGGTACCGGCGAGGCCATTGGCTCCGAGGGCTTGTTCGGTATCCACATTGACTCCCGGCAGACCACCACCCGCATGCTGGATGCGGATTTCCCCAACGTCAACCCGCTTCTTCCGAAGCAACACAAGTCGATGGCCAGCGTGGAGATCGCCCCGCTGCTCGATGCCATCCGCCGCGTGTCCTTGGTTGCCGAGCGCAATGCGCAGATCCGCATGACGTTTAGCCGCAACGAACTCAGGCTTACCGCAGGTGGCACCGATTCCGGTATGGCCCAGGAGTTCCTCCCGTGCGCCTTTACCTCGGATGATCCGCTGCTTATTGCCTTTAACCCGGTGTTTTTGCGCGACGGACTCAATGTCATTCGCACCGAGCGCGTGGTCTTCGGATTCACCGAGGCTTCTCGCCCGGCGATCCTCATTCCGGAACCGGAGCAGATGCCGGAGGCGGATTCCGATGGCATGTTTGCTACCCCTGCCACGGAC